>JBEAOO010000216.1:0-5131 GCA_041164825.1 Pseudomonadota bacterium | reverse complement strand
CACGGAGCAAAGCGAATGCGGCACAACGCTCCGACCACCCATCCCAACACCAGCTCCCCAGTGGCGGGCACTGAACTTCTGGTTCGCGGAGAGCTCGCACCGTTGAACGCAAGCACAGGCGAAAGGCGCCCTCCATTGAAAAGGCCAACTTCGGTTGCCTTCAGCCACGCTGGCGCGCGCCACGGCGGCGGTCTGAGCCATCGCGAGCGCAGCCCACTCAGGGGCGGTGTGGCCCCGCTGATTGACGCATGCAAGCTGGCGCCCTGGGCCATTGCGGCAGTCTTGCTGACAATGGGGTCGTCGCTCGCTTGCGCCACCCAGCCGCCCGATCATTTCGACACACACCTGGCATTCAGTGGCGGCGCGCCCAGCCGATATCTCAGCCAGAGTGGGTCCGTCGCCATGGGCGATCCGGTCATCCCACCGCTGGGAGGATCGGACATGGCGTGGGATCGTTGGGCGAGTGTCGCCTGGGTGTGTGTCGCGGGCGCGGGTGTGGGGGCGGGTGTGGGGGCGGGTGTGGGGGCGGGCGTGAGTGGCTGCGGTGGCGGCGGGGCCGATCCCACGCAGCCGATCCTGTACACGATCCCGGGCACGCCCACCGGCACCGGCTCCGGCACCGCAGTGACCCAAGGCGCGGCAGCGGCATCGGCCGCGTCGGGCGGGCTGGCCAGCAGCGGCAGTGCCGATGTGCCCAGCAGCGCCGCCCCGGTGACGAACACGGGCGGCGACGCCTCAGCCACCGTTGCGCCCACCACCACGGCCACCACCTTCGACAACAGCACCCTCAGCCTGCACTGCGCGCCATCGACCACGGCCGATTGGATGAGCACCAGTGGGGCGACCTACACCCGCCGCATCACCCCGCGCGACTGCCTGGTGGTGGCCGACAACGCGCCGAGTTTTGTCTGGCCGGTGCACCCCTCGCCCGCCAGCGGCGCGGTCTACCGCTTCACCTTGCTCACTGCCGCGGGCGCCACCGTCACGGCGCTCAGCAGCAGCGTGCCCTACCTGCACTTGACGGCGCCGTTGCCCGCCGGTGACTACCGCTGGCGCGTGGCCATCACCAGCAGCGCGGGGCCCGATGCGGTGTCGCAGGAGCGGCGTTTTCGCATAGGTGCCGAAGCCTGGCCGCTCAGCCTGCCCAGCCCCAGCACCGCGCTGGCCAACGCCCGTGGCAAGGCGCACCCGCGTTTGCTGCCCGAGGCGGCGGTGTGGCAGGCCGCCGTGAGCAGTGCCACCCGCCCCAGTGGCTTGCGCCATGCGCTCTACAGCAGCTGGCTCAGCGCTGCGCAGGGCCTGGTGGGTGCGGCGCTGCCGGCCGAGCCCGCCGTGCAAACCCAGGCCAGCCTGGGCAGCGCCGATGCGCTCAACCTCTACAACAACGACGTCGCCAACACGGCCACCACGCTGGGCCAAAGCGTCACGCGGCTGGCGCTGCTGGCCCAGATCTCGCGCAACACCGCTTTGCGCGACGAGGCGCTGCGCCGCCTGCGCCACCTGGCCAGCTGGGATCCGGCGGGCATGACCTCGGAGGCCCTGCAAGACCAGGCCAACCGCGAGATTTTTTACGCCCTGGCCTCGGGCTACGACCTGCTGTTTGACCAGCTCAGCGCCATCGAGCGCACGCTGATCGAAACCCGCGTGGCGCAACGTGTGCAGCAGCAGTACGACGGCTCGTTTGCGTCATTGCGCACCGGCCGCTTGCCGTACGACTCGCACGGCGTCACCGGCGCGGGTTTCGCCGCCGCTGCCACGCTGCTGATGGCCGGCAGCAGCGCGGCCTTTGACGCGATGGCGGCCGAGTACTTCCGCTGGTTTGTGCCCAATATGCTGGTGTGGGGCGAGCAAGACGGCTCCGACGGCAACGGCCACGCCTACGGCTGGTTCAACCTGGTGACGGTGCAGCCCGCGCTGGTGGTGATGGCCAATGTGGCCGGCGCCCCGGTGGCGCAGCGCGCGGTGGTGCGCAACAGCCCGCTGTGGCAGGCCATGTTGACGCCGCCGCCCTCGCTGGCCGGCGCGCAGCCCAACATGGGCATTGCGCTGTTTGGCGATGCCTCGGACTGGCGCTATGCCTACATGCACGAGTTCCACGCCACGGTGTCGCGCTTTTTTGCCGCGGTGTTGCCGGCCGGCGTGGGCCGCGATGTGGCCGCCTGGTTGTGGGGTAGCCACCCCACCCAATCGACCGCCACGCTGCAGGAGCCCCTGTGGCTGCTGAGCCCGCCCGAAGACACGGTGACCGCCAAGCCGGCCGCGCTGCCCGACGCGGCGGTGTTTCCCGATGCCGGCCTGGTGGCCATGCACTCCGATGTGGCCTCGCCCACGCGCAGCAGCCTGTATTTCCGCGCCTCGCGTTTTGGCACCTACAACCACTCGATGGCCGACAACGGCTCGTTCGTGTTCTCGGCCGGCGGCTTGCCGCTGATCGTCAACAGCGGCTACTACGACTACTACGGCTCGGAGCACCACAGCCGCTACGCCCGCCACACCAAAGCCAAAAACGCACTCACGGTGGACGGCGGCCTGGGCCAGGCGCTGGACGAAACCACGGCCCGCAAAACCGTGGCGCAAACCATGGCAGCACCCGCGCAGCTGCTGGGTTTTCGGGTGGATGGCGACCGCGCCGGTGCCAGCGCCGACCTCACCGCGGCCTACCGCACGGTGCGCTGGGACGTGCCGCAGACCGCCTTGCTCGACCGCTACCAGCGCAGCGTGGCCTACGACAAGGCGCGGCGCATGGCCTTTGTGCTCGACAGCGCCAGCAGCAGCGCCACGCCGCGCACCTACGAGCTCAACTTTCATTCGGTGGGCGCCTGGACGCCCACCAGCGACGGCGGCCTGCGCACCGCCAATGCCGCTGCTCAGGTGTGCTTGAACGTGGTGACACGCGATGGCGCTGTGTTGGCGCGCCGGCAAAGCAGCCAGTTTCTCGACCTCGACGGGGTGGAGGTGCTGCCCACGCGAAGCTACCGCGCCCACGAGCACCTGACCCTCTCCAGCGCCAGCGCCGTCACCACCTTCGACGCGCTGACCGTCGTGCGCGAGGATTGCAGCGAAACCCTGCCCAGCGTCACTTGGGCGGCCGACGGTGCGTCGGTGCGGGTGCGCTATGCCAACGGCAGCAGCTTTGCTTTGGGGGCGGCAGGCTTTCAGCCTTGAGTGCCTCTTGCCGGCCAGGCACTCTTTGAGCACCAACAGGGCGCCAGAAAAGCACCAACGATGTGCGTTGCACCGCTCGCTGCGCACCACGAAGAAGAATTTCCCCGACTAAAACAGTCGATTCCTGGTGTTTTCCCGGATGTGCGCGGTGATTCGGCCTAAAGTAACGTGCTTTTCGTCACATCCCACAGGAGCCCTCCCATGATCCATCCGAGCCAGCCTTCGATGCATGTCACTGCCACCGTGGATGAGGTCTTGCCTCAACTGGGCTTGGCCTACCTGTCGGACGATGCCCGCCGGTCTTGGGCCGTGACCAAGAGCACGCAGGGCTCCGGCTTGGCCGCCTTGCAGCCCGGCCAGCGGGTCGACCTGACCATTGAGCGCCACGCCGATTTCTCGGTGGTGAGCGACTACGCGCCGCTCGACTGAGCGTCTTGCGCTGCCACAGTCGCTGGCACGGACTGGCGTTCAAAAGTGCAAGGTCACCGTGGCGGGGCGTTCGGTTTTTGGCGGGTTACGGCGCTGGGTCTGCGGTCGCTTTTGGTTTGAAGGCTTGCCGTTCGACGATTGGCGCGAGGGCCTCGACGGTCTGGCGGTGATGGGGCGCGCCTCGCTTGGTCGCGGGGTCTTGTCACACCGCGCTCGCAAAGTCTGCCTAGACTGCGATGCCATGTCTCAGCCCACTTTCGCACCCCTGTTGCGCCCCGCGCCTCTCGGCTCACTGGTGCCCCAGGCATTGAATCCAAAGCGCCGCCAGTGGTGTGTGAATGCGGCCAGTTGGGCGGCGCGCGGTGCGCTCGGCGTGTGTGTGAGCGCATGTGCGGGGGCACCGCCTGATGACGTGATGACGCCGAAGGCGGCCGCGCCGCGCCCGCGCAACGTGCCCGCTTTTGCGGCCGGCCCGGACAGCTTGGTGATGTCGCCCGCCTGGCAGCCGCATGTGATGCGCCGCGACCTGCCCACCACCGACTACGACGTGGTGCGCCGCGACCAGCGGAGCGTGCTGCATGCGGTGGCCCACAGCGCCACGTCGGGCTTGCGCTGCGAGGTCAATGTGGACCCGCAGCGCACGCCCTGGCTGAGCTGGGATTGGCGGGTGGACGCCTTTGCCACCACGGCCACCGTGGCCGACGACGCGCGCGACGACTGCCCGGCGCGGGTGATCGTGGCGTTTGATGGCGACATGTCGCAGCTCAGCCTGCGCGAGCTGATGTTTCACGAGCAGGTGGAGCTGTTCACCGGCCACACCTTGCCCTTTGCCTTGCTGATGTATGTGTGGGACGGCGAGGCGGCCGAGGGCAGCGTGTTCCGTTATGCGCGCAGCGGGCGCATCCGCTACCTGGTGGTCAACAGCGGCCCGCGCGACACGGGGCGCTGGGTCGCGCACCGCCGCAACGTGATCGACGACTACCGCCAGGTGTTTGGCGGTGAACCGGGCCGCATTGTGGGCGTGGGCGTGTTGACCGACAGCGACGATCTGAAGGTGCGCAGTGAGGCTTGGTTTGGCGACTTGCGGTTCAGCTGAAACGGGCTGGCTCATGGGCTGAGCCAGCAGCGGATGCCCCTGCAGCTCAGCCGCTCATGCGCCATGTCGTTCAAAGGTATCCCGTTCGACGACCGGCGCGAGCGCGGCGATGGGCCGGGCAGATGTGCTCCGTGTCCTCCTGGTCCTCCCTTCGGTCGGCCCATTCCCCCTTGACCTGCGCACATCGGCCCGGCCCATCACCGCCCCTGCACATGCCGCGTCATGCGTCGACGTCGCATGCCACCACCGGTCGGGGCGCGCTGTGTCGCATTCGCTTTGCGCGGGTCAAGGAGGAGCCGGCCGCAGGCCGGCGGAGGACAGTGCGCCCAGCATGGGCGCGATCTTCGGGGTGCAAGTCCCCGGCTGAGCTGACCACAGCGAGGCAAGTGAAGCGCAACTGCGTGAGGGCGACCGAGCGTGGGGAGGAAGCGTGGAGCGTAA
>JBEAOO010000215.1:0-4128 GCA_041164825.1 Pseudomonadota bacterium | reverse complement strand
GTGCCGTTTCCGGTGCTGGTGCGCGCCTCGTTTGGCGTGAAGGGTGCGACGCTGCCCGCCGTGCTGCGCGGCCTGGTGGCCTGCGGCTGGTTCTCCATCAACTGCTACTTCGGCGCGCTGGCGCTGCACGGGCTGCTCAACACCTTGGGTGCGGGCCTCGCGGCCCCCGCTCCAGGCGAGACCATCAGCACCTCGCAGCTGGTGTGCTTCCTGGCTTTCTGGGCGGTGCACCTGTGGTTCATCTGGCGCGGGCTCGAATCGGTGCGTGTGCTGGAAGTGGTGGCCGCGCCGCTGATGATCACGGCCTCGGTCGCGCTGGTGATCTGGGCGTTTGTCCATGTGTCGCCGAGCCAGATCTTCAGCCTACCGGCCAAGGTGGTCGAAGGCGGGCCCAAGACCTGGGCCGCGCTCACCGGCCTGGTGGGCTTCTGGGCCACGCTGGCGCTCAACATCCCCGACTTCACGCGCTTTGCCAAATCGCAGCGCGAGCAGGTGATCGGCCAGGCCCTGGGCCTGCCGCTGCCGATGGCGCTGTTCTCGCTGGTCGGCGTGATCGGTTTCTCGGTGTCGCAAATCTTGTACGGCAAGGCACAGCTCTTCCCCGACGGCCTGCTGACGCAAATGGGCCCAGTGGCCGCCGGCCTCGGCCTGGTGGTGATTTTGCTGGCCAACCTGACCACCAATGTGGCGGCCAACCTGGTCTCGCCCTCGTATGACTTCAGCCAGATCGCGCCGCAAAAAATCAGCTTTCGCATGGGCGGTTTGATCGCCGCGCTGATCGGCCTGTTGTTCATGCCCTGGAAGTTGCTCGCCACCTCGGGCGGCTACCTCTTCACCTGGCTGGGCGGCTACGGCACGCTGCTGGGCGCCATCGCCGGCATCTTGCTGGTCGACTACTACCTGGTGCGCAAAACCCGCCTGAACATGAAGGATCTGTATGTGCGCGGCGGCGAGTACGAGTACAGCAAGGGCTGGAACGGGAAGGCCGTGCTGGCTTTCGCGCTGGGCGTGTTGCCTTGCCTGCCGGGCTACCTGGCGGTGTCGGGCCTGATCGACAAGGCCAGCGTGGCGCCGATCTTGCTCAGCCTGTTCGACTTCGGCTGGTTCTTCAGCCTGGCCGTGGCCGGTGCCATTTATGGCCTCACGGCGAGCCCGGTGGCGGCCCCGGCTGCGTTGAGGCGCGCTTGATGTGAACCGTGGCGGCGGGCTGAGTGCACCGCCGCCACGGCTGTGACCCGATCGAGCTTGTTGTTGTTGATTGTTGAAGGAGCGACCCCATGACTTCTGCCCTGCTGATCCGCGGTGCCACCGTGGTCAATGCCGACCGCGAAGGGTTGGCCGATGTGTTGTGTGTGGACGGCCGCATTGCCGCCGTGGGCGCGCAGGCCGCTGCGTTGGCCCCTGCTGGCGCGCAAACGTTGGACGGCAGCGGCCAGTACCTGATCCCCGGCGGCATCGATCCACACACCCACATGCAGCTGCCCTTCATGGGCACGGTGACGATGGATGACTTCTACACCGGCACGGCCGCAGGCCTGGCCGGTGGCACCACCAGCATCATCGATTTCGTGATCCCCGACCCGCAGCAGCCGCTGATGGACGCCTACCGCACCTGGCGCGGCTGGGCCGAGAAGTCGGCCGCCGACTACAGCTTCCACGTCGCCATCACCTGGTGGGGCGAGCAGGTGAGTGCCGACATGGGCACGCTGGTGCGCGACGAAGGCGTGAACAGCTTCAAGCACTTCATGGCCTACAAGAACGCCATCATGTGCGACGACGAAACGCTGGTGAACAGCTTCCGCCGCTCGCTCGAACTCGGCGCCATGCCCACCGTGCATGCCGAGAACGGCGAGCTGGTGTATTTGCTGCAGCAAGAGGTGGCCAAGATGGGCATCACCGGCCCCGAGGGCCACCCGCTGTCGCGCCCGCCGATGGTGGAGGGCGAGGCCGCCAACCGCGCCATCGCGATTGCCGATGTGCTGGGCGTGCCCATCTACGTGGTGCACGTGAGCTGCATCGAATCGGCCGAGGCCATTGCCCGCGCCCGTGCGCGCGGCCAACGTGTGTACGGTGAGGTGCTGGCCGGCCACCTGGTGGTGGACGAGAGCGTCTACCGCCACCCCGATTTCGCCACCGCGGCGGCCCATGTGATGAGCCCGCCGTTCCGCCCCAAGGCCCACCAAGACATGCTCTGGCGCGGCCTGCAGTCCGGCAGCCTGCACACCACGGCCACCGACCACTGCACCTTCTGCGCCTCGCAAAAAGCCGCCGGTCTGGGCAACTTCGCCAAGATCCCGAACGGCTGCGGCGGCATCGAAGAGCGCCTGGCGGTGATCTGGGATGCGGGCGTCAACACCGGCCGCCTCACGCCCAGCGAGTTCGTGGCCATCACCTCGGCCAACACCGCCAAGCTGTTCAACCTGTACCCGCGCAAGGGCTGCATCACCGAAGGCGCCGATGCCGATCTGGTGCTCTGGGACCCGGCCGCCACCAAGACGATCTCGGTCAAGACGCAGCACTCCAAGGGCGACTTCAACATCTTCGAAGGCCGGGCGGTGCGCGGCTTGCCCAGCACCACCATCAGCCAAGGCCAGGTGGTCTACAGCCACGGCGAGTTGCGCGCCGTGCAGGGCGCGGGCCGCTACCTCAAGCGCCCGGCGTTTGGCCCCCACTTCCAGGCCGTGCAGCGCCGCACCGAAACCCTGGCGCCCACGGCCGTGGTGCGTTGATGTCCGTTTGAATCCTTTTGGAGTCTTCACGATGAGCACCCCCAACACCGACGCGCTGCGCATCAACGGCGAGCGCCTGTGGGCCAGCCTGATGGCGCTGGCGCAGATTGGCGCCACGGCCAAGGGCGGCGTCTGCCGCCTCACACTCACCGACCTCGACAAACAGGGGCGCGACCTGGTGAGCCGCTGGGCCCAAGAGGCCGGCATGACCATCACCATCGACCAGATCGGCAACGGCTTTTTGCGCCGCCCCGGCCGCGACAACAGCCTGCCGCCGGTGATGACCGGCAGCCACATCGACACCCAGCCCACCGGCGGCAAGTTCGACGGCAACTACGGCGTGTTGGCCGGCTTGGAGGTGGTGCGCACGCTCAACGACGCCGGCATCCAGACCGAGGCGCCGATCGAGGTGGCTTGGTGGACGAATGAAGAAGGCTCGCGCTTCGTGCCGGTGATGATGGGCTCGGGCGTGTTTGCCGGTGCCTTCACGCTCGAGCACGCCTATGCCGCCACCGACAGCGACGGCAAGACCGTGCGTGATGAGCTCGCTCGCATCGGCTACATCGGCAGCGAGGTGCCGGGCGCCCACCCCATCGGCAGCTACTTCGAGACCCACATCGAACAAGGCCCGGTGCTGGAGGACCACGACGTCACGATCGGCGTGGTGACCGGCGTGCTCGGCATCCGCTGGTACGACTGCGTGGTGACCGGCATGGAGGCGCATGCCGGCCCCACGCCCATGGCACTGCGCAAAGACGCGCTGCAGGTGGCCACGCACCTGATGCAAGAGGTGGTGGCCTGCGCGCACCGGCATCCGCAAGGGGATCAAAACCATGGCCGCGGCACGGTGGGCATGGTCAACGTGTTCCCCAACAGCCGCAACGTCATCCCGGGCCGGGTGAAGTTCAGCATCGATTTGCGCAACGCCAGCGACGCACTCTGCGACGCCATGGACGCCGACATCCGCGCCGTGGCCGCCAAGCTCAGTGCCGAGAGCGGCCTGAGCATCGAGATCACGCCGGTGTCCAACTACCCCGCCCAGCCCTTCCATGCCGAGTGTGTGGAGGCCGTGGGCCGCGCGGCGCAAAAGCTCGGCTACTCCCACATGCCGGTCGTCAGCGGCGCGGGCCACGACGCGGTCTACATGGCCCGGCTGGCACCCGCCGGCATGATCTTCATCCCCTGCAAAGACGGCATCAGCCACAACGAGATTGAAGATGCCAAGCCGGAGCACATCACGGCGGGGTGCAATGTGTTGCTGCATGCGATGCTGGAGCGGGCGGGAGTGGTGGGGTAGTTGATTTTTTGCCGTTCGCACGCTGTTTGCGGTTTTCTATTGGGCAGCGTAGTCCGGCAACCACGCCAGGATGGCCATTCTCCGGCCACGCTCGCGAACGGC
>JBEAOO010000214.1:0-6981 GCA_041164825.1 Pseudomonadota bacterium | reverse complement strand
CACCGACCCGCCATCACCGTGGCATGCGTCGTCGGCACAGCGCTCCGAGCGCCAACCTTGGGATGTTGTCCGCCTCAGCACTCCCGGTGCCGAGCACCGAACTTCCTGGTCACAGCGAACTCGCACCGTTGAGCACAAGCCCACATGTGCCATTGAATTCAGTCTGGGGCTGTGTGCGCGCACTCGCCATCCACACCGCCGGTGTGCGCACCCCGAGGCCGGGGCGCGCCACGGGCGTTGTCACTTGTGCAGATTGCTGCCGTCGGGCGTGATTGTGAACGCCGCAGGCGTGGTGTCGAGGTCCATCGGCCCACTGTCGACGTGGAGGTGGCCGCCTTCGCTGCCATATCCGTGAGAGCCCTCGTGCAGATCGTGCTGCACGTGGTTCTCGTGATGGTCGTCGTGCCCGTCGTGCCCATCTCGGTCGTCACGGTGATGCGGCCGCATGCCCGAGCGCAGGTAGCGGTTGTGGTGGCTGTTGCGCGGCAGAAAGCGGGCGAGCTCGGTCAGCGCCATCTGGTAGACGTCGCGTTTGAACTCGATCACGGCTTCGAGCGGCACCCAGTACTCGTTCCAACGCCAAGCGTCGAACTCCGGGTGGGTGGTGGCGCGCAGGTTCATGTCGCTGTCGCGGCCCACCAGTTGCAGCAAAAACCAGATCTGCTTTTGTCCCCGGTAGTGGCCCCGCGCCTCGCGGCGGATGAAGTGGTCGGGCACCTCATAGCGCAGCCAATCGCGGGTGCGCGCGATGATGCGGACATGGTCGGGAATGAGCCCCACTTCTTCGTGGAGCTCGCGGAACATCGCCTGCTCAGGCGTTTCGCCATGTTTGATGCCCCCTTGCGGGAACTGCCAGGAGTGGGTGCGGATGCGTTTGCCCCAGAACACCTGGTTGCGTGGGTTGAGCAGGACGATGCCGACGTTGGGTCTGAACCCATCACGGTCGAGCATAATCAACCCCAATTTTTTCGTTGATTCATTATTGCACCGGCATGACGGAAATCACGCCTAACGATTTCCCTCAGCCCCTCTCGGCGGCGCCGCGTGCCTCATTGTTGTTCTCACCTGCGCGCCTCCGATGAAAGCCTCTCAGTTCTTCATTTCCACCCTCAAGGAAGCCCCCGCTGAAGCCGAGGTCGTGAGCCACAAGCTCATGCTGCGCGCGGGCATGGTCAAGCGCCTGGGCGCGGGCATCTACAACTACATGCCGATGGGCCTGCGCGTGATTCGCAAGGTCGAAGCCATCATCCGCGAGGAGATGAACCGTGCTGGCGCTGTGGAGCTGCTGATGCCCGTGGTGCAGCCCGCCGAGCTGTGGCAAGAGACCGGCCGCTTCGACAAGATGGGCCCCGAGTTGATGCGCGTGAAAGACCGCCACGACCGCGACTTCATCATCCAGCCCACCAGCGAAGAAGTCGTCACCGACATCGCCCGCCAAGAGTTGCGCAGCTACAAGCAGCTGCCCAAGAATTTTTATCACATCCAAACCAAGTTCCGCGACGAGCGCCGCCCGCGTTTTGGCGTGATGCGCGGCCGCGAGTTCACGATGAAGGACGCCTACTCCTTCGACCGCGACGAGGCCAGCGCCACCAAGAGCTACGAAGGCATGTTTGCCGCCTACAAGCGCATCTTTGACCGCTTCGGCTTGCAATACCGCGCCGTGGCGGCCGACACCGGCGCCATCGGGGGCGACCTGAGCCACGAGTTCCAGGTGATCGCCGACACCGGCGAAGACGCCATCGTCTACTGCCCCACCAGCGATTTTGCCGCCAACATTGAGCTGGCCGAAGGCGTGGCGCTGCTGCCCGCCCGTGCTGCCGCAGCACAAGCGCAAACCCGCGTGCCCACGCCCGGCCAAGCCACGTGTGCCGATGTGGCCACCTTCCTCGGTCTGCCGCTCACGCAAACCATCAAGTCGCTGGCGTTGGCCACCGACGAGGTGACGAAGGACGGCCAGACCAAGACCACCGTGTGGCTGCTGCTGCTGCGCGGCGATCACTCGATGAACGAAGTGAAGGTCGGCAAGATTGCAGGCCTCAAGGCCGGCCAGCGCAAGGCGGATGCCGGTGAGCTCGACAACGCGGGCCAGCCCCTGGGTCAGCAGACTCTGGAGTGCAACGGCTTCCGCTTCGCCACCGTCACCGAAATCGAAGACTACTTTGGCAGCAAACCCGGCTACGTTGGGCCCATCGGCCTGAAGAAGCCCGTCAAGGTCGTGGCCGACCGCACCGTGGCGCTGATGAGCGACTGGGTCTGCGGCGGCAACGAGGTGGACGTGCACATCACCGGCGTCAACTGGGCCCGCGATCTGCCCGAGGCTGATGTGGTGGCCGACATCCGCAACGTGGTCGAGGGCGACCCGTCGCCCGACGGCCAAGGCGTGCTCGCCATCCAACGCGGCATCGAGGTGGGCCATGTGTTCTTCTTGGGCACCAAGTATTCGGCCGCGATGAAGGCCACTTTCTTGGACGAAACCGGCAAGCCGGCGCTGTTCCAGATGGGTTGCTACGGCATTGGCGTGACGCGCATTTTGGGCGCCGCCATTGAGCAAAACCACGACGAGCGCGGCATCGTCTGGCCGATCTCGCTGGCGCCCTTCAGCTTTGTGATCTGCCCCATCGGCTACGACCGCTCGGCCGACGTCAAGGCCGCGGCTGACGCGCTGTATGCCGACTGCCAAGCCGCCGGCATCGACGTGTTGCTGGACGACCGCGGCGAGCGCCCGGGCGCGATGTTTGCTGATTGGGAGCTGATCGGTGTGCCGCTGCGCGTGGTGATCTCTGACCGCGGCATCAAGGAAGGCCAGTACGAACTGCAAGGCCGCCGCGACGCCGCAGCGACAGCGGTGGCGCCGGCCGAGGTGCTGGCCGTGGCAAAGGCGCGGCTGCAGGCATGAGCGAGCGGGAACTCCCCGCTTCGGGGAGTGCGCGTCGGCTCGGCCTGATCCGGGCAGCGGCCACGTTGGGCAGCTTGAGTGGCTTGCCGCGCTGGGCCCACGCCGGCCGGCAGGCTGAGGAGCCACTCGTCGATTCGGTGCGCGGTGCGCTCTCAGCCGCCGTGGCGAGCGAGGCGCCCCCCAAGCCCAGCTTTGCCACGCCCGAGGCGCAAGCCGCCTACCAGCGCTGGCTGCTGGAGATGAGCGAGCGCCTGCGCAAGCGCCTGGCCGAGCACATCACGCGCACCGAGTTGCTGGAAACGGTGTGGTACGAGAGCCGCCGCGCCGGGCTCGAGGTATCACTGGTGCTGGGGTTGATCCAGGTGGAAAGCGGCTTCCGCAAATACGCCATCAGCAGCGCCGGTGCGCGGGGCTACATGCAGGTGATGCCGTTTTGGGCACGCTTGATCGGCACGGGCGACGCCAGCCACCTGTTTCACATGCAGACCAATCTGCGCTTTGGCTGCGTGATCCTGCGCCACTACCTCGATGCCGAACGCGGTGATCTGTACATGACCCTGGGCCGCTACAACGGCAGCCGCGGCCGCCCCGAGTACCCGAACTTGGTGTTCGGTGCGCGCAAGGCTTGGGCTTACTGATACGCCACTGCGTGCAACGAGTTCCCGCGTGCAGCAGGCGGCTGCGGCCGGATTTGGCGTTGATGCGAAACGCAGTCCGAGGTCGGTGCAAGGAGTGCTGTGCCGCATTCGCTTTGCTCCGTGTCCTCCGCCAGCCTTCGGCCGGCTCCCCCTTGACCTGCGCAAAGCGAATGCGGCACAGCGCTCCCTGAGCCGGTGGCGGCATGCCCGTGTACGCATGCCTCGGTGATGGTGGGGCGGTGATGGGCCGGGCTGATGTGCGCAGGTCAAGGGGGAATGGGCCGACCGAAGGGAGGACCAGGAGGACACGGAGCACATCGGCCCGGCCCATCGCCGCCCTCACGCCGATCTGCGAACGGGAAGCCATCGAATGGAATCCGGCCTCAGCCCCAAGGCGATCAACTGCCGAGAGGCGCAGGCCTCAGTTGCGACTCACCGGTCCTTTTTAAATCAAGCCCGTGCGATCGATCAGGCGCGAACGAGTCCGACGCGACGGCTCATCAAGCTCACAGCCCTTCCCAGGACTTCGGCGCGGCAGCGTCCACACCCAGCAGTGACAGCACACGCTCCACGGTGTCGTCCACCAGCTCGTCGATGGTTTGTGGGCGGTGGTAGAAGGCTGGCAGCGGCGGGAACACCACGCCGCCCATCTCCGTCACGCTCACCATATTGCGCAGGTGTGCGAGGTTGAAGGGCGTTTCGCGCACCATCAGCACCAGGCGGCGGCGCTCTTTGAGCGTCACGTCGGCCGCGCGGCTGAGCAGGTTGTCGGAGAAGCCGTGGGCCACCGAGGCCAGCGTCTTCATCGAGCACGGGGCAATCACCATCGCCTCGGTCGCAAACGAGCCACTGGCAATCGTGGCACCCACATCACCCGGCGCGTAAGCGTGGTCGGCCAAGGCCTCCAGCGCTTTGCGGTCCAGGCCCAGCTCGTGGTGCACATTGAGCACACCGGCCGGGCTGGCCACCAGATGCGTCTCGCGACCGGCCGCGCGCAGGCGCTGCAGCAGGCGCACGGCATACACCGCGCCGGTGGCGCCGGTGATGCCGACGATCACTCGGCGACGCAGCAGTGCCTGCTGGCTCAAGCCGTCAGTGCCTGTTGCAGCTCACCGGCTTCGTACATCTCCATCATGATGTCCGAGCCACCGACGAATTCGCCCTTGATGTAGAGCTGCGGGATGGTGGGCCAGTTGGCGTAGTCCTTGATGCCTTGGCGGATCTCGTTGTCGTCGAGCACGTTCACGGTGGTCAGGTCGGTCACGCCGCAGGCCTTCATGATCTGCACTGCGCGGCCGGAGAAGCCGCACATGGGGAACTGCGCCGTGCCCTTCATGAACAGGACCACGCGGTTGGTTTTGACGAGTTGGTCGATGCGTTGTTGGGCGTCGCTCATGGTGGGGCTCTTCTGTAGAAAGTGGAACGAAAAAACGGAGGTAAAAACGCAGGGTTCAGGGCAGGTTTATACGGCAAAGCGCCCGCCGTTGCGCGCACTGCGGCACTTGCTGCCATGGGCTGTGGGGGGACTCACGTCGCGCAGGGCCTCAAGCCGCGGGCGCGCGGCCGCCGGTGCAGCGCGGGTTGCCGCCCAGGTCCCAGCGGGTGCTGACCTCGTGGAAGCCCGCCACGCGCAGCAGCGATTGCACAGCCTCGTGTTGGTCAAAGCCGTGCTCCAGCAGCAACCAGGCGCTGGGCGCCATGTGGGCAGCGGCACCCGCAATGATCTCGCGCAGCGCGTCCAGGCCATCCGGGCCCGAGGTCAGCGCCAGCGTCGGTTCGTGACGCAGCGCGGGCAGGTGCGGGTCGCCGTCCGCGATGTAGGGCGGGTTGCTCAGCACCAGATCGAAGCGTTGGCCGGGCACGGCTTGCCACCAGTGGCCGTGCTGCCACGTCACGGCCAGGCCGAGGCGCTCGCCATTGGCGCGGGCCACGGCCAAGGCGTCGGCGCTGGTGTCCACGGCGGTCATTTGCACATCGGGCGCGCGGTGTTTCACGGCCAGCCCAATGGCGCCGCTGCCGGTGCCCAGGTCAAGCGCGCGCACGGCCAGCGTGCCCCGCTCGGCCAAGGTTTCCAGCGCCCAGTCCACCAGCAGCTCGGTGTCGGGCCGCGGCACCAGCACGCCGGGCTGCACCTGCAGCGTCAGGCCATGAAAGCCCTGTTCGCCCAGCAGGTAGGCCACGGGCACGCCGACCGCGCGCTGCGCCAGCCAGTGGGCCCAGGTGGTGCACTGCGCGTCGCTCAGGGCGGCATCGTCGTGCGTGATCAACCAGCTGCGCGGCTGCTGCACCAGCGTGCTCAGCAGCAGCACCGCATCAAAGCGCTCGATGCCCGCCGCGCGGGCCTGGGCCAGCGCGCCGTCCACGGTCAACTGCGCGGCGGCGCTCATGCCAAGCCCTCGCCCGATTCCAGCGCCGCCAGTTGCTCGGCCGCGCGCGCGGCTTGCAGCGCGCCCACCACGTCGTCCAATTCGCCGTCCACCACCGCCTGCAGCTTGTAAAGCGTGAGGTTGATGCGGTGGTCGGTGAGCCGGCCTTGCGGGAAGTTGTAGGTGCGGATGCGGTCGCTGCGGTCGCCGCTGCCGATCAGGCCCTTGCGGGTGGCGGCCTCTTTGGCGGCGCGTTCGGTGTGTTCTTTGTCGCGCAGGCGCGCGGCCAGCACGGCCAGGGCTTTGGCCTTGTTGCGGTGCTGGCTGCGGTCGTCCTGGCACTCGGCGACGAGGCCGGTGGGAATGTGCGTCACGCGCACCGCCGAGTCGGTCTTGTTGATGTGCTGCCCGCCGGCGCCACTGGCGCGGTAGGTGTCGATGCGCAGATCGGCCGGGTTCAGCGTCACTTCCTCGGCCTCGTCCGGCTCGGGCAGCACCGCGACCGTGCAGGCGCTGGTGTGGATGCGCCCCTGCGTCTCGGTGGCCGGTACGCGCTGCACGCGGTGGCCGCCGGACTCGAACTTCAGCGCATCAAAGACCGCGTCGCCCTCGATGCGCACGACCACTTCCTTGTAGCCGCCCAGGTCCGAGTCGCTGGCGGACATGATCTCGGTCTTCCAGCCTTGGCGCTCGGCGTGGCGCAGGTACATGCGCAGCAGGTCGCCCGCGAACAGCGCGGATTCGTCGCCGCCGGTGCCCGCGCGGATTTCGAGGAAGGCGTTGCGGTCGTCGTCGGCGTCGCGGGGGAGCAGGGCGGTCTGCAGTTCGGCGTCGATGGCGGCGATGTCGGCTGTTGCGGCGCGGAGTTCATCGCCCGCCATGTCGGCCATCTCGGGGTCGTCGAGCATCTGCCGGGCTTCGGCCGCGTCCTGTTCGCGCTGCTGCAGTCGGGTCCAGCGGTCGGTGAGGGCCGAGACGCGGGCGTGTTCACGGTTGAGGGCGCGCAGGCGGTTGAGGTCCGACACGACCTGCGGATCGGCCAGCGCGGCGTCGATTTCGGAGAGGCGGACGAGCTGGCGGT
>JBEAOO010000213.1:0-3087 GCA_041164825.1 Pseudomonadota bacterium | reverse complement strand
GGCGTCCGACGGGGCGGCCGAGGCGGCACCGGCGGCGATGGCCAGCGACGAAGCGGCCAGCACGAGGAGGGAGCGGATCGAGCGTTGTTGTGCGTTGTTCATGATGTTCTTTCAGCAGTGTTTGGTGAGGTGTTCAGGGCAGAGGTCTGCGGACCGCGTGGTGGCGTTGAGGCGCACGCGCCGCGGTCCGTCAGATCACTTCGAGTCCCAGGTGTGGACGGCGACGCCGTAGGCGGCTTGCACGCCACCGACGGTGCGGGCGGCGTCGATGGCCGACAGCACTTCAGCGCGGTCGTAAGCCCAGCCGCCGAAGTACACGGTGCCGTCTTGCACATTGATCTTCAGGTCAGCGGGTTGCTTCAAGCCGGCTTGGCCGACGGCGGTTTGCACGGCGGCAGCCAGTTGGCTGTCCGACGGGGCGGCCGAGGCGGCACCGGCGGCGAGGGCCAGCGAAGAGGCGGCCAGAACGAGGGCGGTGCGGAGGGTGCGTTGGGCGATGGTCATGATGAAATCCTTGCAATGTCAGGGTTGGTGAACCCACACAGTTCGCTGTCTGCGCTGTGTGTGACTGAAATTTAGGGCCGCTGACTTAGCGCCAAATTAGCCTGCAGTGAGAGGGGGGAAACCCGCGATCTCTGGCGCACCAACGCCATCCGTGCGCACGTTTGGCGACAAGACCGCCGCGTCCCTCGTGCCCACCCCGCCAGCGGCCTCGCCGCACCGTGCCGGTGCGCTGTTTCGGTCGCCCGCCGGCGGCTCATTGGCGGTCCGGCCTGGCAGCGGTGGACACGCACGCAACACTGCGTCCAAAACTGTGCTGTTCGGTCGCGTTCTGCACACCCAGGCTGTCACTTTTCGAGAGGCCTGGGCGATGATGTCGACACACGCTGTGTGACCCGCCCCGGCTCACACGGCCAACATCAATGCCACTTCGTCCCGCGCCCGTCTTTTCTGTGTCCGCATGAACGCTCCTGTCGCTTCCCAACTGGTCTGTTATGCCGATGGCGAGCCGGTGCAGCCGGGTGACGCCGTGCTGTTTGACAACGGCATGTTCCCCGCGCGTGTTGAAGGCTTTTTGCTCAATGCCGGCACGCCCGTGATGGTGGTGCTGGCCGATGGCGAGCCTGGTCAACGCACGGTGCCGGTCCACCAGTCGCGCAGCCTCGTGCGGGTGGCGCGGCTCACGGCCGATGTGGCGGCTGCCGCGCGCTTGGGCTTGCAGTGGCTGCGCGCGCAGTCGGATCAGGGGGCGGCGCATGCGCAGTTCGCGCTGGCCAACCTGTACCTGCAAGGCATGGCGGTGCAGGCCGACGAGGCGCGCGCCGCCACGCTGCTGGAGCCCGCCGCCGCCCAAGGGCACTCCTTGGCCTTGCAGCAACTGGGCATGCTCTACCGCGATGGCCGCACCGTGCCGCACGACCTGCAGAAGGCCGCGGGGCATTTCCGCCGCGCGGCCGAACAGGGGTACGCCCCGGCGCAATACAGCCTGGGCTTGGCACTGCGCGTGGGTGACGGTGTGCCCAAAGACCTGCGCCAGGCGGTGCATTGGTTTCGCCAGGCGGCAGAGCAAGGCGTGGCCGACGCGCAATTCAGCCTCGGCTGGCAGTGCGAACAAGGCGAGGGCACGCCGCAAGACCTGCCCCAGGCCGTGGCTTGGTACCGCCGTGCCGCGCAGCAAGGCCATGGCCCGGCGCAGTGCAACTTGGCCGACAAATATGAAAAAGGCCTGGGTGTGGCGCCCGACCTCAGCCAGGCGCTGAACCTCTACATGGAGGCTGCGCGCAAAGGCGTGGTGGCCGCCTTCACCAGCCTCGGGCGCATGCACGGCGAAGGCCGCGGTGTGCCGCGCAACGACGACGAAGCCCGGCAATGGTTTGAGCGCGCCGCGCGTGCCGGTGATGCCGACGGCGCCAAGGCGCTGAAGGCCCTGCGCGGCACCGATGCGGCGGCGCAGGCCCTGCTGGCCAACGCCGCCCAGACCCCGCCCGATCGCCTCTACCTCGCCGCCCTGCAGGTGTTTGAGCCCGATGACCCCGAGGCGCTCGCGCTGGCGTTTGCGCTGCACCGCCACGCGGCCGAACGCGGCCACGCCGAGGCGCAGTTTCAGCTCTCCTTCATGTACCGGTGCGGCCTGGGCACGGCGGCTCATTCGGCGCGTGCGCTGGGCTGGTGCCGCAAGGCTGCCGAGCAAGGCCTGGACGAGGCGCAGTACACACTGGGCCAGTGGTACGAGTCGGGCGAGATGATGCTGGCCGACGCCAAGCAGGCGCAGCACTGGTACCAACTCGCCGCCGCCCAAGGCCACGCCGGCGCCAGCGCGCGGGTGGTGAAGCGGCCGTGGTGGAAGCTCAAGTTGCGCTGATACGGGCTGGCGCGAGAGGTGCGCCGTGCCCCGGCCCATCGCCGCCCTTGCGCCGATCGTCGAACAACGGTAAGCCCTCGAACGCGACGCAGCCTCAGGCCGATAGGCTCCGGCCTTGTGGCAAACCCCGCATTGACCCTCCCTGCGGGCGCGGCCGAGAATCGGTCCATGCGCTCTGACCCCGCCACGGCCTCCGCCACCGCAGCTGCCGTGGTGGTGGAGTTTGCCCCCGCGCTGCGTCGCCACATTCCTTGTGCCCCACAAACCGTGCTGCCCGGCGCCTTGGGCGACGTGCTCGATGCCGCGCTGCGAGCCGCGCCCGAGCTGGCGCACTACGTGTTTGACGACCAACACGCCGTGCGCAAGCACGTGGCCGTGTTCATCAACCGCACGCTGGTGCAAGACCGCCAGCGTCTCACCCAGCCCGTGGTCGCGGGCGACCGCGTGCTGGTGGTGCAGGCGCTGTCGGGCGGGTGATCGCTGCGTGTCTGCCGCCCGCGCGCGCGTGGCGTCCGCTGCGCTGTGCCCGCGCACCTCTCCCCTACTTCTGCGGGGCAGCGCTCTCGCTCCCCCTCCCCGCGCCTTCGCCAGCGCACCCGCTTCTGCCCCGTTTGATCAAGGATTGACGCCATGAACACCCTCCTCGTTGGCAGCCGCAAAGGCCTGTTTGTACTGAAACGCGATGCCGCGGCCGACGGCGGCTGGCGCATCGACGCGCACCACTT
>JBEAOO010000212.1:0-6070 GCA_041164825.1 Pseudomonadota bacterium | reverse complement strand
CGCGTGGCTGGCTGAGCATGTGTTGCGCCGCTCAGCCGCGCAACACAGCCGGCTGCGTTTGCGCACGCCGGCCGAGCGTGAGGCCGAGGCCAAGGGGCGCTGAGCCGCTGCGCGCTGCGGGGACCGGCGCTCGTGCGCCTTTGGCGTTCATGCACCAGGCGGCAGGCGGCAGGCGGCAGGGGCCATTCTCGGTGGCTTGCCACCCGTCGCCCGAGACCGCTTATCGTTTGACGATCGGTGCGAGGGCGGCGATGGGCCGCATTCGCTTTGCGCAGGTCAAGGAGGAGCCGGCCGCAGGACGGCGGTGGACACGGAGCAAAGCGGGTGCGGCGCAGCACTCCTCACGCCGACACTGGAACACGGTGCGCCTCAGAGCCGGAAACGGACTTTGCGCGCCTTTGAACAAGAGGGCGTCAAAAGGCTGGGGAGAGGCCCAAGGCGAATCTCAGCGCATCAGCGCACGACGTCAAGGCGTGGCCAGTGCCTCGGCCAGCTGGTTGTGATGCTCGATCAGCCGCGGCAGATCGACCGTGGTGAGCTGCCCGTCACGCACCACCACGCGGCCGTTGACGATGCTGTGCTTCACACGCGGCACGTGGCAGAAGAAGAGTGCGGCCAGCGGGTCGTGCAGCGCGCCGGCCACGCCGATGTCGTCGAGCGGCACGCAGACGATGTCGGCCGCCATGCCGGGCGCGAGGGCGCCGATGTCGTTGCGGCCCAGCACCTGGGCGCCGCCCAGTGTGGCGATCTCCAGCACCTCGCGCGCGGTGAGCGCCGAGGGGCCCTTCACCGGCCCGTGGGCCACGCGCTGCAGCAGCAGCGCCAATCGCGCTTCGCCCAGCATGTGGCCGCTGTCGTTGCTGGCCGAACCATCGACCGCAATTGACACCGGCACACCCGCATCGCGCATGGCGCGGATGGGCGCGATGCCCGAGGCCAGGCGCATGTTGGAGCCCGGGCAGTGGGCCACGCCAGTGCCGGTTTGGGCAAACAGCTTCACCCCAGCGTCGTCCAGCTTGACGCAGTGGGCGTGCCAGACATCGGGGCCCACCCAGCCCAGCTGCTCGGCATATTCGGCCGGCGTGCAGTTGAACTTTTCGCGCGTGTAGGCGATGTCGTTGTCGTTCTCGGCCAGGTGGGTGTGCAGGGACACGCCATGGCCGGCGCCATAGGAGCGCGCGAGCAGTGCCGCATCGCGCATCAGCTCGCGGCTGACGGAAAACGGCGAGCACGGCGCCACCACCACGCGCTGCATGGCGTAGCGCGCCGGATCGTGCCAGCGCTCAATGAGGCGCTGGGTCTCTTTCAAAATGGCGGCTTCGCTCTCCACCACGCGGTCGGGCGGCAGCCCGCCTTGCGATTGGCCCACGCTCATCGAGCCGCGCGCGGCATGGAAGCGCATGCCGATCTCGGCCGCACCGTCGATGCTGTCGTCCAGCCGCACGCCGTTGGGGTAGATGTAGAGGTGGTCGCTGCTGGTGGTGCAGCCCGAGAGCAGCAGTTCGGCCATCGCGGTTTGCGTGGACACGCGCGCCATCTCGGGCGTGAGCCCGGCCCAAATGGGGTAGAGCGTGCGCAGCCACTCGAACAGCTCACAGTCCTGCGCCGGGCGGATCACCCGCGTCAGCGTTTGGTACATGTGGTGGTGGGTGTTCACCAAGCCAGGGATCACCACCTGGCCGCGTGCGTCGATCACCTCATCGGCCGTGGCCGGCAGCTCGTTGCTCGGCCCCACGGCCTCGATCACGTTGTCGCGCACGAACACGGCGCCATCGGCGATTTCGCGCCGCTGCGCATCCATGGTGACGAGCAAACGGGCGTGGTGGATCAGCAGGGTGGGCATGGGCAACTCAGCGGTTCACGGCAAGGTCAGTGGGCGCCATCGGCTTGCAACGCAGCGGCGCGCATCTCCGCCTCGCTGCCCTGCCCACCGTTGAAGAACAGGTTCAGCAGCACCGCGGCCACCGAGGTCAACAAGATGCCGGATTCGAGCAGCGGGTGCAGGCTGTGCGCCATGTGCTGCGTCCAGGCCGGCGCCACCAGCGGGATCATGCCGGCGCTGATCGACACGGCCACCACGTAGAGGTTGTTCTTGTTGCCCTTGTAGTCGACGCCGCTGAGGATGCGGATGCCCGTGGCCGCCACCATACCGAACATCACGAGGCCGGCGCCACCCAGCACGTACTGCGGCAGCGATTCGACCAGCGCCGCCATCTTCGGGATCAGGCCGAGCACGATCAGGATCAGGCCGCCGGCCACGCACACGAAGCGGCTGCGCACACCCGTCACGCCCACCAGGCCCACGTTCTGCGAGAAGCTGGTGTACGGGAAGGTGTTGAAGATGCCGCCGAGCACCGTGCCCAAGCCATCGGTGCGCAAACCGGCAGTGAGGCTTTGCGGCGTGATTTGGCGGCCGGTCAGGTCGCCCAGCGCGAGGAACATGCCGGTCGATTCGATGAAGGTGACGATCATCACCAGCACCATGGTGGCAATCAGCACCGGGTCGAACGTGGGCATGCCAAACGAGAACGGCAGCACCACGTCAAACCAATGCGCGCTGGCCACTTTGGCAAAACTCATCTTGCCCAAGAGTGCGGCCACCACCCCGCCGATGACGATGCCCAGCAGCACCGAGATGTTGGCGATGAAGCCGCGGCCGTACTTGGCGATCAGCATGATGGCCACGAGCACAAACACCGCGATCCCCATGTTGTCGAGCGCGGCGTAGTTGGGGTTGATCACCATGGGCGCCGGGCCGGCCGGCGGCACGGCGCTGGCGGCTTGCGCGGCCTTCACGGCGGCGGTGAACGCCGGGTCGGGGATCTTGGCCAAAAAGGCCGGCCCGCCCATGGCCCAGCTGATGCCCACGCGCATCAGGCTCACACCGATCACGGTGATGATGGTGCCGGTGACCACGGGCGGAAAAAAGCGCAGCAGCCGGCTCACCATCGGAGCGATGAAGATGCCGATCAGCCCCGCCACGATGATGGAGCCGAAGATGGCGCGCGCCCCATCGAGCCCCGGCACCGCCTCGGCCATGGCCACCATCGGGCCCACGGCCGCAAAGGTCACGCCCATCATCACCGGCAGCTTGATGCCGAACCACTGCGTCACCCCCAGCGACTGGATCAGCGTGACCAGGCCGCAGCAAAACAGGTCGGCCGAGATCAGCAGCGCCACCTGCTCGGGCGTGAGCTTGAGCGCGCGGCCGATGATGAGCGGCACCGCGATGGCGCCGGCATACATCACCAGCACATGCTGGAAGCCCAATGCGGCCAGGCGGCCGGTGGGCAGGCGCTCATCCACCGGGTGAACCGCCACAGCGGTGGTCGTCGTGCTCGAGGTCATGGCATCGTCTCCTGGGTTGTCGCGCAGGTCGATCCGCGGCAGGCCACCGGCCGCCGCAGCGCCCACGTCGTCTTCGTCGTGAATCCGGAGCGGGCAGGCGCCGCTTATTTCGTTGGCGCGCCCGCCTCGAACCAGCGCCCCAGCACCGCGCGCTCGGCGTCGGTGATCTGCGTGGCGTTGTTCATCGGCATGGCCTTGAGCACCACCGCCTGTTGGTAGAGCGCTTGCGCGTTCAGACCAATCAACTCGGGGGTGTGGAGCTGGATGTTTTTGTTGTTGACCTGGGCGTTGTGGCAGAGCACGCAGCGCTGCGCCACCACCTGCTGCACCTCGGCAAACGACACCGGCTTGGCCACCACCGCCGGCTGCGACTTGGGCGCCAGCACCACCACCAAGGCCAGCAGCACGGCCACACCCGCGTAGGCGTAAGCCCAGGGCACCGCCTTGCCCTGCACCAGCGCCTTGTGGCGCGCCACAAAGCTGTGGCGGATCAGCGCACCGGCCAGCATCAGCGCCACCAGCACCAGCCAGTTGCCCGGCGCGCCGTACAGGAAGCCGTAGTGGTTGCTGAGCATCGCGATCAGCACCGGCAGCGTGAAGTAGGTGTTGTGCACGCTGCGCTGCTTGGCGCGCTGGCCGTGCACCGGGTCAACCGGCTGGCCGGCCTTCATCTGGCCAATCACCGTGCGCTGGCCCGGGATGATCCAGAAGAACACATTGGCGCTCATGCTCGTGGCCATCATCGCGCCCACCAGCAAGAAGGCCGCGCGGCCAGCAAACAGCTGGCACGCCAGCCAAGCCGCCAGCACCACCAGCACCGTCACGCCGATGCCCACCACGCGGTCGCCGCCCTCACGCTGGCCCCAGGTGCGGCAGATGCGGTCGTAGGCGAGCCAGAAGATGACGAGGAAACCCAAGGCCGCCGCAATGGCCGCCGCCGGTGTCCAGGCGTGCAGGTTCTTGTCGATCAGGAAGGTGCTGGCTTGGTAGAGGTAGAGCACCGTGAACAGCGCAAAGCCGGTGAGCCAGGTGGAGTAGCTCTCCCAGTAAAACCAGTGCAGGTTCTCGGGGATGCTCTTGGGCGCCACCATGTACTTTTGCGGGTGGTAGAAGCCGCCGCCGTGCACGGCCCAGAGTTCACCGTCGACGCCCTTGGCCTTCAGGTCGGGCGCCTCAGGCTGGGTGAGGCTGTTGTCGAGGAAGACGAAATAGAACGAGGAGCCGATCCAGGCGATGGCCACGATCACGTGTGCCCAACGCAAGAACAGATTGGCCCAATCGAGCAGGTAGGTTTCCATCAAGGCCTCATCAACGCGTCACGGACAAGCCGACTGCCCGAGCTGCATGCGGGCAACGTGGCCCGACAACTCAGGAGATCGGTCCTCACCACAGCGGGCTCTGTGAGGCGTGAACGTCGCGACCTGAGGGGGCTGGGTGCCAGCTCCGCAGGGCGCCGCGGCGACGTGGTGCAAAGTGTATACAAAACAGTGCGCAATGGCACCGAAAAAACCCGCGCTTGCGCCGCTCGGGTTCAGTTCGAACCTCAGTTCGCCAGATCGGCCGCCTTGATGGCCGGCGCCCAATCGGCCACCTGCTTGGCCACATAGGCCGTGAAAGCCGGCGGGCTGAGCTTGGCCGGGGTGATGCCGAGCTCAGCGAAGCGTTTCAGGATCACCGGGTCGGCCTCAATCTCGCTCAGCGCACGCGCCAGGCGGTCGGTGATGTCTTTGGGCAAGCCGGCCGGGGCCGACACGCCGAAGTAGTTTTCGGCCACCAATTGGGGGAAGCCCAACTCGACGACGCTGGGCACCTCGGGCAGCAGCGGCGAGCGGGCCGGCGTGGTCACGGCCAGCGCGCGGATCTGGCCGCTTTTCACCATCGGCACAAAGGCGGTGATGACGTCGATGCCGACCGGGATGGTGCCGGCGATCAGGTCGGTGGTCATGGGCGCGCCGCCGCGGTAGGGCACATGGGTCATGTTCACGCGCATCGCGTCTTTGGCCATCTCGCCCACGATGTGGCCAATGGAGCCGGGGCCGCCGCTGCCGAAGGTGTAGCCCGGCATGGCGGCGGCTTGCTGCAAGGCCTTCAAACTGGCCGGGCCCGATTTGGGATTCGCCATGATCAACACCGGCGCCACGCCCAACATCGCCACGTGAGTGAACTGCGTGACCGGGTCATACGGCCGCTTGGGCACGGTGTAGGGGCCGATGGACGTGGGCGTGGAGTTGGACAGCATCAGCGTGTAGCCATCGGGCGCAGAGCGCACGACGTCCAGCCCACCGATGGTGCCGCCCGCACCGGGTTTGTTCTCCACCACCACCGGCTGGCCCAGGGCCTTGGCCAGCGGCTCCGCAATGGTGCGCGCGACGATGTCGCTGGCGCCACCGGCCGCAAACGTGACCACCAAGCGGATGGGCTTCTCGGGGTAAGCAGCCTGGGCTGTGCCGACGACAGCAGCGCCGGCCAGGGCCAGGGTTGAGAGCAACAAGCGACGAGACAGCGACATGGGGCACTCCGGTGGATGGTGCAGACCTGTCAGCAAGCGGCGTGCCCGCGGTGCAGCCATGGCCGAGGGCTTGGCTTGCCAGGTGGCTTGGAGTTCACGGGCATCCAACGCGCAGCTGGCGGCGAGTGCCGCTCGCTGCACTGAGGCTCACCTCATGCTGAGGCTGGCGCTCGGAGCGCTGCGCCGCATTCGCTTTGCTCCGTGTCCTCCGCC
>JBEAOO010000211.1:0-3451 GCA_041164825.1 Pseudomonadota bacterium | reverse complement strand
TGCGCCGCGCTGAGCGGCCTGGACTGCTGCCCATGACCGTTTCTGCCGCCGCGCCATTGGCGCCCTTGGTTTTCATCACCGGTGCATCCAGCGGCATTGGGCAGGCGCTGGCCCAGCGCTTTCACGACGCCGGTTATCGCCTCGCGCTGGTGGCGCGCCGCACCGAGGTGGTGTCTGACTGGGTGCGTGCCCAGGCGCTCGACCCCACCCGCGTGGCTGTGTACGCCGCCGATGTGCGCGACACCCGGAGCATCAGCGCCGCCAGTCGCGATTGCCTGGCTCGCCAAGGCCTGCCCGATGTGGTGGTGGCCAACGCCGGCATCAGCATCGGCATGGACACCGCCGAGTTCGACGACCTGGAGGTGATGCGCAGCGTGTTCGAGACCAACAACCTCGGCATGGCCGCCACCTTTCAGCCGTTTGTTGCCGGCATGCGCGCACGTCGCTCAGGCCGCTTGGTGGGCATCGCCAGCGTGGCGGGCATCCGCGGCTTGCCTGGGCACGGCGCGTATTGCGCCAGCAAAGCGGCGGTCATCAGCTACTGCGAGAGCCTGCGCGGCGAGTTGCGCGATGCGGGCGTCAAGGTGGTGACCTTGGGGCCGGGTTACATCGACACCCCGCTGACGCGCCAGAACCGCTACAGCATGCCGTTTTTGATGTCGCCCGCGGCTTTCGCCGAGCAGGCGTTTGCGGCCATTGAAGCAGGCGTCAGCTACCGCGTGATTCCGTGGCAGATGGGCGTGGTGGCCAAACTGCTGCGTGCCTTGCCCAACACGTTGTATGACCGACTTCTGTCGGGCCGCCCGCGCAAGCACCGCAACGGTGCCGGGCCATGAGGCCAAACCCATCAATGGCCCATTTTTGGCGCCTGATTCGGCGCAGAACCGGGTTTTAAACCTCGGGTAAATACCAGTATTGGGCGCGCCTGGGGAGTTTGGGTGCGGGTTTGCACCGACCGCATGCACGCCCAGCAGATACCCGAAAAAAAACGGCGACACCCAAAGGTGCCACCGTTTTTCAGAACCTGATGCTCACCCGGTGTGGGTGAGCTCCTTGTTCAGCAGGGCTGGATCAGTAGCCGCCGCGGCTTCCGCCGCCGCCGCCACCACCACCGTAGCCGCCGCCACCGCCGGAGCGGCTGCCGCCACCACCGCCGTAGCCGCCGCCGCCGCCGGAGCGGCCACCGCCACCACCGCCACCGCCGTAGCCGCCACCACCACTGCCGCCGCCGCCGTAGCCGCCGCCACCGCCGGAGCGGCCACCGCCACCACCGCCGTAGCCGCCACCACCGCCGCCGCCGAAGCCGCCGCCACCACCCGAGCGACCGCCGCCGCCGAAGCCGCCCGGACGCTCTTCACGAGGACGAGCCTCGTTCACCACGATGGCGCGGCCATCAATGGCCTGGCCGTTCATGCCGTTGATGGCGGATTGGGCCTCGGCATCCGAGCCCATTTCCACAAAGCCGAAGCCCTTGGAACGGCCGGTTTCGCGGTCCATCATGACCTTGGCCGAAGCCACGGTGCCGAACTGGGCGAATGCCTGCTGCAGATCGTCGTCGCGGACGTTGTAGGACAGGTTGCCGACGTAAAGTTTGTTGCCCATCGAGAGCGCCTTTCTTTCCTGATGACTCAAAAAACCATGTGGAGCTTCAACCCGTCGTGAACCATTCAAGCGAAGGCGCGGCTACCAAACACAGAATTTCCATTATCAAGCAATAAATCTGCGCGCCGCAAAGAGCGATCGGACAAAGTGTTGTTTTCGGGGAAGGAATTGCGGTGGAACGCCCGCCTTTCGTCGCAGCGGCCGGTAAACCGCGCCCGTTATCATCAATCGCTTCCTGTCCGCGCCCAGCGCGGCCTTTCCGTTTTCCCCACGCGATGACCCCCACCCGTACCCCCTTGCAAGCGCTCAACCTCGTGCTCGGCAGCGTTGAGGCGGTGCGCAATCTGCGTGCGCTCTACATGTTGCTGGCCACGTTTGCCACCGCCGGCTTGTTGTTGTCCATGGCGGAAGCCAGCCTGGCCCGGGCTGATTCGGTCTGGGGTGCCGTGCAGGCGGGCTTGGCGCTGTTTGCGGCGTTTTATGGCGCCAACGCCGCTGGCTTGCTGATGATGGATGAGGCCCGCGGCCGGCCGGTGCGCGAGGTGGGCGAGGCCTTGCGCGCCTCGCTGCTCGGCGCACACCGGCTGCTGCTGGTGCTGGTGATCGTGGCCACCGCCTATGCCGTGCTCGGCAGTGCGCTGTGGCTGCTGCTGTGGTTGTGCCGCATTGAGGTGACGGGCGCGGTGGCGGGGCCGGCGCTGTTCGGCCTCGTGGTGCCGATTGGGGTGCTCTCGGTGGGCCTGTCGCTGCTGGCCTTGGTGGCGGTGATCGTGCCGCTGGCCGCGCCGTCTATCTGGTCGGGCGCGGGCGTGTGGCTCACGGTGCGTCGCTTGGCCGAGCTGGTGCGCCGCCGCTTGCTCACTGTGGCCTTGCTGTTTGCCGCGGTGAGTGGTTTGACGGCGGCCGTGGGCGCGCTCGTGACCGCCGTGGTAATGGTGGGTGGACGGGTGATTGCCGAGGCCGGTGTGGCCATCGTCGGTGTGCAGGTGCCGGCGCAGCAGCTGATGGCGGGCCTGTTTGGCTATGGCTTGCGCAGCCTGGGCGCTGTGGGTGCGCCCATGGGCAGCACCGGCCACGCGGCCACTGCCGTGGTGGGCGGCGGTCTGGTGTTTGCGCTGGCCTTGGTGCTGCCCAGCTTGGTCTACCTGCGGGGCACCTGCTCGATTTATTTGGCGCTGCACGACGAGTCGCCCGAGTGAGCACCGAAGGCTGAGCCCGCACCTCGGCAGCGAACCCGATACCGGCGCCCCCGCGCTGACGCGACAATCCGCCGCATGGACATTTACAAGCCGCTGGTCGCCCTGCTCGCCATCGTCAACCCGATCGGGGTGATCCCCTTTTTCATCCACTTCACTGAGGGCTTCAGCGCCGCTCAGCGCAAGCGCACCATCCAGGTGTCGGCCTTCAGCGCCTTTGTGGTGATCGGTGTCAGCGCGCTGGCGGGGCTGAAAATCATTGAGTTTTTTGGCATCTCACTGGCCTCGTTTCAAGTGGGCGGCGGCACGCTGCTGCTGATCAGCGCGCTGCAGATGCTGAACGCCCAGCCCGCCGAAACCCGGCCCGACGACCTCAGCGATGGCGACCACAAGCTCACGGCCGGCGACAGCATCGCCGTGGTGCCGCTCACCATCCCGCTGCTCACCGGCCCGGCCACGATCTCCACCATGGTGATTTACGCCGACAAGACCCGCCACTGGTGGGAGCAGGCCGTGTTGGTGGGCTACGGCGTCGTGATTGGCCTGGCGGTGTGGGTGGCCTTCAGCCTTTCGGGGCGCATCGCGCGCGTTCTGGGCAAAACCGGCATCAATGTGATGACGCGGTTGATGGGCCTGATCTTGGCTGCGCTGGC
>JBEAOO010000210.1:0-4487 GCA_041164825.1 Pseudomonadota bacterium | reverse complement strand
GAGGTGGCGCGGCCCTTGTCGGCATCACCACCGCCGGCCAGGTTGGCCTGCGCAATGGCCTGGGCCTTGGTGGGCGCCTCACTGCTGCGCGAGTTGACCAGGATGACCACCAGCGGGCTGTCCTGGAACATGCGGTTGAAGCCCTCGGGGTCGACAAAGCGCACCGCCAGCAGCGCCCCGTGCACGCCCACCGACACCAGCAACGCGAGCTGCAGGGTCGAGAGCGCACGCAGTGTGTGCAGCAGCTTTTTCATCGTCATGCCGTGGGGCCTTTGCGGTGCGTGGGCGCGGGTCGGTGGGTGGGGCGGGTGTGCGGTTGGGCGCTGAGGGCTCAGGCCGCGGCGGGCGCGTCGGCGGCCGGCGGCGCAGCCTCTTCGTTCATGTCGATGGCCAAGGTCAGCGGGCCGGCGGTGTCGAGCGCGTCGTCTTCGGCGTCGGCGTCGGTCTGGGCTGGCGCATCGTCAGCCGTGGTGCCGGGGTCGTCCAGTCGCAGCGTCACGCTGGCGTGCAGGTCGAGCGTGAGCAGGTCGCACCCCGTCACGCGCACACGCACTTTGGCGTTGCGCGGCAGGCTGTCGGCGCCCACGGCCTTGAACACCAGGGGCAGCGCATCGGCGCGCACCAGGCCGTTCATCATCACGGCCGCATCGAGCTCGGTGAGGCCTTGCTGCTCGATGTAGCGCAGCGCCCAGTAGCGCTCCAGGCCCGACTGGAAGCCGTTGTAGGCCGAGTAGGCGGCATCGAAGCCCGAGATGATGGAGAACAACGCCGCATCCTTGGGCTTGAACGGGGCCGAGAGCGGCGCCGTGCGGCCGTGGCGCGCGCAGGCAATGATCTGCCACTGGTTCACCAGATCGACATAGCGGCGCAGCGGCGAGGTGGCCCAGGTGTATTGCGCCACGCCCATGCCGGCGTGCGGCGCGGGCTTCACGCCCATGCGCACCTTCACGCCCGGGGCCATGCTGGCCTGGCTGCGGTAGATGCCGGGCACGCCGTTCTCAGCAATCCAGCCACCCCAGGTGCTGTTGGCCAGGATCATGGCCTCGGCCACGATCAGGTCGAGCGTGGAGCCGCGCTGGCGGGTGCTGATCTGCACCTGTTCGTGGCCGGTGGGCTCGGCGCCGTCGTTGCCATCGAGACGGAAGTTGTAGTCCGGGCGGTTGAAGTTTTCGGGCTTGCCGCGCACCACCTCGCGAGCGGCCTTGAGGTGCTTGGCCAGGCGGTAGGCAAAGGCCAGGTCGGGCGCAAACGCGTAGTCGGCCGGCGCCTCGCCGGTGAGCGTGGCTTCGGTGATCACGCTGTCGAGCTGGTCGTGGCGCAGGTTGGCCGCAATCGGCACCACCTCAAGCTTGGTCTCGGTGGCCGTCACGGCCAGCGTGGCTTCGTCAAAGGTCACGTACAGCGACACCGCAGGGCAGTCGCGCCCCGCCATCAGCGTGTAGGCCTGCACCACCTCGTCGGGCAGCATGGTGAGCTTGTAGCCCGGCATGTAGACGGTGGACAGGCGGTCGCGTGCGACCTTGTCGACGGCCGAGTCGGGCGTGATGGCCAGGCCCGGTGCGGCAATGTGCACACCGAACACCACTGTGCCCGTGCCCAGGCCTTGCACCGAGAGCGCATCGTCGATTTCGGTGGTGGCCGAGTCGTCGATGGAGAAGGCGCGCACCGGGGCCAGCGGCAACTTGTCTTTGATCTCCGGGGCGCTGAGCGCCGGGAAGCCCGTGCCCTTGGGGAAGTTGTCAAACAAAAAGCGCCGCCAGTGGAACTGGTAGGGCGAGTCGATGGCGCCGGCAGCGGTCAGCAGATCCAGCGGTGCCTTGTGGGCGCGCTGTGCGGCGTCCACCACGGCCTTGTACTCGGGCGCGTTTTTGTCGGGCTTGAACAGAATTTTGTAGAGCTGCTCTCGCACGGCAGGCGGGCAAACACCCGCCACCAGCTCGTCGGCCCACACGTCAATTTGCGCGGCAATCTGCTTCTTGCGTTCGATGCCCAGCAGTGCGGCCTTGACGATCTCTTCGGGCGCCTTTTTGAACACGCCCTTGCCTTGGCGCCGGAAGTAGTGCGGCGCCTCGAACAGGCGGAACAGCGCAGCGGCCTGCTGCGTCAGGTCGGCCTTGTCGTTGAAGTAGTCGCGCGCCAGGTCGGCAAAACCGAACTCGTGCTCGGGCGCAAATTCCCAGGCGAGGTCGAGCTCGATCTCTTGCGACAGCGCCTGCGCGCTGGCGATCAGTTCGGCCGGCTGCGGCTTCTCGAACTTCAGCAGCACGTTGGCGGATTTCACTTTCACGCGTTTGCCGGAATCGAGCTCGATCTGCATCGAGGCATCGGCTTCGGACATCACACGGCCGGCCAGAAATTTGCCGGCATCTTCATAAAGGGCGTACATCGCGCCATTGTCGCAGCCCCGGCGGCGCCCCTCGGCGGCGCAGGGTGTGCCGGTGTGGCGCAGATCGCACCGGCCGGGGCGTCAGCCGCCCCAAGCGCCGGGGAACACCCACAGCCCGAGCGCCGTCATGCTGGTGTAGCGCGCCAGCTTGCCCAGCGCCATGTAGCCCACGCAGGGCCAAAACGGCAGCCGCAGCCAACCGGCCACCGCGCACAGCGGGTCGCCCACCACCGGCAGCCACGACAGCAGGCAGGCCTTGGCGCCAAAACGCTCCAGCCAGGCCAGCGCACGCGGGTGGGGTGGGGCGCGCTGGTCGGTGCCCGCGTGGCGCGCGCGGTCCATCGCCCGGTGCGCGCCGCGGCCCATCCACCAGGTGAGCGCGCCACCCAGCGTGTTGCCGGCGGTGGCCACCACGATGGCTGGCCAGAACAGTTCGGGTGACAGCTTGACCAGCCCAAACACGGCCGGCTCCGAGCCCATCGGCAGCAGCGTGGCCGACAAAAAGGCAATCACAAACACCGTCAGCAAACCAAACTGAGGCAGGGCCAACCAGGCCAACAACGGGGCAATCCAAGCGTCCATCGTTGGAGATCATACGCAGGCCGGGCAGGGCGCTGCCGCTATACTCCTGCCTCCTTTTTCAGCAGCTGTTCGGCTGACAGCTGCCCGACATTCCCACCCCACACGATGCAAATCGGCTCCATTTCACTGCCGAATCGGCTGTTTGTCGCCCCCATGGCCGGGGTGACGGACCGCCCCTTCCGCCAGCTGTGCAAACGGCTGGGGGCCGGCTACGCCGTGAGCGAAATGGTGACCTCACGGCGCGACCTTTGGCACACGCTGAAAACCAGCCGCCGCGCTGACCACACGGGTGAGACGGCGCCGATCTCGGTGCAAATCGCCGGCACCGACCCGGCCATGATGGCCGAGGCCGCGGCCTACAACATCGACCGCGGTGCGCAGATCATCGACATCAACATGGGCTGCCCGGCCAAGAAGGTGTGCAATGTGTGGGCCGGCTCGGCGCTGATGCAAAACGAGCCGCTGGCGCTGCAGATCGTCGATGCCGTGGTCGCAGCCTGCGCACCGCGCAACGTGCCCGTGACGCTGAAGATGCGCACCGGCTGGTGCGACAGCGAGCGCAATGCGCTGGTGCTGGCGCGCGCTGCCGAGAGCGCCGGCGTGGCGATGGTGACGGTGCATGGCCGCACCCGCGAGCAAGGCTACAAAGGCCTGGCCGAGTACGACACGATCGCCGCGGTGAAGGCCGGGCTGCGCATCCCGGTGGTGGCCAATGGCGACATCGACTCGCCCGAGAAAGCCGCGCAGGTGCTGCAATACACCGGCGCCGATGCGTTGATGATCGGCCGCGCGGCGCAAGGCCGGCCCTGGATTTTTCGCGAGATCGCCCACCACCTGGCCACCGGCCAGCACCTGCCCGCGCCCGAAGTGCGCCAGGTGCAGGCCTGGCTGCTCGAACACCTGCACGACCACTACGGCCTGTACGGCGAGCTGGCCGGCGTGCGCACCGCGCGCAAGCACATTGGCTGGGCCGTGAAGGCGCTGCCCGGTGGCGAAGATTTCCGCGCCCGCATGAACCTCATCGAGGCCTGCGAAGCGCAGTTTGTGGCCGTGCGCGAGTGGTTTGATGCGCTCGCCGACCAGTTCCATGTGTTGCCCTCGGCCCCCGCGGCCGCCCTCTCAGATTTGACGCTCCAGCCCCAGGCATGACGAACCCCAAGAAGCCCATCGAAGAATCGATCCGCGACAACCTCGAGTCCTATTTCAAGGACCTGCGCGGCACCGAACCCAGCGCCATGTACGACATGATTCTGGGCGTGGTGGAGCGCCCGCTGCTGGAGGTGGTGATGAAACACGCCGAAGGCAACCAAAGCCGCGCCGCCGAATGGCTGGGCATCAACCGCAACACGCTGCGTCGCAAGCTCCTGGAGCACAAGCTCATCGACTGAGCTTGTGCTCGCTGCGCCCACACCGAATCCCGACTCCTCCCGAAAGCCCGCCCATGCAAGCCCTTCTTTCCGTCTCTGACAAGACCGGTGTTCTTGACCTCGCCCGCGAACTGCACGCCCTGGGTGTGACG
>JBEAOO010000209.1:0-17627 GCA_041164825.1 Pseudomonadota bacterium | reverse complement strand
CGGGTCGATCTCAGCCGGGCCACCGGCGTCATCAGCGTCATCGCCGTCACCTTCGCGCATTTGCGCCAGCACCGGCAAGGGGTCCATGCCGGCCCAGCTGGGGATCGACGACATCAGGCTGGCCACCAGCACACCGCCGCGCGCCAGCCACAGCGCATAGCCCACCGACAAGCCGGTGGTGGTGATCAGCGCTGAGCCACCCAGCGCCAGTTCGGGCTCGGCCGCGTCGTGCTGCACGGCGTGGCGCAGGCGGTCGAGCGCGTCGATCAAGCCTGCGCGCACCGCCGCGCCCGAGCCCTCGCCCAGCACGTAGGCCGGGGCCAAGGCGCTGGCCTCGTTGAGCGCGGCCTGGCGCCAGTCGCCCCACAGGCCGGCCTCGGCAGACACGGCTTGCGGCCCGCGCAGTGCGTCGGGGCCAGACAGCGGCGCCAAAGCCGGCACGTGGACGGGGCCCGCACCCGGTGCGCCCTCGCTGAACAGGGCGGCGTAGCCACCGTCGGTGCCACTGTTCAGGGGGGTGTCCCAGGCCGATCCGGCGGGGGCCGCGGCTGCGCCGTTGCTGGCGCTGGTGGCGGCGGTGGCGGTGTTCAGCGAGGCGTTGGTGTTGGTGTTGGTGTTGGCGTTTGCGCTGGTGCTGGTGCTGGGCGCTGTGGCGGCGGCCACTGGCGCCAGCGGCTCGGTCACGGTGCCCACGGGCGTGGGCTGCGCCACGGGCGCGCTGATCTCCACCAAGGTGGGCGCGGCCACGACCAGGCTGCTGTGGCCGTCGCTCAGGCTCAGCGTGTAGCTGGGCGCGCTGGCACTGCCATCGGCCACAAAGTGCAGCAAGCCGGCATCCACCTCGGCCTGGCTGAAGCCCAGCACCACGCTGCCGGGCGCGTCGCTGCGCTCAAAGTGCCCGCCCGTGCTGCTGCCCACGCTGTACTGCAGTTGCGCCGCGGCCGTGTCTTCGTCGGTGGCGCGCAGCACCAAGGTGATCTGCCCATCGGACAGCAGCAGCGTGTTGGCGCTCACCACGGGCGCCTCCGCCACGTTGGTGACGGTGATGCTCAGGGTTTGGCTGGCGCTGAGTTCGCCGTCGCTGGCGGCCACGGTCAGCGCATACACGTTGTCGCGGTTGGCGTCGCTGGGCTGTTCGTGGTTGGGCGCGCTGGCAAAGCGCAGCGCGCCGGTCAGCGGGTCGATCACAAAGCGCGCCGCATCGGCGCCGCCGCTGATGCTGTAGCGCAAGGGGCCGCTGCTGTCGATGTCGCTGGCGGCCAGGGTGTCCACGGTCACGGTGTTTTCGCTCAGGCTCAGCGCCACCACGGGGGCACCACCGTGGCTGGTGATCAGCGGCGCGTCGTTCACCGCCCGCACCGCCAAACGGGCCGTGCCGGTGGCCGCCAGCCAGCCATCGTCAATGCGGTAGCCCAGGCTCACCGCGCCGCTCCACTGCGCGCCCGGGTCAAACCGCCACACGCCGCCACCCAGGTCGGTCAACACGCCCTCGCCCGCCAGCAGGTGCACGTCGCTCAGCGTGAGCGGGTCGTTCTCGGCATCGCTGGCGCCGGCCAACAACGCGCTGCGGGTGATGAAGCACGGCGTGTCTTCCAGCGTGTCGCCCAGGTCCACATCGGCGGCTTGTGGCGCGTCGTCCACGCGGGTGTAGCTGACGCTGGCGGCTTGCGCGGCCAGCGTGTTCACGCCGTCACTGAGCGCCAGCTGGTAAGCCGGTGCGACCTCGCCGCCATCGCTGACGAAGCGGACGCGGCCCGCATTCACATCGGCCTGCGTGAAGCTCAGCAGCGCCACACCGGGCGCGGCCAGGGCCTCGAAGCGCCCGCCGCTGAGGTTCTGCACGCTGTAGCGCAGCGCCTCGGGCGGGCTGTCCCCGTCCTGCGCCAACACATCGGGCACGGCGCTGCCGCCTTCGCTGATCGTCAAGGCGTGGCGCAGCAACGTGGGCGCCTCATTCACATCGCGCAGGCGCACGTGCAGGGTTTGATCGCTGCTGAGTTCGCCGTCGCTGGCGCGCACCACCACGTCAAATTGGCCATCACCGTTGGCATCGGCCGGGGCTTCAAAATCGGCCGCGCTGACGAAGCGCAGCACGCCGGTGGCGGCATCCATGCTGAAGCGGTCGCCATCGGCGCCGCCCACCACGGCGTAGCGCAGCGTGGCCGCGGGCAGGTCGGCATCGCGGGCCTGCACGGTGCTCACCGCGGTCTGGTTTTCGTCCACCGTCAACGTGGCCTCGGCGCCGCCGCCGTCGCTGATGATGCGCGGCGTGTTGTCGTTCACCGGGCGCACGGTGATGTGCAGCGTTTGCTCGGCCGTGCGCTCGCCATCGCTGGCGCGCACCACCACCTCGTAGACATTCCGGCGCAAGGCATCGCCCGGCGCCTCGGCGTCGGGCGCCCGGGCAAAGCGCAGTTCGCCGCTGGAGGCATCGAGCACAAAGGCGGCGGCATCGGCGCCACCGGCCAGCGTGTAGCTCAGCGTGGGTGTGGGCAGGTCGGCGTCCACCGCCTGCACGCGGGTCACCGCGAGCGTGCCTTCGTCCACGGCCAGCGCCACCTCGGGCGCCCCACCGTCCGAGGTGATCACGGGGGCCTGGCTGTTGACGGGCAGCAGGCTCACGTCAAAGCTCTGCTGCGCGGTGCTGCCGTCGTCTGAGGTGGCGATCACGGTGAGCCGCCAGCTGCTTTGGGCCGCCCCCTCCACACTGCGCGCGAGCGTGACCTGCCCGGTCTGCGCATCGATGGCAAACGGCGCGCTGGTGCCGAGCAGCGCGTAGCGCACGCCCGAGAGCGTCACGTCGGCATCGCTGGCCTGCGCGGTGAGGCCCACGGCACTGCCGAGGGCGGCGTCTTCGCGCACGCTGTTGTTGGCCAGGTCGCTGTCGGTCACGGCCCCGAGCGCGTGCTCCAGCGGGTCGTCGAGCACGTTGATGGTGTAGTCCTGCTGCACCGTCGTGCCGTCGCTGGAGCTGGCCTGCACCACCAGCTTGTGCGCCAAGCGGCTCTCGGCATCGGGCGCCACGCTGCCCACGCTGACCACGCCGGACGCGGCATCGATGGTGAAGCGGCCGTTGCTGGCAGCGGCTTCGTCGTCGATGGTGAGCAAGCTGTAGTGCACGGTGTCGCCGGCGTCGGCGTCCAGCGCGTGCGCGGTCAGGCCCACGGGGGTGCCCGCGGCGGCGTTTTCCAGCACCTGTTCGGCGGCGGTGTCGCTGTCGTTGATCGGCCCCACACCGCCGTCGTTTTCGTTCACCACGGCGATGGTGAAGGTGAGTGCCGCGCTGCTGCCATCGCTGCTGGTGGCCAGGGCGGTCAAGCTGTGGCTGCTGGCCAGTTCGTAGTCGAGCGGCCCGGCCACACGCACCACGCCATCGCTGGCGCCGATGCTGAAGCGCCCGCCGGCCGAATCGGTGAGCGTGTAGCGCACGGTGTTGTTCGAGCCATCGGCATCGCGCGCCCACAGGGCCACGCCGGCAAAGGTGCCTACCGCGGCAAACTCGGACACCCGGTCGGGCCACCAGCTGAGCCAATCCACGGGTGTGCTGACCGCGAATTCATTGACGTCACTCACGTTGACCGTGATCTCTTGGCTGTCCACCCGGGCGCCATCGCTGGCTTGCACGGTGACCTGATAGCGGTTGTTGGCGTCCGCATCGGCCGGCGATTCATAGTTGGGCGGCGCCACAAAGCTCAAAGCGCCGGTGCGCTCGTTGAGGGTGAAGCGCGCCGCATCGTCGCCACCCACGATGGCGTAGCGCAGGCTTTGGGCAGGGAGGTCCGGGTCGGTGGCGGTGACGGTGGTGACGGCGCTCACACCTTCGTTGAGCGTGAGGCTGGCGCTGTTGCCGCCACCGTCCGAGCCGATGGTGGGTGCGCTGCCGGCGGGCAGCACCAGCTTGGCCACCACGCCCTTGCTGTCGCCTGTGCTTTTGCCGTGCCACACGACCACCATGTGGTCGAGGCTGTGCACACTCACCGAGGCACCGCCTTGGTCGTTGCCGGTGTAGGCGTTGACCAGCTCGGCGCTGCCGCTGGCGCTGCCATCGGCCAGGTAGCGGCGCAGGTACACATCGCTGCCCGCGACACCGCTCTTGTCGTAGACCACCACGCTGCTGCCATCGTCGGCCATGTCGACCGACGCGTTGCTGGCGTCAGCGCTGCCATCCACCAGCAGCCAGCCGCTGCGCAGGCTGCCGTCGGCGTTGTAGGTGGCGGTCCACACGCCCACATAGAGGGCGGTTTTTTCGCGGTAGGCGATGGCGTAGTGGCCGGCCTCGTCCATGGCCAGCGCGGCACCACTGCCCGACGAGAGCAGCCCCGCCAACAGCGGCGCGCCCACCTGCGTGGCGCTGCCCTGGGCCACGCCGCTGGCGTTGAAGCGCTGCACATACACGCGGTCGCTCACGTCCCAGCTGATCACGAAGCGGCCGCTGCTGTCCATCGCGATGGCGGTGTTTTGTTCGCTGCCGAGGTTGCTGCTGTTGGCGCGCTGATCGGCGGTGTCGATGGCTGCTGCCGTGGCACTGAAGCGCCGGAAAAAGATGCCCTGGCTGTCGCCCGGCCCGTTGCCCGACCACGCCACCGTGAACGCGCCGGTGCTGCTGTTGATGGCCAGCACCGGGTCGGCCTGCGCGCCACCGCTGACGGCCACCTGCCGCTCGCCCGTGAGCGCCACGCCGCTGGCGTTGAAACGACGCAGCATCACGGTGGTGGCCGAACCGTCGCTGCGGTCGCTCGTCCACACCACCACAAAATTGCCCGCGCTGTCGGACACCACGCGGGCGCCGTTCTGGTCGCCAGCGGTGCTGGCGTTGACGCGGATTTCACCCGTGAGGGCCGTGCCATCGGCGGCAAAGCGGCGCGCATAGACGCCGTCGCCATCACCGTCCTGGTCCTTGCTGGTCCACACCACCACAAAATTGCCCGAGGCATCCAGCGCCACGGCCTGCTGGCTGCCGCGGTTGAGGGCCAGCGTGTCTTGCTGGCCGCTGAGGGTGGTGTTGACCAAGAGGTCGGCGCCCAGCGTGCCGGCCCACAGCGCTTGCGTTTGCAGGCTGGGGGCAACGGCGGTGTCGATGGTGCCGGTGTGTTGCTCCAGCAGCCAATCGCCGCCAAGCGCGGCGCTGCCGGTGGCGTCGTCGCTGGCGGCCACGTCGGCGCCGCTGAGCGCGGCCAGCGTGTTGAGCAAGCCGTGGCCGCTGTGGTCGACGCTGCTGCCGCTGCTGCTGTCGTCGCCAGCCGCCACGTTGCAACCGTAGAGCAGCAGGTCGGCGTCGGCCGTCAGCGCGGGGCCCCAGGCGGCGATCTCGGCGGCGCGGGCCAAGGCGCTGTCGGCATCGAGCCGGGCGCTGCCCAGCTGCACGGCGCCCACGCTGCCGTGGCTGAACACATGCACTGCGCTGACACTGCCGCTGGCTTGTTGCGCCAGCACCTGGCCGATCAGCGCCACGCCGTCTTGCCCCGCCTCGATGCGCCACACCTCGATCGGCCGGCCGGCCTCGCGCTGCGCTTGCAGGCCGGCGATCAAGGTGGCGGCATCGGGCACGGCCGCGTCGACAAAAGCGATCTCGTGCAGTGCAACCTGCTGCACCGCTGCGGTGGATTGCAGCCGCTGATCCAGCACCGCGGCGGCGCCGGCAGCGGCACCCACACCCACGAAGGGCAGCGCCACCGCAGCCAGATCGGCCGCGTAGAGGATGCGCGGCTCGAAGGCTTCGAGCACCGGGCGGTGGTGGGGTGGGCGCGCAGAGGTCATGGGCAGGGGCAGGGGCAGGGGCTCAGGCCTCAACCTTGGCGGGGTGCTTTTTCTTCTTCTTTTTCTTCGTCGCGTGCGTCGCCGTGCTGTCGCTGGCGGCGGCGTCACGGGCTGTGTTTTTGTGGGTCGATGCGGTGCTGCCGCCGTCCTGGGTGCGGTGTTTTTTCTTGTGTTTTTTGTGCTTTTTGTGGTCACTGTTGGCCACGGGTTCGTCGTCCCGCGCTGCAGCGGCGCGGCGCGCCAGAGGCCCGGCAGGGACCGCCGGGCTGGGGCTCAGCGCCGGCGTCACCCCTGACTTCGACGCTGACATCAACGCCGACGCAGGCACCAGCGAGGGCGCGCCGAAGGGCAGGGGCGCAGCGCCTTTGGCGGCATCGGTTGGCCCCGCGGCTGCGCCCGCCATGAAGGCCGCATCGACCTTGCAGCGTGCGCCCGCGGGCACTTTGTCGTCGGGGTTGGGCAGGGCCAGGCGCACGCGGAAGGTGTTGCTGCTGGCGTCGATCACTTTGTCGATGTGGGTGACGCGGGCGATCAGCGGCACGGCGCCGGGCAGCTCGGGCAGCACGCCCACGCGGTCGCCGGTGGCCACGCTGCCCCAGCGGTTGGCGGGCAGCACGAGCTCCACGCGCAGCGGGTCGAGCTGGGCCAGGCGCAGCAGGGGTTTGTCGTCCACGCGCTCGCCGGGGTTCACAAAGCGCTCAATCACCACGCCGCGAAACGGGCTGCGCAGCGTGCGCTGCGCGAGTTGCGCCTGCACTTGGCCGAGCTCGCGCCGCTGCACGGTGTGCTGGCCGCGCGCTTGGGCCAATTTTTGCAGCGCCACATCGCGCTCGGCGCGGGTTTGCTCGGCCGCTTGGGCGGTGACAAAACCTTCGCTCACCAGATTGGCCGTGCGCGTGTGGCGTTGGCTGGCGAGCAGGGCATTGGCCTCGGCGGCGCGCACCTCGGCGTCGATGCTGGCGCGGCTGCGCGCGGCGTCCACACCGGCCGCCTCCACCCCACTGCTCAGCAGCACCAGCGCGTCGCCTTTGTCCACCGCGTCACCGCGGTCGACCTTCACCTTGCTGACCACGCCGACCACGGGCGTGCCGATGTCGGCCACGCGCTCGGGGCCGATCAAGCAACCGACCAGCGGGCGGGCGTTGCGGGCCGCGGTCGACGGCAATGCCGGGCTGCCAGCCGACGCAGCGCGTGGCAAGGCCGACGCCGCCATCGCGCCGGGCTCGGTGGCCGATTGCACCGGCGCGGTGGCGCACAGCAGCGCCACGCCCCAGGCCAGCGGCAGGCGAGCCCAGGCTGAATCGGTGCGTGCGTTCAGGCCGCGGCCTGCGCTCAAGCGCGCAAGCGGGTGACGTCGAATCGCTGTTGCCATGACAGATCCTGTTCCAGCAGTTGGCGGCGTTGCCGCATGCCTTGTTGTTGGTGAGCGCGCTGTTGCCAGCGCTGCACGGCCCGCAGCCACGCAGGCGCAGCAAGCAGGCCGCCCTCTTCCGAAGGTTGTCGGCCGTTGGGGGACGAAGTTGAGTGGGCGCGGGCGCTCAGCAGCCAGGTCTCGGCGCTGCCGGGCTCGCCCTGGCGCGCGGCGCGGCCGATGAGTTGGCGGTCGAGCCGGGCCGAGCGGTTGTCTTGGCAGCACAGCACGTGCAGCCCGCCGCGTGCGGCCACGCCCTCGCCCAGCGCGATGTCGGTGCCGCGGCCGGCCAGCGCGGTGGCCACGGTGACGGCACCGGCTTGGCCGGCCGCCGCCACGATCTGGGCCTCGTGCGCGTCCTGGCTGGCGTCGAGCCGCTGGTGGGCCACGCCGGCGGCGCTGAGCGCCTGCGACATGGCCAGTGCCTCGGCCACCGAGGCCACGCCGAGCAGCACCGGCCGGCCTTGCGCCACCAGCGTGTGCACACGCGCCACCGCGGCACTGTGGCGCGTGGTGGCATGGGCAAATTGGCGGTGCGGGCCGATCACCCTTTGGCTCGGCAAGCGCGTGGCCACCGGCACCACGGCCAGGCCATACACAGCGCCCAGCTCGGCCTGGCATTCGGCCAGCGTGCCGCTGGTGCCGCCCACCTGCAAGTAGCGCGAAAAAAAACGTTGGTAGCTGGTTTGCGCTTGCGTGCGTGTGGCCGGGCTGAGGGCCACGCCTTCGCGCAGCTCCACCAGCGCTTGCAGCCCGCGCGACCACACGCGGCCGGGCGCGGTGCGGCCGGTGACGGCGTCGAGCAATTGCACCTGGCCGTCGCGCAGCAGGTAGTCGCGGTCGCGTTGCAGCGCGTGCAAGGCCACCAGCGCCTGGCCCACCTGCGCCAGGCGGTGGCGGCGCTGCGCCCACAGGCCCGGCCACGCGGCGGTGGCCTCGGCCAGCCACGCCTCACCATCGGCCGACCAGCTCACCGCGTGCGTGCCGGGCTCGATCTGCGCGTGCACGCCCAGCACCACGCGGCGCGCCACGGCCAGCGCCTGCACGGCCAGCGCGCGCTGCGCGGGGTCGTCGTCCAGCTCGGCCAGCACCAGCGGCGTGGTGGCTTCGTCGATCAGCAGGCTGTCGGCTTCGTCCACCAGCGCCAAGCACAGGCCGCGCAACAAGAGCGGCGGCGCAGCCTGGCCACACAGCGCGGCGGCGTGCTGTTGCAGTGCGCTGCCGAGCGGGTGCAGCAGCGCGCGATCGCGCAGGTGGTCAAACGCGACCTCGCGCGCGGTGCAGTGGGTGATGTCGCAGGCATAGGCGGCGCGGCGCGCCTCGGGCGGGCTGCTGGCTTGCACCACGCCCACGCGCAGGCCGAGCGCGGCGTAGAGCGGCGCGAGCAACGCAGCATCGCGCGCGGCCAAGTAGTCGTTGGCCGTCATCACGTGCACGGGCACGCCGGCCAGCGCGGCCACACAAGCCGCCAAGGCCACGGCCAGGGTTTTGCCTTCGCCGGTGGCCATCTCGGCGAGTTGACCGCTGAGCACAATGTGAGCGCAGCGCAGTTGCGTGTCGTAGGGGGTGCGGCCGAGCGCACGGCTCGCCGCCGCAGCCACCGCGCCGAGCACCTCGGCCTGCAGGGCCACGCCGCGCCAACCGTCGCGTGCCAAGCGGGCGCGCAGCGGCAGCAGCGCCGCCGCGACTTCAGCCCCGCTGCGCGCTGCCCACCGCGCCTGCTGCGCGCGCACGGCGGCGAGCGGCGCGGCCGGCTGCCAGCGCATCGCCACACGCATCAGCGGCGCCAGCCAGGCCGGGCGCAGCCACGGCGCTTCGGCATCGCTGCGCTGCGGGTAGGCGCCGAGCACGGGGCCAGGGATGGGCGGTGGCGACGGGCGCATGCTCAAGCGCCGGGGTTGAAATGGCCCAGCACCTGCTGCTGCACGGCCCGCAGCGCCTGCCAGGCCAGCGGCGCGTGGCCGTGCTCAAAACGCACCCAGGCGCGCTCGCCGATGCGCGTGAGTGGCGCGCCCTGCAAGGGCACATCGGCCAGCACCACCGGGCGCGCGGGGCGCAGGCCTTGGGCATCGGCGGGGTCGGTGGCGATGCTGCCGCCGCTGGCCTCGCCCAAGGCCGCGCTGGGCAACAGGGCGCCCGCGCCCGAGGTGCGGCCCGACCACTGGCCGCTGCGCGTGGGCGCCAGCGCATCGGCCGTGCGCACGGCCACGGGGCCAGGGTGGGCGCGCAACTGCGCCGCGTGTTCGTGGGCAATGGCCACCCGCACCAGGCCGGGCTCGCCGGTGATCACGTGGGCCAGCAAGGCACCACGCGCCACAAAGCGCCCGGGCAGATCGGCCGCGTGGGGCCAGGCCAAGCGGCCAGCGCTGGTGGCGCGCACGGTGAGTTGTTCGGCGCGCGCTTGCGCCTCGGCCAGCGCGGCTTGGGCGGTTTGCAGTTGGTGCTCGGCGGTCACGGCCGCGGCGGCATCACTGCGCAGCGCTTGCAGCCAGGTCGATTGCAGCGCCTCAATGCGGCCGCTCAGCTGCACCAGCTCGGCGTCGCGTTGCGGCGCGCGCAGGCGCAACAGCGGGTCGCCGACACGCACGGCTTGGCCATCGGCCGCGAGCACGGCGTCCACCACGCCATCGGTTTGCGCGCGCACCAGCGCGTGTTCGGGCAGCCACAGCACGCCGGGGGCGACGGTGGTGTCGGGCAGCGGCAGGGCCAGCAGCGGCACGGCGAGCAGGCCGGCGACGACGGCGGCGCGACGGCGCAGCGGCCGCCCGGGCACCGACACGCGCTGCAGCCAGCGCCAGAGCGCGATCAGCGGTTGCACGAGCAGCGACCACGCCCCGAGCGCAGCGGCAGCCGCGCCCAGCGGCCACGACAGCGCGCCGAGCCCACTCACCAGCCCCAGCAGCACCGCCCAGCGCATCAGCAAGGCGGCCGGCGCATACACGCACAACCACGGGGCCTCGCCGGGCGCGGGCTGCACGGGGGGCGCATCGTCACTGGGGCCGAGCAGGCGCTGCCGCAGCGCGTGCAGCCCATGGCGGCGGCTGCGCTCGGCGAGGTTGGGCAGATCGAGCGCATCGCAGAGCAGGTGGTAGCCGTCAAAACGCAGCAGCGGGTTGGCGTTGACGGCCAGCGACGACACGGCGCCGATCGACACCACCAGCAGCGCCAGTTCACGCAACAGCCCGTCTTGCAGCAGCAACCACAGCGCCAAGGCCGCAGCGGCCAAGGCCAGCTCCAGCGCCATGCCGGCCGCCGCCACGGTGAGGCGCTGGTGCCGCAGCGGCAAGGCCGACGCGGCTGAGGCATCGACATACGGCGTGGGCACGCCCATCAACAGGCTGATGCCCCAGCCCGGCACGGCGGCCCCGGCGTGGCGCGCTGCCAGGCCGTGGGCCAGCTCGTGCAGCGCCTTGATCAGCGGGTAGATCAGCGCGGCCCAGAGCAGCAGGTGCGGCGCGCCGAGCTGGCGCGCCAAGGCATGGCCGAGCTCATCGGCATGGGCCCACGCGGCGAGGGCGGCGATGGCCACGGCCAGTGTCCACAGCAGGGCCGCCAGGGGCGTGAACAGCCCGCGCGTGAGCGGCAACAGCCGCGTCAGCCACGCGTCGGGCCGGCCCAGCGGGATGCGCCAGGCGAGCAGCGTGTTGCGCTCGGTCGCCGGCTCGGCAGATGCGTCTGCGGTGGCGGCTGCCGCGCCGAAATCGGGCGCGCGATCGAAGCTCATCAGCCCGGCGCGGTGCAGCCGGGCCAGCATGTCGAGCAGCTCGTCTTGCGTGGGCGCGTGCTCGCCCAGCGCGGCCAGGGCGATGTCCCACACCGCTTGCAGCGTGCGCTGGCCGTCGCAGCGGGCAATGGCCGCCCAGGCGGCGGCGTTGAGGCGAAAACTCTGCTGCCCATCGGCGCGCTGCAACGTGTGCCACAGCTCGCCGCGCTGCACATGGCGCTGCGCCACGGCGTGCGGGTCGAGCCGCGGGCGCAGGCCGGCCACGCGAAACCACTGCGCGCTGTGCAGCGGCCCGGGGGTGGGCAGGGTGAAGGCGGCGTCACTCATGGCATCCAAGCCCACAGGCCCATGCGCACGGCCTCGATGGCGCGGTGGCTCCAGCGCCACAAGGTGCTGGCGCGGCCGGCGCTGATCTGCGCCTGGCCTTGCAGGCCGGGGCGCAGGCCGTCGGCGCGCGGCTGCAACAGCGTCGCCTCGACCTCAAACACATTGCGCCCGGCCACCGCCAAGGCCACCGGGCTGATGCGGGTGACGCGCAGCGCCAGCGTGTCCCAGGGCAGGGCCGAGAGCGCCAGCGTGCCGGGCTGGCCGAGGGCGATGTGGGCGATGTCGCGCTCGTCCACCGCGACGATCACGCGGTAGGCACCGGCCGGGGCCAGCGTCATCAGCTCGGCACCGAGCTTGACGGGCATGCCGAGCTGCTGACTCAGGTCGCCCTGCACCACCACCGCGTCAAACGGCGCCACCAAGCGCGCGCGTTGCAGTTGCTGCTCCACCAGATCGAGCTCGGCCTGGGCCTCGTCGGCCTGGCTTTGCTGCTGCACGAGTTGGCCGCGGTCGGCGCGCGCTTGGGCGGCGGCGAGCGCATCCAGGTGCTGGGCGAGCTGGCTTTGCCAGCGCTGGCGGGCGAGTTGCAAATCCTGGTCGGCCAGCTCCAGCAGCGCTTGGCCGGCCCGCACGTGGTCGCCGGGGCGGGCGTGCACCTGCTGCACAAAACCATCGGCCGGGGCGGTGAGCACGCGTTGCACGGCGCCTTCGAGCCGGGCTTGGCCGCCCACCTGCAAGCCCACCGGCACACACAGCGCCATCAGCAGCAGCGCGCCAAGCACCAGCCCCGCGCGCCGCCATGCACGTTGCCGAGGCTGGCCGGGCGCCGCCCAGGCGTGGCGCGCGGCGGCCCGGGCACGCTGCGGCCAGGGCTGTTGGCGCGCTTGCAGCAGCGCCAACACCGGGCCAGCCAAGGCGGCCAGGGGCTGCAGCAGCTCGGCCGGCAGGGGCGGTGCGCCGTTGGCCCACTGCAGGCACACGGCGCCCACCGCCCGGCCGTGGGCCACCAGCGGCACGCTGAGCGCGCCGCCGCCGGCCTCGGCCAGGGCCTGGTGCACCAAGGTGATGCGGGGAATTCGTGTCGGTGAGGCCGCGCTGGCGACCGGCGGCCACACCACCGGCGCGCCCTGGTCCAGGCACTCGGCGCAGGCCGCCAGCAGGCGCTGGTGGGGCAGCGTGGCGTCAGCTGCATGGCTGCCGTCTGACACGGCCAACAGCGCCAAGGGCGCGGCCCCGGCGGCGCTGAGGTCGCTGGCATCGGCCGACAGCGCCAGCGCCACACGGGCGCCACCCGCGGCCCGGGCCACGCCGCGCACCCAGGCATCAGCGGCGGCGTCGAGGCTGACAGCGTCCAGCAGCGCGGCTTGCAGCCGCAGCGCGAGCGCCGCGGTGCCACCGGGCTCAGTCTCGGGAGACGCGGGCAGCGCGGCGGGAGCAAAAACAACGGGCGGTGGGGTCATGGGAAAAAAGGCAGGCCAGACCACTGTAGAAGTGCCTCCCCCGGCCCGATCTGCCGAAAAACGGCGCCGCACCCGGCCACTTCGCCGTTAAAACAGATAAATCAAAGGCTGACGGGCTTTACCGGGAATTCCGCACAGCAGTACAATCGATTCCGCTGCATTGCACTGGCCTTTTTAGGCGCCGGATCCGAGGGGTCGAAGGCCGGCGAGGCCAGTGCACCGCAGCCCCCCGCTAAACTCTCAGCCCGCTCGGCATCCCTGCCCGCGGGCTGCGTCGTTTTGGCGGCGCCGTTTTTCTTTTCAACAGCCACTGGATGAACACCATGTACCGCTGTCTGCCTCGGGCCCCTTGGGCCGCCGCCTCATGGCTGGCCGTGTGCGCCGCCGTCTGCGCCACCGCCCTGCCTGCCCACGCGCAAATGACGCGCAACTTCCCTGCCGTCGCGCTGCGCGGCGTCGTCGCCTTCACCGACCCGCCGGTGATCACGCTCAACAAGCTGGCCGCGCAGCTGGCGCCGGGGGTGCGCATCCGCGCCGCCAACAACGGCCTGCTGCTGCAAGGCGCACTCACCGGCCAGACGCTGACGGTGCACTACACGCAGGAGTTCAGCGGCCTGATCAACCAAGTGTGGCTGCTGACGGACGAAGAACTCGCCCGCAAGCCCTGGCCCACCACGCTGGAACAAGCCCAAAGCTGGTCGTTTGACGCCGGCACCCAGACCTGGACCCGGCCCTGAACGCCCCGGCCCGGCCCGAGCACGAGCAAGAGCACACCCCATGAGCAAAAAAGTTTTCATCAAGACCTTCGGCTGCCAAATGAACGAGTACGACTCGGACAAGATGGCCGACGTGCTGGGCGCGGCCCAAGGCTATGAGCCCACCGACGACGTGGAGCAGGCCGACCTGATCCTGTTCAACACCTGCTCGGTGCGCGAGAAGGCGCAGGAAAAAGTGTTCAGCGACCTCGGCCGTGTGAAGCACCTGAAGGACAAAGGCGTGCTGATTGGCGTGGGTGGCTGCGTGGCCAGCCAAGAGGGCGAGGCCATCATCAAACGCGCGCCCTATGTGGACGTGGTGTTTGGCCCGCAAACCCTGCACCGCCTGCCCGAGCTGCTGGCGCAGCGCGCCAAGCTGGCCCGCCCGCAGGTGGACATCAGCTTCCCCGAGATCGAAAAATTTGACCACCTGCCGCCCGCGCGGGTCGATGGTGCCTCGGCCTATGTGTCGATCATGGAAGGCTGCTCCAAGTACTGCAGCTACTGCGTGGTGCCCTACACCCGCGGCGAAGAGGTGTCGCGCCCCTTTGAGGACGTGCTGACCGAGGTGGCGGGCCTGGCCGACCAGGGCGTCAAGGAGATCACCCTGCTGGGCCAGAACGTGAATGCCTACCGCGGCACCATGGGCGGCACGGCCGAGATCGCCGACTTCGCGCTGCTGCTGGAGTACGTGGCCGAGATCCCGGGCGTGCAACGCATCCGCTACACCACCAGCCACCCGAATGAGTTCACCCAGCGCCTGATCGATGCCTACGGCAAGATCCCGCAGCTGGTGAGCCACCTGCACCTGCCGGTGCAGCACGGCAGCGACCGCATCTTGATGGCCATGAAGCGCGGCTACACCGCCATGGAATACAAGAGCACGGTGCGCAAGCTGCGCGCGGTGCGGCCGGACATCAGCCTGTCCAGCGATTTCATCGTCGGCTTCCCCGGCGAAACGCAGGACGACTTCGACAAGCTGATGAAGCTGATCGACGACGTGGGTTTTGACAACAGCTTCAGCTTTGTCTTCAGCGCCCGCCCGGGCACGCCGGCCGCCAACTTGGCCGACGACACGCCGCAGGCCCTGAAGCTCAAGCGCCTGCAGCACCTGCAAGCGGTGGTGGAGGCCAGCGCCGGCCGCATTGCCGCCACGCGCCAGGGCACGGTGCAGCGGGTGCTGGTGGAAGGCCTGTCGCGCAAAGACGCCAACGAGCTGATGGGCCGCACCGAGTGCAACCGCCCGGTCAACTTTGCGGCGCCGCCGCGACTGATCGGCCAGATGGTGGACGTGCGCATCACCGCCACCAGCCCGCACGCGCTGCGCGGTGAGGTGCTGGTGACGCAAGACGCGGAGGCGGTGTTGCCGGCTTGATGGCGGCGGCGCCGCTCAGGCGGCGCTCAGCGGCGGCCCGGCCCGAAGCCGGCCCAGGCCAAGGCGGCGGCCGAGGCCAGCACCATGGCGGCGTAGGTGACCATCTTGCCGTCTTGGCCGAGCAGCAGCAGGCCGGCCACGGTGGCGGCCCCGGCGGCGAGCGCAGCGGCCTTGCACAAGCGCCACCACGCCACGCTTTTGAGTTCGCTGCGCCAGATCACTTTGGCCAGCGCCGAAGCGAGCGCCGCGAGCATCGCTGCCGGCAGAAACAAATTCACCAGATGCCAGAGTGCATCGATCGGGCCCATTGTTTTCCTTTGTGCTCGGCGCGCATCTGCTGATGCGTTTGCCGCCGAGTCTTGAGCCATGTCAATCAGAAACACCGGCTGTTCAGTCGCAAGCCCCAGCGGCTTGCGGTGCGAAATTTTATAATCCCTCCATGAGCGTGTTTGCCCTCGGCCTGAACCACACCACCGCCCCGCTGGATTTGCGGGGGCGGTTTGCGTTCTCGACCGAGCAGCTCAACCCCACTTTGCGGGCCTTGCGCGCCCGCATCCAGCGTGGGCCCGAGGTGGCGCTGGTCTCCACCTGCAACCGCACCGAGCTCTATGTGGGCGGCGATGCGGGGGCGGCGGCCTCGGCCGTCGATTGGTTGGCCGAGGTGGGCGGCGTGCCGGCCGCCACGCTGCGCGACCATGCCTATGTGCTGGAGGGCGGGCAAGCCGCGCGCCACGCGTTTCGCGTGGCCAGCGGGCTCGACTCGATGGTGCTGGGCGAGCCCCAAATTTTGGGCCAGATGAAGCAGGCCGTGCGCGAGGCCGATGGCGCGGGCACATTGGGCACCACGCTGCACCAGATGTTCCAGCGCTCGTTTGCGGTGGCCAAAGAGGTGCGCACCTCCACAGAGATCGGCGCGCATTCCATCAGCATGGCCGCCGCCGCCGTGCGCCTGGCCTCGCAGCTGTTTGAAGACCTGCGCGAGGTGAAGGTGCTGATGGTGGGCGCGGGCGAAATGATCGAGCTGGTGGCCACGCACTTTGCCGCCAAGCAACCGCGTGCGCTGGCCGTGGCCAACCGCACGCTGGAGCGCGGCGAAAAACTCGCCAGCCGCTTTGGCGCCGAGGCCCTGCGACTGAGCGACCTGCCCGACCGCCTGGCCGAATTTGACGTGGTGATTTCGTGCACCGCGAGCAGCCTGCCCATCATTGGCCTGGGCGCGGTGGAGAGGGCACTGAAGGCACGCAAGCACCGCCCGGTGTTCATGGTCGACCTGGCCGTGCCGCGCGATGTCGAGCCCGAGGTGGCGCGCCTGAGCGATGTGTACCTCTACACCGTGGACGACCTCTCGACCCTGGTGCAATCGGCCGGCGAAAAGCGCCAGGCCGCCGTGCAGCAGGCCGAAGCCATCATCGACGCCGGTGTGCAGGGGTTTGTGCACTGGCTCGACCAGCGCGGCTCGGTGCCGCTGATCCAGGCGCTGCACCAGCAGGCCGACAGCTGGCGCGCGGCCGAGCTGGCGCGCGCCCACAAGCTGCTGGCCAAGGGCGAGTCGATCGAGACCGTGCTTGAGGCGATGTCGCGCGGGCTGACGCAAAAAATGCTGCACGGCGCGATGGCCGAGTTGCATGCCGCCGATGGCGAGCAGCGTGAGCACTTGGCGCATACCGTGAGCAAGCTGTTCTTGCGCGGCGCCAGCCGCGATCCGGGCCAGGGCAACAGCGGCAACAGCGGCAACAGCCAAGGTTAGCGGCGCGGCACCCTGAGCCCGTCTGCCGGTGCAGCCTGCGCGCTGCCCCGGCCTCACCGCCACCTTGCCCTGCCCTGCCCATGACCCCCAGCCTGCGCCAGCAATTCGAACGCCTCGCCCTGCGCCAGCACGAGCTCGATGCCACCCTGGCCGAGCCCACCATCACCAGCAACATCCAGCGCTTTCGCGCCCTCACCCGCGAGCACGCCGAGGTGAGCGAGGTGGTGGCCACCTTCCGCCAGTTTGAGCAGGCCGAACGCGACCTGGCCACCGCGCAAGAGCTGCTGGCCGACCCCGAGATGGCCGAGATGGCGGGCGAAGAAATCACCACCGCCCAGGCCAACATGGCGCGGCTGCGCCAGGCGCTGCAAACCGCGCTGATCCCCAAAGACGAGGACGACGCGCGCAACGCGTTTTTGGAGATTCGCGCCGGCGCGGGGGGCGACGAATCGGCGCTGTTTGCGGCCGATCTGGCGCGCATGTATTTGCGTTTTGCCGAGCGCCAGGGCTGGCGCAGCGAGCTGATGAGCGAGAGCAGCTCCGACCTCGGCGGCTACAAGGAAGTGGTGATTCGGCTGGAAGGCGACGGCGTCTATGGCCGCATGCGGTTCGAGTCGGGCGGGCACCGCGTGCAGCGCGTGCCGGTGACCGAAACCCAGGGCCGCATCCACACCAGCGCCTGCACCGTGGCCGTGATGCCCGAGGGCGACGCCGCGGCCGAGGTGACGCTGAACCCGGCCGAGCTGCGCATTGACACCTTCCGCGCCAGCGGCGCCGGCGGCCAGCACGTCAACAAGACCGACAGCGCCATCCGCGTCACCCACCTGCCCACGGGCCTGGTGGCCGAGTGCCAGGACGACCGCAGCCAGCACCGCAACAAGGCCAAGGCCATGGCCGTGCTGGCGGCGCGGCTGCGCGAGAAGGATCGCAGCGAGCGCGCCGCCAAGGAAGCCGCCACGCGCAAGGGCCTCATCGGCAGCGGCGACCGCAGCGACCGCATACGCACCTACAACTTCCCCCAAGGCCGCCTCACCGATCACCGCATCAACCTCACGCTGTACAAGCTGCAAG
>JBEAOO010000208.1:0-23570 GCA_041164825.1 Pseudomonadota bacterium | reverse complement strand
ACCTGATTAGCAAGCTGCCTCAGCATTCGCCCGGACGCGCTTCTCTGTGATTGGCGAGGCGCGGGCGACGTCGGCGACGAGGTTGGCGAGCAGGTCGCGCAGATCGAAGCGGCGGTTGAAGCGATACGCGAAGGCGGCTAGGTAGTGCTGTGCGTATTTGCGGAAATTCAGCGAATGGAAAGTGCCGGCCAGCGAAGTCTTCAGGTTGCCCAGCACGGTGTTGATCCAGCGGAAGTTCGGCAGGTCGCGGGGTTTGAGTGTCCCCACCACCATAGGCCTGTGGATGCATCCGGCATCCAGCACCGCAGCGAAGCAGCCCAGTCCGTCGCTGTTCACACAAGTGCCAGGCGCCAAGTTGGCCTTGGCCCAGGAGGCGATGGCCTGCGAGGTGAAGCCGCTGACCACATGGAGCTTGACGAACATCGGATGGCCGTGATCGTCGAGCGAGACCGCTGCCACGAACGGCACCTTGTTCTCCGAGCCCCGCCCGACCTTGCCACCAGCGCGCTCGCCACCGAGATAGGCGTCATCGAGTTGCACGGCGCCAGCCAGACGATAGGCGTCGTTCTGCTGGGACATGGCCCGGTTGATCTTCTGGTGCATCAGCCAAGCCGTGGGGTAACTCACCCCGAGCTGGCGCTTGAGCGCCAAGGCAGACAAGCCGGTCTTGGCCTGGCTGAGCAAGTAGATTGCCAGGAACCAGGTCGTCAGCGGCAGCTTGGTGTGCTCCATCAGGCTGCCCGCGGTCAGCGAGGTCTGATGCCTGCAACCGTTGCACTGAAACAGCTTGCGCGCACCGTGGCCAACGACATAGTGGTCACCGACGCCGCATCGCGGGCAGCGAAACCCATCGGGCCAGCGAGCGACCTTCACCGCTTGGGCGCACTGCGCTTCGGTGCCAAAGCTGCTGGCAAACTCGGGGAGGGACATGCCGTGCTGGAACTGGATTCGGTTGCTGGCCATGGTGGGCTCCGGGGATCAGGAGTCACCACGTTACAGGGTCACAAGCTCATAGCGTGAGCCTGCTGAGGCAGATTGCTAATCAGGTACATCAATAGTCTCGCACGATTTTTTTGAGCGCCAGCCTGACCTCGTCGTCATTGGCATCGTTCAGGGTGGAGAGTCTGCTGGACAACCACTCGCTGAAGAAAATAGATTGGGGGGCATCGTCAAGTTGTGCAACATATATTTTTGGGGTCGTCGTCGGCACGGACTGTTCAGACTGCACGAGGAGTTCCTCGTACAACTTTTCCCCCAGCCGCAGCCCGGTGAACTCGATCCGGATCTCGTGTTCCGAGCGGCCCGTCAACCGAATCATCGTCCGCGCCAAATCCACGATCTTCACCGGCTCGCCCATGTCGAGCACCAGCACCTGCCCGGTCTCGCCGATGGCGGCGGCTTGCAGGACCAGGCGGGCGGCTTCGGGGATGGTCATGAAGTAGCGAATGATGTCAGGGTGGGTGACCGTGACGGGGCCGCCCTTGGCGATTTGCTCTTTGAACTTGGGGATGACGCTGCCGCTGCTGCCCAGCACATTGCCGAAGCGCACGGCCATGAACTGGGTGCCTTGGTGTTGCGCGGCCAGGGCGCTGATGACCATTTCGGCCGCGCGCTGGGTGGCGCCCATCACGTTGGTGGGGTTGACGGCCTTGTCGGTTCTGATGAGCACGAAGCGCTGCACGCCCACTTCGGCTGATGCGAGCGCCGCGTTGTGCGTGCCGAGGGTGTTGTTGCGCAACGCAGGCCCGGTGTTCTGCTCTTCCATCAGCGGCACATGTTTGTAGGCCGCGGCATGAAACACCACTTGCGGGCGCCATTGGCGCCGGATGTGCTGCAGCTGCGGCAGGTCTTTCACGTCACCCATCAAGCGCGCCAGATGGTTTTGTAAACAACACGCGTGCGAGGTTGGACCATGTGCGCGGACTCCATCTCTGTATCGATCTTCCCGCCAAAACACCTCTGCGCGGACGACTATCATCCGCCCATGAGCCTCATTCACGCGCCGGCCACAACAGCCTTGGATCTTGATCTGCTAGAAGGCGATATTGTGGACGCGCTTTTGGCGGCTGTTCCAGGCGTCTTGGCCCTCTATGCGTTTGGCAGCCAAGTGCGTGGTGATGCGACGCCTGAGAGTGATCTGGACTTGGCGGTGCTGGTCACGGGGTATGCGGATCCAGCGATCTTGTGGGACACCTCCGCGCAGTTGGCTCTCCGGCTGAACTGCGCTGTTGATCTGCTGGATCTGCGTGCGGCCAGCACGGTGATGCAATACCAGGTGCTCATTCACGGACAGCGTTTGTGGGCCGATGCGCTGCCTGCCGATTTGTTCGAGTGCTTTGTGCGCTCAGAAAAGTTGAACCTCGACGAGCGTCGAGCGGGGCTGGTGGACGACATTCAGCGGCGAGGGCGCGTGTATGGTTGACGATGTGCTGTTGAACAAGGCCGCATCGATTGAGCGCTGCGTGGCGCGCGCCCGCGATGAGTACGCCAGCAGCGGTGACTTTGCCACCGACTTCACCCGGCAAGACGCAGCGGTGCTGAACGTACAGCGCGCCTGTGAAGCAGCGCTCGACATGGGCCAGCATGTCATTCGCCTGCACCGCTTGGGCTTGCCGCAAAGCGCGCGCGACGTGTTCACGCTACTGGCCCAAGCCGGCTGGATTGATGCAGCGCTGGCCACCAGCATGCAAAAAATGGTGGGCTTCCGGAATATCGCGGTTCACGACTACCAACGGCTCTTGCTGCCCATCTTGGTCAGCGTGATCGAGCGCAACTTGGAAGAGTTTTTGCGCTACAGCGCAGCGCTGATCACGCGGCCCGGTACTCCGGCACCACCTGCTGAATCCAGGTCCTGAGTAGCGCAGCCGACGGGTTGTGCTCGATCTCAGCGGAGGTGTGATGCAGCCAAGCGATGACACCGCCCGATCCGTCTTGGTCGGCCAGACGCGCAATGCGAAGCTGGGCGAAACGGGTGGGCAGTGTGGCGTCGGCATCGGCCAACAACTCCTCAAACAACTTCTCGCCTGGCCGCAGGCCGGTGAACTCGATGCGAATCGCCTGCTCGCTGTGGCCTGACAAGCGAATCATCGTCCGCGCCAAATCCACGATCTTCACCGGCTCACCCATGTCCAACACCAGCACCTGCCCGGTCTCGCCGATGGCGGCGGCTTGCAGCACCAAGCGGGCGGCTTCGGGGATGGTCATGAAGTAGCGAATGATGTCGGGGTGGGTGACCGTGACGGGGCCGCCCTTGGCGATTTGCTCTTTGAACTTGGGGATGACACTGCCGCTGCTGCCCAGCACATTGCCAAAGCGCACGGCCATGAACTGGGTGCCTTGGTGTTGCGCGGCCAGGGCGCTGATGACCATCTCGGCCGCGCGTTTGGTGGCGCCCATCACGTTGGTGGGGTTGACGGCCTTGTCGGTGCTGATGAGCACGAAGCGTTGCACACCCACCTCGGCCGATGCGAGCGCCGCGTTGTGCGTGCCCAGGGTGTTGTTGCGCAGCGCAGCCCAGGCGTTGTGCTCTTCCATCAGCGGCACGTGTTTGTAGGCTGCGGCGTGAAACACCACTTGCGGGCGCCACTGGCCCCAGATGCGCTGCAGCTGCGGCAGGTCTTTCACGTCGCCGATCAGGCGCACCAGCGGGATGTGCGGGAAGCGCTCGGTGAGCTCTTGCTCAATCGTGTAGAGGTTGAACTCGCTCAGCTCCACCAGCACGATCTGGCGCGGGCCGTAGCGGGCCACTTGGCGGCACAGCTCGCTGCCGATACTGCCTCCGGCGCCGGTGATGAGCACCACCTTGTCGTTCAGACATTCAGCAATGCCCGCTTCGTCCAGCGTCACCGGCTCGCGGCCCAGCAGGTCTTCGGGCTGGATATCGCGCAGCGGGGTGATGCCGTCGCCTTGGCGCAGTTCTTCGGCCGAGGGCACGGTGAGCAGGGGCAGGCCGGTGGCGCTGACGCGGTCGATCAGCGCGCGACGTTGCGGCAGCTTCAGCGACGGGATGGCCAGCACCAGGTGGGTGATGCCTTGCACCTCGGCCACGCGGGCGATGTCGGCCAGCGTGCCCAGCACCGGCACACCGCCGATGCGCGCGCCTTGTTTTTGCGCGTCGTCATCAAGCAGGCCCACCACCACCCAGCCGTCGTGCTGGATGCCGGCGATCAGGCGGTTGGCGGCTTCGCCCGCGCCCAGCACCAGCGCGCGGCGGGTTTCGGTGCTGCGGCCGGAGATGCGGCCGCGCATGTGTTCATACAGCATGCGGTAGCCAATGCGCACCAGGGTCAGGCCCATCAGCGCCATCACCGGGTGCAGCGCAAGCACGGCACGCGGCACGCCGTGCAGCTCGGCCATGCGCACCCACGTCGCGCTGATCAGGCCGGCCAGCAGGCAGCCCCAGGCCAAGCGCTTGATCTCGCCAAAACCCGAGAAACGCCACATGCCTTGCGGCACCTTGAGCGCCACGAAGCACAGCAGGTACGTGGCAATGATGCCGGCCAGAACCCCCAGGTCGTAAACCGGGCGGTCGCTCAACCAGCGCTCAAAGCCCAAGCGAAACAAATAGGTGAACTGCCAGGCGAGTGCGATCACCGTCGCATCGATCAGCAGCGAGAGCGGCTGGCGGCGCGGGCGGATGCGGGTGAGGAAGGCGTCGAGGGAGGACCAGATCATGGGCACAGGTTCAAGAGACGAGCACACGCACGGTGCGCCAGATGAGTTGCAGGTCGCCCAGCAGCGACGCCTGCTGCACATAGGCGCGGGCGTAGCGCAGCTTCTGCGGCATCACCACCTGCACGTACTCGCGTTCGGGGTCGGCGGCGGCAGCGAGCAGTTCGTTCTCGCGGCGGAATTCGATTGAGGCCAGGTCGGTGATGCCCGGGCGCACGCTCAGCACCTCGGCGCGCACCTCGGCCGGGTACAGCGCCACGTAACGCGGCACCTCCGGGCGCGGGCCCACCAGGCTCATCGTGCCTTGCAGCACGTCGATCAGCTGCGGCAATTCATCCAGCTTGCGCCCGCGCAGCCACTGGCCGGCGCGGGTGATGCGCGCGTCCGCCCCCACGGTGATTTGCGCGCCACGCTGCGGGGCATCGGCCACCATGGTGCGGAACTTGTGGATGCGAAACGGCTGGCCATGGCGCCCCACGCGCTCTTGGCGGAAGAACACCGGCCCGGGTGTATCGAGCTTGACCCACAGCGCCACGCCCAGCAGCAGCGGGCTCAGCAGCAGCAGGCCGATGGCCGACGCGGTGATGTCCATGGCGCGCTTGAGCACGGGGTACAGGCGCATCAGAACGTCTCGGCGCTCAGGCCAGGCCCAGCGCCGCGCGCACCGCAGCGATCACGCGCTGCACATCGGCGTCGGTCATGCGGCTGTAGATGGGCAGGCTGAGCATGCGCTCGTAGGCGCGCTGGCTGTGCGGGAACTGCTCTGCCCGCAGGCCATAGCGCTCGCGCCAGTAGGGCTGCAGGTGCAGCGGGATGTAGTGCACGCTGCAGCCAATGCCGGCCTTGAACAGCGACTCGATCATCGCGTCGCGCCCCAGCGCGCAGCCCGCGCCCAGTTGCAGCACATACAGGTGCCACGAGTGCGTGTCGCTGCCCTGCGGCAACGGCGGTGTGATCAGCGGCAGGCCGGCAAACGCCACGTTGTAGGCGGCGGCGATCTCCGTGCGGCGCTGCTGGAACTGGCGCACTTTTTTCAGCTGATGCAGGCCCAGCGCCGAGGCGATGTCGGTGAGGTTGTACTTGAAGCCGGGGGCGACGATCTCGTAGTACCAGCTCGGCGTTTTGGCCGTGAAGCGGTCAAACGCGTCGCGGCTGATGCCGTGCAGGCGCATCACCTTCACGCGCTGGGCCAGCGCCGCGTCGCGCGTCACCACCATGCCGCCCTCGCCCGTGGTCATGGTCTTGTTGGCGTAGAAGCTGAACACGGTGATGTCGGAGCCCAGCGTGCCCACCAGCTGGCCGTCCAGCGTGCAGGGCAGCGCGTGGGCGGCGTCCTCCACCACTTTGAGGCCGTGCTCGCGGGCGATGGCCAGCAGCTCGGCCATGGGCGCGGCCAGGCCCGCGTAGTGCACCGGCAGCAGCACCTTGGTGCGCGGCGTGATGGCGGCGCGCACCGCCGCCGGGTCGATGTTGAGCGTGGCCGGGTCGATGTCCACCAGCACCGGCTCAGCACCCAGGTAGCGCACCACCTCGGCCGTGGCGGTGAAGGTGTGGGTGGTGGTGATCACCTCGTCACCCGGGCCCACGCCAAGTGCTTCCAAAGCCAAGTGCAGGCCGGCAGTGGCCGAGTTGACGGCCAGCGCCTGCAGGCCCGGCTCGCCGCCCAGGAAGGCGGCAAAGTCTTCTTCAAAGCGGCGCGTTTTGGGCCCGGTGGTCACCCAGCCGGACTTCAGCGTGTCGACCACCTCGGCGATGTCGTCGTCACCGATTTCGGGCAGGGCAAAGGGCAAAAAGGGCAAGGCAGCGGTCATGGCAAACAAGCGGGAAGTCGTCGGGGTTCAGCCTCTCAGGACGCCGTCAGCAGCGTCAGCTGGTGCGGCTCCAAGAGGTTCAGAAAATCACGGTCAAAGGTGACCAACACGGTGCCATGGCGGCGCACCGCCGCGGCAATCCAGGCATCGGGCACATCGTTGGCGGCCAGCGCGCGCGCCTTGCACAGGGCGGCCAACTGCGGCCACTCCTCGCCCAGGCTCAGCCACTCGCAGCCGGGCACCGCCAACAGGGCATCGACAAACGCCACCGCCAACTCCGCCGGAGCCGGGTCGGCAAACACCTTGGGGTGTGTCACCAGCCGCAAAAACGAGGCCACCACCATGGGCAGCAGCTGCAACACACCGCCCGACTCGGTGGCCGCCAGCGCGGTGTTCAGCCAGGGCCGGGCCACGCGGTGGTGCGCGTGGTCGGCGCGAAACGCCGCCACCAGCACGTTCACGTCAGGCGTCATCGTCGCTGCCGTCTTCGGCCGCGGCCAGCATGGCGCGGTTGGACGTGGGGTCGATGCCCGCACGCAAACCACCCCGACCCGCATACACCGGCAACTCGGGCAGGCCAGCACGGGCAGCTCGGCGGGGTGATCGCAGCCGCAGGCTCAAGCCCTCTTCCACCACACGGGTCAGCGTGGTGCGCTCGCGCGCGGCCAAGGCCTTGGCACGGCTGATGAGCAGGTCGTCGATATCGAGCGTGGTTTTCATGGTTGGGGAATCATACAGATTTCTGTATGCCAGCAGTCAACACGGTACCCTGCACCGCCGCGATGAAACGCTGCGCCAGCACCGGGTAGGTGTGGTGGGCCAGCACGAAGGCGCGGCCGCGCTCGCCCATGGCCAGGCGTTCATAAGCGGGCACGGCGGCCAGCTGGCGCAGGCCATCGGCCACGGCGCGTGGCGATTCGGGCGGCACGGTGAGGCCACAGCGCGCATCGCTCACCGGGTCGTTGCCGGCCTCGACCGAATGCAAGACCGGGCGGCGCGCCATCATGTAGTCCATCAGCTTGTTGGGCGCGATGCCGAAGCGGTAGATGGGCGTGCGCTGCCAGCCGATGTAGGCGATATCGACCTGCGCCAAAAACGCCGGCACCATGGCTTTCGGAATCGGTGGCAGCCATTGCACGTTGTTGGCCAAGCCTTCATCGGCGATGCGGCGCACCAGGCGCTCGCGCTCCAGGCCGTCGCCGATCAGCACGATGTGCAGGCTGGGGTCGTCTTTCAGCAAGGCGGCGGCATCGAGCAAGGTGTCGAGCGCGTTGGGCAGGCCCATGGAGCCCGCGTAGCCCACCACGGTGGCGCCGCGCGATCGCGCCGCGTCGATGGCCTGCAGCGCATCCTCGCGCAGCGCGGGCGGGGTGTCGTTCCACTCATCGAGTGTGATGCCGTTGGGCACGATGTGCAGCTTGCGCAGATCCAGGCCGTGGCTGGCCATGTGGCTGTGCACCTTGGGCAGCATCGAGACCACCACGTCGGCGTCGCGGTAGGCGTCGTTCTCGGCCTTTTGGCACAGCTGGATGAAGGGATGCCGGGGCGACATGCCGCCCAGCTCAATGGGCGACAGCGGCCACAGGTCGTGCACCTCGAACACCAGCTTGGCGCGCGCCAGGCGGGCCATGCGCCGCGCCACCCAGATGTCCATCGGGTAGGTGCTCGACGCAATCACCACGTCGGGTGCAAACGTGCTCACCAACCGCCGCGCATCGGCCCACACCTGGCGCAGGAAGTGCCAGATGTTGATCACGCGCTTGACGCCATTGCCGGGGTACGGCGGCGTGGGCAGCCAGCGGTAGGTGATGCCGTCGATGTCTTCTTCCACCGGCGCGTTCGTCACGCCCGCGGGCTGCGTGGCGCGCACGTGTGAGTAAGCGCTGGCAACAATCTGCACCCGGTGGCCGGCACGCACCCACTCGCGCGCCAAGTAGTAGGGCCGGTACTCCATGCCGTGGCGGGTGGAGCCGGCGTAGTGGTTGATGAGCAGGATGTTCATGTCAGGGGGTCAAGGTGTGCAGGCGCGTCAGCAGTCGCTGCACCGCAGGGGCAAACAGGCCGTGGGCGGCCACCCAGGCGCGGTTGTCGCGGGCGATCTGGTCCGCGCGGCCGAGCAGCGATTCAAGCAGCGCGGGGGCCAGCGTCTGGCCCTGGCCCAGCACCAGACCGTTGTCACCGCTGCGCACCAGCTCGTGGTTGGCGGGCAGGTCGCTCAGGACCGGGATGCAGCCGTGGCCCAGTGCCTCCAGCACCGAGACCGACACCGAGTCGCTCGCCGGCAGGCTGAGGTACCACTGCGCGCGGCCGTACCACTGGGCTTGTTGATCGGCGCTGAGGCGGCCGACAAACTGCACACGCTGGCTCAGGCCATGAGCCAGCACCCAGGCCTCCATGGCTGGGCGCAGCGAGCCGTCGTGCGCCACCACCAGCCGCGCCTCGGCCTGCTGCGCGGCGAGCGCCGCAAACTGCGCCAGCACCTGCATCGGCTGGTAAATCGGCTCCAGGCCGCGGTTGGCGTAGAACAGCCAGGGTTCCTTCACCGGGGGCGCAGGCGGCAAGGCGTCGAGGCCGAACGGAAAGGTCATCACCTCACCCGCGCCCAGCTGGCTCATGCGCTGAGCCATCACCTGCGAGTCACTGGTGCTCAGCACGCAAGCGCGCAGCACCCGCTGGGTGAGCCAGTGGTAGGCGGCGCTGCGCTGCGGCGTGACGAGGATGTCGCTGCCCCAAGCCGAGCCCAGCAGCTGGCCGCGCAAGCGCCAGCCGCGTTTTGCCAGCCACGCCAGCGTGCCGTGCGAGGTGAGGTAATGCGGGTTGAGCCAGTCGGCGTCGACCTGCTGCAGCCAACGCGCCAGCCGGGGCAGCGTGCGCAGCAGCGCCACATTGCCGCCGCCATGCGCCGGATCCGTCGCCAAGGCCAGGCGGCGCTCGGGCGGCAGCACCGCATCAAAGCCCGGCAAAAAGCCGCGGCTCGACGCCACCCAGAGCTCGACCTCGGGCGCCAGCGCCTGCGCCCACTTCAGCAGGTGCGGGCTGTCGCCATCGCCGATCAGCACGTAGCGCAAGCGGCGGCTCATGGTGCGGCGAGGTCCTCGCCCGCCCAGGGGCGGTAGTGCGCCTGCACCTGCGCGGCCCGCTCGGGGTGCTGCGCCAACCAAGCGGCGTCGCGCTCGCGCGTGTCACCCACCACCACCGCAGGCTGACCGGCCAACACCGCGAAGTCGGGGAAGTGCCCTCGCACCTGGCTGTAGGCGCACACCAGCGTGCCTTTGCCCAAGCTGCTGCCCGCCTCGATCAGGCTGTGCGGCCCGATGAAGCTGTAGGCGCCAATGGCCACCGGGCCTTGAATGCGGCCGGGCAGCTCTGCGCCATGCGTCACCGACGCGCGGCCCATCAGCCGCACGCTGCGGTGCGTGCTGTGGGTGACGATGCTGCAGAAGTTGGTGATCTGCACGCCTTCGTCGATGCGCAGCCCACCCGACGCGTCCAAAAAATTGAACTGGCCGATGAACACGTGGTCGGCCAGTTGCAGGCCGGCCTCGCCCTCGATGCAGGTGCTGGGCGCGATGCGGGTGTGGGGCAGCAGCGTGCCGTCGGCCGCGCGCTCGCCAAACACCATGCGCTGCGCCAGCAGGTGCCACAGGCGGCGGCGCATGCGGTTGAGCCAGGCGCGCAGTTCAAGCGTGGGCATGGTGCGGATCCTTGTCGTTCTTGTTGTCCTGCGCAGCGTCCAGCGGCTGCGGCCAGGTGGCCAGCTTCCAAAAGTACCAGCCAAAGTACAGGCACATGGCCGCCGACACGCCCCAGGCCGCGCCGATCAGGCCGCCCCATTGCAGGCCCAGCGCCATCGCACCCAAAAACATCACTTGCCCCACCAGCGCCAGCCGCAGCGCCCAGGCTTGCGCGCGCCAGGCCATGGTCACCACGGCCAAGGGGGCGGCAATGAAGTGCGCGGCGATGTAGGGCGCGAGTGCGCGCGCCAGCTCACCGGCCTCGCGCCATGTGGGCCCAAACACCCAGGCAAACAGCGCCGGCCCGGCAATCAGCAACACCAGCAGCAGCGGCAACGCAGCCAGCGCCAGCGTGCGCATCACCTGCCGCACCGCGGCGCGCGCTTGCGCAAAATCGCTTTGCGCGAGTTGCGGGTACAGCGCCTGCGACACCGCGCCGCCCACCAGCGTGGCGGGTGCCTTGAGGTAGCGCAGCGCCAGGCCCCAAAAGCCGGCCGAGGCCTCGCCCGACCAGGCCACCAACAGCGCCACGGCCAAGGTGTCTTGCAGCGCACCGGCAAAGGCATGTGGCGTGTTGAGCAAGGGGAATTCGCGAAAGCGCTGCGCCACGGGCTTGAGCGCGCCCCAAGGCCGCGCCCACAATCCGCGCCAACCGCCCTGCGGCGCCGGCCGCAGCAGCCACGGCAAAGCCGCTGCCGCAGCCAGCACGGGGCCCAAGATCAAACCGAGGGCGCCCGCTTGCGCCACGCCGGCCGCCGCTTGCACGGCCGCGCCACCACCGTATTGCGTGACCCGCGCGGACGACAGCGCGCCAAAGCGCTGGACCCGGCTGCCCCATTGTGTGAGCGCCTGCACCGCCGCCAACAGCGGCACGGCCAGCGGCAGCCACAGCGCGTGGGCGAGCACACCGGTCGCGTTCAACACCAGCGCCACCGCCGCTGTGAGCACGGTGACGATGACGGCCGCGCGCAGGCACAGCGCCAGCAGATCGCACGCCTCGTCATCACCCTGCGCCAGCGGCAGCGCAAATTCATAACGCGCGCAGCCCACGGCGGCGATGTTGGCCGCCACCGCGGCAAACAGCGTGGCGTGACCAAAGTCGACCGGCGTGTAGAGCCGCGTCAGCCACGGGCCCAGCGCCAACGGCAAGGCCTGCGCCAACACCCCACCGGCCAGCAGCGTGAGCGTGGCGCGCCACAGCGCGGGTGCGCGTGTTGAGACGGGCGCCATGCTCATGTGCGTCTGCGGCTCAGCCTCTCAGGCCAGAGCATGAGCCAGCGCCGCCACCACGCGCTGCTGCTGCGCGTCGTCCAGGTCCGCGCTCATCGGCAGGCTCATCACGCACTGGCTGGCGGCCAGGCTGTGCGGCATGCAGTCGGGGCAGCAGTAGGCGGCGTAGGCCGGCTGCAAGTGCATGGGTTTGGGGTAGTGCACGGCGGTGGGGATGCCTTGCGCGCTCAGCGCGGCTTGCACCGCATCACGCGTACCGATGGGCAACTGCACCGTGTACTGGCCCCACACGCAATCGCGGTCGGGCCGCACGGCCAGCAGTTGCACCGGCGCGCCGCTGGCGGTGATCAGCTCGGCGTAACGCGCACCGAGCGCGTGGCGGCGCGCCAGCTCCCACTCAAAACGTTCGAGCTTGGCCAGCACGATGGCGCACTGCAGCGTGTCCATGCGCCCGCCCACGCCGACGCGGGTGTGGGTGTAGCGCGCGCTTTGGCCGTGCACGCGGATCTCGCGGCAGGCGCGCGCGTGGGCGTCGTCGTCGGTGAAGATGGCGCCGCCATCGCCATAACAGCCCAGCGGTTTGCTGGGGAAAAAGCTGGTGCAGCCGAAGGTGCTGAGGTGGCCACTTTTTGACGTTTGGTAAGACGCGCCAAAGCTCTGCGCCGCGTCCTCAATCACCGGCAGGCCGTGGCGCGCGGCGATGGCGTTGATGGCCGCCATGTCGGCCACCTGGCCATACAAGCTCACCGGCATGATGGCGCGGGTGCGCGGCGTGATGCGCGCTTCGATCAGCGCGGCGTCGATGTTGCAGGTGTGTGGTTCGATGTCGACAAACACCGGCGTGCCGCCCAGCAGCACGATCACCTCGGCCGTGGCGGCAAAGGTGAACGGCGTGGTGATCACTTCGTCGCCCGGCTGCAGGCCGAGCGCCATCAGGCTGATCAGCAGCGCCTCGGTGCCGCTGGACACGGTGATGCAGTGCTTGGCGCCGGTGAAGGCGCAGAGCGCGGCTTCGAGCTCGGCCACCTCGGGACCCATGATGTATTGGCCGTGGTCGAGCACGCGCTGGATGCGTGCGTCGATGGCGGGTTTGAGCGCGGCGTACTGCGCTTTGAGGTCGATGAATTCGAGCTTCTTGTCGGTGGTCATGGGGCGTCAGGCTTCAGGCGCAATCAAATGGCAACCGCTGGCGTCGAGCCGGTAGCGCTCGCCGGTGGCGGGGCAAGCGGCTTCGGCTTCGCCGCGCAGGGGCAACGGCAGCTTTTCGCCATGGCGGCTCATCCACCCGGTTTGGCGGGCGGGCACGCCGGTCATCAGGGCGAACGCCGGCACATCTTTGGTGACCACCGCGCCCGCGCCGACAAAGGCATACATGCCCACAGTCGTGCCGCAAACAATGGTGCAGTTGGCGCCGAGCGTGGCGCCGCGCTGCACCAGCGTGCGCCGGTATTCGTTCTTGCGCACCACCGCGCTGCGCGGGTTGTGCACATTGGTGAACACCATGCTGGGGCCGCAAAACACATCGTCTTCCAGCGTCACGGCGTCATACACCGAGACGTGGTTTTGCACCTTCACGTTGCGGCCGATCAGCACATCGTTGCCGACGAACACGCCCTGCCCCAGCGAGCAGCCCTCGCCAATGCGCGCCCCGCCGCAGACATGCGCGAAGTGCCACACGCGGGTGCCCGCGCCGAGCTGCGCGCCGTCGTCAACGATGGCGGAGGGATGCTGCCACGCAGCAGCGGGGGAGGTCATGAATCGTGATCCTTCAACGCGGCGCCGACACATCGTCGGCAAAGGGGTTGCGCAAGCGCAGCCGGCCATCGATGAGCTGGCCGTGCTGCATGTCTTCGGTCCAGAGCGTGGTGCAAGCAGCGTCGAGTGCGGCGGCCACGATCAGCGCGTCGTACACCGACAAGCTGTGCGTGGCCAGCAGATCGAGCGCGCGGTCGTGCGTGCCCACCGTGAGCGGCACCACCGCGCAGCTGGCCCGCACCGCCGCCAGCACCTCGGCGGCTTCGCTCAGCGGCAAGCACGCCTTGCGCGTGGCCACGGACAAAAATTCGTTCAGCACCTGCACGCTCACCGTGCCGCCCTGCGCCAGCAGCGCCTCGGCCCGGTCGGCCTTGCGGGCGTCGGCAGAGAGCAGGTAGAGCAAAACGTTGGCGTCAAAAAAATGCGCCTCGGGGGCCATCGGGTCAGCCACGGCCGCCCTGCGCATCGAGCCGGTCAAAACGGAAGTCGGCCGGCAGGCTGCCACGCAGGCGGCGCAAGCGGCTCAGCAACTCTTGCGGCGCGGGCGCTTTTTCAATGTCAAAGCGGCGCTCGCCGGCGATGTGGATGTCGATGTGGTCACCGGGCTTCAGCGCCAGCGCGTCCACCACACTGGCCGGCAGCCGCACGGCCAGGCTATTGCCCCATTTCGCGACTTGCATCAGACGGCTCCTGTTGGACGGTGAGATTGGCGTGAGATCCGCGTTAGATCTACGTTAGATCTACGTTGGATCGATTGTAGATCCAGGCCCGCCGCCACCGCGCCGCAGCCGCTCAGAACACCAGGGGCAGCCCCACCCGCACGCCATCGCGCGCGGAGCGGTAGCCGGCGATCAGCACTTCGAGCGAACGCAGGCCTTCGTAGCCATCCACCTCGGCGTGGGCGGTGCCGCGCAGCGTGTTGATGACGTTGTCGTAGTAGAGCGGGTGGCCGGGGCCGTAGACGCTCTCGACACCGTAGTTGGCGTCGGCGATGTGGGCGTCGTCGTCGTGCGGGGTGTCAAATTCCCAGTGCTCGATCTGGTTGACGGCCACGCCGCCCACGCGCACGGTGCCGCGCTCGCCCAGCAGGGTGATGCTGCCTTCGAAGTTTTTCTTGTGCGTGAGCATGGTGACGTTGATGCTGGCCAGCGCGCCGTTGCGCAAGCGCAGGCTCATCACGCCGGTGTCTTCGGCCTCGATGTCGCGCGCCAGCGTCGCGGTGTAGGCGTGCACGTTGTCGACCGGGCCGACCAGCCAATCGACCATGTCGACATAGTGGCTGGCCTGGTTCATGAAGGCGCCGCCGTCCATGTCCCAGCGGCCGCGCCAGGGCGAGGCGTCGTAGTAGGCCTGCGGGCGGGTCCAAAACACGTTCACCGTCACCATCGCCAAGCGGCCAAAGCGGCCCTGCTCCACCGCGCGCTTCACGCGTTGCAGGGTCGGGTTGAGGCGGTTTTGTTTGACCACAAACAGCTTCACCCCGGCATCGCGGCAGGCGCGCACCATGGCCACGCCCTCGTCCCACTTGGTGGCCATGGGCTTTTCGCTCAGCACGTGGCGGCCGGCCTGCGCCACCTGCATGGCTTGGCGCGGGTGCAAGCCGCTGGGCGTGGCGAGCACGACGATGTCGGCGTTGCTGCCGGCCAGCAGCTCACCGAGGCTGTTGAAGCCTGCGGCGCCCGTGGCGGCCACCGCCGCAGCCAGCGCGGCAGGGTGGTTGTCGGCCACCGCCACCAGCTCGGCGCGGTCAGCGTGTTGGGCCAGGGCCTTGAAGTGGCTTTGGGCGATGCGCCCGCAGCCCACCAGGGCCACGCGCAGTTTGCGGTCAACGATCACGGACGGTGTAGGCATGGGCGCGGCGCAGGGCAAAACCGCGGATTTTAAGTGCCCGACCCGGTCGCTCGGCGGGTTGTCAGCGCGAGCGGGGGCGCCTCCCTTAAAATCGCGCCGAATTCGAGAACCCCCCATGACCACTTCCCTGCCCTCTGACACCGCCCCGCAAGTTGCCACGTCCACCGCCCACGCTTCGGCCGGCGACGACAACCAGCTGATCACGGAACGCCGCGAGAAGCTCGCCGTCTTGCGTGCCAAAGCGCGTGATGCCGGCACCGCCGTGTTCCCCAACGACTTCAAGCCCCGCCACCACGCGGCCGAGCTGAACCGCCTGCACGGCGCGCTGGACAACGAGACGCTGGAGCCGCAGAACATCAGCGTCAGCCTGGGCGGCCGCCTGATGCTCAAGCGCGTGATGGGCAAGGCCAGCTTCGGCACGCTGCAAGATGGCTCAGGCCGCATCCAGCTGTTCGTCACCCGCGACGCGCTGGGCGAGGACCTCTACGCCGAGTTCAAGCACTGGGACCTGGGCGACATCTTGGGCGCCGAAGGCACGCTGTTCAAAACCAAAACGGGTGAACTCTCGGTGCGTGTGACGGCGCTGCGCCTGCTGACCAAGAGCCTGCGTCCGCTGCCTGACAAGTTCCACGGCATGGCCGACCAGGAGCAAAAATACCGCCAGCGCTATGTCGACCTGATCACCGACGAGCAAGCGCGCCTGCGCTTTGCCGCACGCAGCAAGACGCTGGCCTCGGTGCGCCAGTTCATGGTCGAGCACCACTTCATGGAAGTGGAAACGCCGATGCTGCACCCCATTCCCGGCGGTGCCAACGCCAAGCCCTTCATCACCCACCACAACGCGCTCGACCAGGACATGTTCCTGCGCATCGCGCCCGAGCTGTATTTGAAGCGCCTGATCGTCGGCGGCTTTGAGCGCGTGTTCGAGATCAACCGCAGCTTCCGCAACGAAGGCATCAGTGTTCGGCACAACCCCGAATTCACGATGATGGAGTTCTACGCGGCCTACTGGAACCACCACGACCTGATGGACTTCACCGAAGAGGTGTTGCGCCACGCCGCCCGCGTGGCCACCGGCTCGGCCGCACTCAGCTACGCCGGCAAGGCCGTGGCACTCGACCAGCCCTTTGCCCGCCTGACGGTGCGCGATTCGCTGGTGGCCCACGCTGGCCTGACGGAAGCCGAAGCCGACTCTTCTGAAGCCATCCACGCCAAGCTCAAGAGCCTGGGCGAAGAGCCGCCCGCCCACTGGGGCCTGGCCGCGCTGCAGTTCGGCTTGTTTGAAGCGGTGGTGGAGGAGCAGCTCTGGCAGCCCACCTTCATCATCGACTACCCCGTGGAGGTCAGCCCGTTGGCGCGTGCGTCGGACGCCAACCCGGCCATCACCGAACGCTTTGAGCTGTTCATCACCGGCCGCGAATTTGGCAATGGCTTCAGCGAGCTGAACGACGCCGAAGACCAGGCCCAGCGCTTCCTGGCCCAGGTGGCCAACAAAGACGCGGGCGATGAAGAAGCCATGTTCTACGACGCCGATTTCATCCGCGCGCTCGAATACGGCATGCCCCCCACTGGCGGCTGCGGCATCGGCCTCGACCGCTTGGTGATGCTGCTCACCGACAGCCCCAGCATCCGCGACGTGATCCTGTTCCCCTCGCTGCGCAAAGAGGGTTGAACGCGTGACGGCCCCGCAAGCGCGGCTCGATCAGCTGCCCGCCATTGAGGCCGCCATCTGGCAGCAACTGGCCGCTGCCGTGGGCGACAAAGCGCATGCGTGGCGCACGCCCGTGCTGTCCACCCTGGACAAGAGCGACCCGCACCAGCCCTGGCCCGACGCGCGCACCGTGGTGCTGCGCGAGGTGGACGTGCGGCAAAAGCAGCTGTTCTTTTATTCGGACGAGCGCGCCGCCAAGATCCGCCAGTTGGTGGGCACGCCGCAGGGCACGTTTGTGATGTGGTCGCGCGAGCTGGGCTGGCAGCTGCGGCTGCGGCTGCAGCTGTCGCTGGAGATGTCGGGCCTGGCCGCCACCTCGCGCTGGGCCAAGCTCAGCCTGAGCCCGGGCGCGCAGGATTATTTGGCGCCCGTGCCGCCCGGTACCCCCCTGCCCGGCCCGCACGAGCCACCGCGCGCCGGCAGCAGCGACCGCGCTTATTTCTCGGTTGTGTGCGCCCGCGTGGCCGCGATGGATTGGCTGGAACTGCACCGCGACGGCCACCGCCGCGCCTTCTTCAACGAAGGCGAAGCGCCACGTTGGGTGCAGCCATGAGCGACGCCAACGCGACCTGGCAGCAGCGCAGCCTGAAGGCGGTGTGGCACCCCTGCACGCAGATGCAACGCGCGGCCGTGGTGCCGCCGCTGCCCATCGCGCGCGGTGAGGGCCCGTGGCTGATCGACCACCAAGGCGCCCGCTACTTCGACGCCACCAGCTCCTGGTGGGTCAACCTGTTTGGGCATTCCGACGCCGGCCTGCGCGAGGCCATCTCGGCCCAGCTGCACACCCTGCCGCACGTGATGCTGGCCGGCTGCACGCACGCGCCGGCGGTCGAGTTGGCCGAGCGCCTGAGCGCGCTCACGGGCGGGGTGCTCGGCCACTGTTTCTTTGCCAGCGACGGCGCCTCGGCGGTCGAGATCGCGCTGAAGATGAGCTTCCACCACTGGCGCAATGTGGGCCGGGGCGAGAAGCGCGAGTTTGTCTGCCTGCGCAACGGCTACCACGGCGAAACGCTGGGCGCGCTCGCGGTCACCGATGTCGCCGTGTTCCGCGACGCCTACGACCCGCTGCTGCTGCACGCGCACCAGGTGATGTCGCCCGACGCGCGGCAAGCCCTGGCCGGCGAGACCGCCGCCGATGTGGCGCTGCGCGCCGCGGCCGAACTCGAAACCTTGTTCACGCAGCGCCACGGTCAGATCGCCGCGCTCATCATGGAGCCGCTGATCCAAGGCGCCACCGGCATGGGCTTGCACGACCCGGCCTACCTGCGTGCGGTGCGGGCGCTGTGCGACCGCTTTGAGGTGCACCTGATCGCCGACGAGATTGCCGTGGGCTGCGGCCGCACTGGCACTTTCTTTGCGTTTGAGCAGGCCGCGTTGCCGGGCGAGGCGCCCATGTGGCCCGACCTGCTGACGCTGTCCAAGGGCATCAGCGGCGGCACGCTGCCGCTCTCGCTCGTGCTCTCGCGCGACGCCATCTACAACGCGTTTTTGGACGACGACGTGGCGCGCGGCTTCTTGCACTCGCACTCCTACACCGGCAATGCGCTGGCCTGCGCCGCGGCGCTGGAGGTGTTGCGCCGCTTTGAGCAGGGCAACGTGCTGGCGCGCAACCGCGAGCAAGCGGCGTGGCTGAGCGAGGCCCTGGCGCCGCTCTGGCACGACCCACGCATCGAGCACCCGCGCCAGCTCGGCATGGTGTGGGCGTTTGATGTGCGCGAGGACGTGGCCGGCGCGCGCTTTGCCGAGCGTTTCCACCTCGCCGGGCGCGCGCGCGAACTGCTGATCCGCCCGATCGGCCGCACGATTTACCTGATGCCGCCGTATGTGCTGACGCCCGAACTGGCTCAGTGGCTGGGCGCGCAGGTGATCGCCACCCTCAACGACGTGACGGCGCAAATCGCTGACGCCGACGATGCTGCTCGCGCACCTGAACCGCCAACGGCTTGAGCGCGAAGCTGCCGGCCTCAAGCGCCAGCGCCGCACCAGCCACAGCCCCTGCGGCACGCGGGTGCGGGTGAGTGCGCCAGGCGCGGATGCAGGCGACACGCGCGAGTTGCTGGCCTTTTGCAGCAACGACTACCTGGGCCTCGCCGCCCACCCCGCGCTGGCCCACGCGCTGGCCGAAGGCGCACGCCTGCACGGCAGCGGCAGCGGCGCCTCGCACCTCGTCAGCGGCCACCACGCGGCCCACGCCGCGCTCGAAGACACGCTGGCCCAGTGGTTCGCCCCGCACATTCCCTGCGCGCAAGCGCTCACGTTTTGCACCGGCTACCTGGCCAACCTGGCGCTGCTGACTGCGCTGGGCGATGCCCAAACCACGCTGTTCGCCGACAAGCTCAACCACGCCTCGCTGGTGGACGGCGCGCTGCTCAGCAAAGCCACGCTGCAGCGCTACGCCCACGGCAAGCTCGACGTGCTGGCGCGGCAACTGCAAGCCTGCGGCACGCCGCTCAAGCTCATCGTCAGCGACACCGTGTTCAGCATGGACGGCGATCTGGCCGACGTGCCCGCGCTGCTGGCCCTGGCCGAGGCGCACGACGCCTGGCTGGTGCTCGACGATGCCCACGGCTTTGGCGTGCTCGGCGCGCAGGGCCAAGGCGCACTGGCGCACTTCAAGCTGCGCAGCGAGCGGCTGATCGTGATGGGCACGCTGGGCAAGGCCGCGGGCGTGGGTGGCGCCTTCGTGGCCGCGCACCCCGAGGTGATCACGGCCCTGGTGCAAACCGCCCGCCCCTACATCTACACCACCGCCTCACCGCCCGCACTGGCTCACGCGGTGAGCGCCAGCCTGGCGCTGATCGCCGGGCCCGAAGGCGCTGCGCGCCGCGCGCACCTGCTGGTGTTGATCGCAGCACTCCGCAGCGGCTTGCAAGCGCTGATTGCCCAGTTCCCCCGCTGCGGTTGGCAACTCGCCGAATCGGCCTCCGCCATTCAGCCGCTGATCGTGGGCGACAACGCGGCGGCGCTGGCGCTCTCGGCGGCGCTGGAAGCCGCAGGCCTCTGGGTGCCCGCCATCCGCCCGCCCACGGTGCCGGTGGGCACGGCGCGGCTGCGCTTCACGCTCAGCGCCTCACACACGCTGGCCGATGTGGCGCAGTTGTTGGCCGTGCTGGCTCAGCACGTGAGCCAGCATCCGAACAAACAAGAGGTGCCCGCATGATCGGCGGCGTGTTCGTCACCGGCACCGACACCGAGGTCGGCAAAACCGGCATCAGCGCCGCGCTGCTGCACCTGCTGGGCCAAGGCGGTGCACTCAGCGCCGGCTACAAACCCGTGGCCGCCGGCACCGATGCCGACGGCCGCAACGACGACGTGAGTGCGCTGCAGGCCGCGAGCAGCCTGCCGCTCACGACTGATGAGATTTGCCCTGCGCTGTTTCACACCGCCTGCGCGCCGCACATCGCCGCGCAGCTGGAAGGCCGCACCATCGACCCGGCCGAGCTGCGCATTGGCGCGATGCACCTGGCCCCGCTGTGCGACTGGTTGGTGGTCGAAGGCGTGGGCGGCTTCCGCGTGCCGCTCGCCCCGGGCTGGGACAGCGCCGACCTCGCTTGCGAGATCCGCCTGCCGGTGCTGCTGGTGGTGGGCCTGCGCCTGGGTTGCATCAGCCATGCGCTGCTCACGGCCGAAGCCATCCGGGCGCGCGGCCTGCGCCTGGCTGGCTGGGTGGGCAATGCCATCGACCCGCACTTCGCCCACCGCGACGCCAACATCGACACCTTGCGCGAGGCCCTGGCGCCCGCGCCCTGCCTGGGCCTGGTGCCCTGGCTGCCCGACGCCTCGGCGGCCGCCATCGCACCCCACCTCGACGAGGCCGCGTTGCGCACCGCCCTGACCCTGAATCCAGCGCACTGACCTGCGCCAACCTTGAAGGACACCCCCATGACCGTGATCGCCAGCATCCCCGTGGCCAGCCTGCGCAGCAAGCCCGCCGCGCCCACGCCGACGAACGAACGTTGGTCCGTGGCCGCCGTCGAAGCGCTGTTTGACCTGCCCTTCATGGACCTGCTGTTCCGCGCCCAACAAGTGCACCGTGAGCACTTTGATGCCAACGCGGTGCAGCTGTCCACGCTGCTCTCCATCAAGACCGGTGGCTGCGCCGAAGACTGCGGCTACTGCCCGCAATCGGCCCACCACGACACCGGCATGGAGGCCAGCAAGCTGATGCCCATCGCCGAGGTGCTGGAAGCTGCACAAGCCGCCAAAGACCAAGGCGCCAGCCGCTTCTGCATGGGTGCTGCGTGGCGCAGCCCCAAGGAGCGCGACATGGACGCCGTGACGCAGATGGTGCGCGGCGTGCGCGCGCTCGGCCTGGAAACCTGCATGACGCTCGGCATGCTCGAGCCGCAGCAAGCCACGGCGCTCAAGGATGCGGGCCTCGACTACTACAACCACAACCTCGACAGCGACCCCAGCCATTACGGCAACATCATCAACACCCGCACGTATCAAGACCGCCTCGACACGCTCAACAATGTGCGCGACGCCGGCATCAACGTCTGCTGCGGCGGCATCGTCGGCCTGGGCGAAACGCGCACCCAGCGCGCCGGCCTGCTGGCGCAATTGGCCAACCTCGACCCGTATCCCGAGTCGGTGCCCATCAACAACCTGGTGGCCGTGCCCGGCACGCCGATGGAAGGCACCGAGCCGATCGACCCGTTCGAGTTCGTGCGCACCATTGCCGCCGCGCGCATCACCATGCCGACCACGATGGTGCGCCTCTCGGCCGGCCGCGAGCAGATGGACGAAGCGCTGCAGGCCCTGTGTTTTGCAGCGGGCGCCAACTCCATTTTTTACGGCGACCGCCTGCTCACCACCAGCAACCCGCAGGCCGAGAAAGACCGCGCGCTGTTTGCGCGCCTGGGCCTGAAGGCCGGCGGCTGAGCTGCGATGAGCGCCGTGCTCGCACCGGCAACTGACGAGGGCTTGAACGCCCCGCTGGACGCCGCGTTTGTGCAGAACCCCTACCCCCGCTACCGCGCCTGGCGCGAGGCGGGGCGGCTGCACTGGCGCCCGGCCTTTTTCGGCGGTGCCTGGGTGCTGAGCCACCACGCCGACGTGGAGGCCGCGCTGCGCGACCCACGCTTGTCGGCCCAGCGCACCGGCGGTTGGGTGATGCAAGACGACACGGCGCGCCAGGAGCTCAAAGGCTTCCAAGAGCTGTTTGCACGCGCGATGTTGTTTGTTGACGCGCCCGAGCACCCACGGCTGCGGCGGGTGATGAACGCAGGCTTTCGCGCGGACACGATCCAGGCGCTGGCGCCACAGATCGAGGCCATGGTGACGCGGCGGCTGGATGCCATCACCTCACCCGAGCAAGGCTTTGACGCGATGGCTGCGCTCGCGCGGCCGCTGCCCGCCGAAGTGATTGCGCGCTTGATGGGCGTGGCCGAGGGCGACGCCCTGCAGCCGCAGTTCATCACCTGGAGCGACGACCTCGCCCACTTCATTGGCGCACCGCAACCCACGCTGGCCTTGGCCCGCCGCGCGCAAGCCGGCCTCTTGGGCATGGCGCGTTACTTTGAGCAGCAGTTGCAGCAGCGCCGCGGCCAACCGCCGCGCGACGACCTGGTGGGCCGCTTGTTGCAGGCGGTGGACGCGGGCGAGATCGACGCGGGCCCCGAGCTGCTGGCGCAGTGCGCGATGCTGCTGTTCGCCGGCCACGAGACCACGCGCAACCTGCTGGGCAACGGCCTGTGGGCACTGCTCAGCACACCTGGCGCGTGGCAGCAGTTGCAAGATGAACCGGCGCTGTTGCCGAATGCGGTGCGCGAGTTGCTGCGCTTTGAAGCCCCCGTGCAATACACCGGCCGCCGCGTGGCGACCGACTTCGAGTGGCACGGCCACACGCTGCGCCGAGGCGAATTGGTGGTGGCGCTGATTGGCGCCGCCAACCGCGACCCGGCCCGCCACAGCGCGCCTGATGTGCTCGACCTGACACGCGACAAGCCCGGTCTGCTGGCCTTTGGCAGTGGCCCACATGTGTGCATCGGCGCCAGTCTGTCGCTGCTCGAAGCGCAGACCGTGTTCACGCAAATGCTGCAGCGCTGGCCGGATTTGCGGCTGATGGACACCACGCCCGCGTGGGCGCCGAACCCGGTGTATCGCGGGCTGGTGCAGCTGAACGTTCGAGCAGGCTGAGGCTGCGGCTTCAGCGGGGGTCGTCGCGCGCGGAAGCTGGTGCGCGGAGCGCTGTGCCGCATTCGCTTTGCTCCGTGTCCTCCGCCGTCCTGCGGCCGGCTCCCCCTGCGCCAAGCGAATGCGGCACAACGCTCCCTGAACCGGCGGTGGCATGCGGCGTCTACGCACACCGCGGTGCTGGTGGGGTCGGTGATGGGCCGAGGCAATTTGCGGAGGTAAAGGAGGAGGGGCCCCCTCAACCCGGAGCACGATGCGGTCGTGAACATGGCTGCCAACGTTCAACATACTCAGCAGAAAGCTGCGTGACTCAGGCGACAACTACCTTGACGCGCGCCGGGCCGCGCAGCGGGTCCGGGGGACACGGAGCAAATTGCCTCGGCCCATCGCCGACCTCGCGCCGATCTTTGAACGCAAAGCAGCATCACCCCAGCAGCCATTCCCACAGGCAAACTGCCTGAGCACCCGTTCGGCCAGCGGGTGCGTCAGGTCTGAGCTTCAGCGGTGTTTGAACGCCGCCTTGCGCTTGTTGACGAAGGCGTCCATGCCTTCTTTTTGGTCTTCGGTGGCAAACAGCGAGTGGAAGGCGCGGCGCTCGAACAGCATGCCTTCGTTGAGGCTGCTCTCGAACGCGCGGTTCACGCACTCCTTGGCCATCATCACGCTCGG
>JBEAOO010000207.1:0-36122 GCA_041164825.1 Pseudomonadota bacterium | reverse complement strand
AGTGCGAGCCACTCGCAAATAAATGCTAGCAGGCATATTGTGCAGCACACGATTGGGCCGAAGTATGCCAGTTGCCTGAGGCGTTTCTGTTGGCCCCCTGTGTGCCATCTTGTGACGGGCGCTAGCAGGGCCGACATCGCAGAAGATAGTGCTCCGATGGCAATTAAATTCAATGTGCTCGCAATGTAGAATGCGTTAAACGTGGCCGGAGATAGTGCTGCAATTATAGGCGGTATGCCGTACTGAATAACTAGAGAGCCCAGAGACCAAATGCCGAATCCTACGAATACGCGGCGTGTTTCGAGGTACTGACTATCAATATTTAGTGGTGTTGTAACTGGTTTTTTAGCGATGCTCCTTGGTTTAAAGGCTGCTGTGCAGGCTGCAAGCGCAGTCCAGGTGCCTATTAATAGTCCAGTTGCTGCGTATATCGGACTATTGCTAATAAATGTGCACGTAGAGATGAGGCCAAGTAGTCCGCCGACCCTCGCTGCTCCTTGCGTAACTGTTGGTGGCCAGTTTCTTTCTTCAGAGTAATGGCGTCCAAATGCGGTTTGCCATAGTATTTGCCAAATATTGCTCAACAGAAATACAGGCAGTAGAAGAATGAGGGTTGAGCCGTGATCTTCTGGCCCGGGTGTGCTGGCGTAAATTACGAGGCCAGCCGAAAAAAGTAATATGGTCGCCCAGAAGGTCAATTGGCGCGATAATTTATTTGCCCCCCGTATGATTGATTCCGTGTTGACCCCTCGGTTTGTGTGGCGATCTTGAACTAGCCGTCTGGTGACCACGCTGGATAGATTCACTCCGAATAACGGAGCGATCGCGGATATGGATAGCGCGAGTGCCCATGTTGAAAATTCAGATCCGTGCCAAATTCGGGTGGCAAATCCTGTTGCGGCGAGTTGGCAACAGGCCGCAACGAGTCCGCTGGATAAATTTGCTGCTGCGTTTGAGGCTAAGCGCTTCAGCATCAATTAGCCAGCGGTTCTGCCGAGGCCTAATTTGGCCATTTCGGCTTGCGCACGTTGTGATTGGTCTAGAAGTACTGGTTGAGTCAGCACCCAGTCCACGAATCGACTCAGGCCGTTGGTGAGCGGCACTTGGGGCTCAAAGCCGAGCATTTTCCGTGCTTTTTCCAAGTTCGCATAGCAGTGACGAATGTCGCCCGCTCGAAAGTCGCCACTCACGCGAAGTTCGGATTTGCTCCCGAGCAGGCGTTTCAGTTCGCTAGCCACTTCGAGAACTGTGGTTGGCACCCCTGCCCCGATGTTGGCGACCAGATAGCCTGGAGAATCTCGAAACAGCGCCATCTCGACTGAACGCACTACGTCGCTGACGTGGACGAAGTCACGACTTTCCAGGCCATCTTCAAATATATTGATGGTTTGATTTTGTCGCATTCGGTTGGAAAATATCGAGAGAATCCCGGTGTAGGGATTCCGCAGCGATTGGCGCTCACCGTAGACGTTCTGGAATCGAAGTGCCGCAACCTGCAGGCCATAGGCCTCGGCGCAGATGCGGGCCGTGGCCTCGTTCGCGAGCTTGGTGGCCGCGTAGATCGAGGCAGTGAATGGGCTCGCATCTTCCGGCGTGGCGATGAGCCTGAGTTCTTCGCCGTTGGGGCCCAGAGGTTCATACTGGCCAGCCTGCAAGCGTTGCGGGTCGCGCGGGGCTGGCACCACCAATTGATTTCCACTGCGGTAGGCGCCTTCGCCGTAGATTGAGCGGCTAGAGGCCAGGACAAATTTTCGGATATGACGATGGCGTGTGCCGACGGCTTCGAACAACCAAGCCGTGGCCTGCTGGTTGACTTCGTAGTAGTGGGCTATGCGGTACATCGATTGGCCGGTACCGGTTTCTGCCGCCAAATGCACAACGGCCTCGACATCCCCCAATGCAGCGTCCATCGCTGAGGTGTCTCGGATGTCGGCCCGCACGAAGCGCACCTTCCCGCCGCTGTTGAGCCAGGCCGCGTCCGGCCTGGGCAGTTCGCCGTGTATCTGTGGACTGAGGTTGTCGATTACGGTAACCGAATGCCCTTGGGCCGTGAGGGATTCAACAAGCCAGGATCCGATGAAGCCGGCGCCGCCGGTGACAAGAATTCGCATAGATTTTGATGGTGGAAGTGGGTGGGAGTGATGCCGGAAAGTGCTGCCAGCCCTCTGGGCAATGGATTGTTGGAGGGGGAGTTGTCCGAATTGGGGTGGTCCAATGTCGATGGTCGGTCAGTCGCGAGGGGCGGCGACTGTTTTATGCCACCCACCTCATCAGGCTGACCGCACTCGCCTCTGCGGAGTCATACGTGCAACGGTGCGAAGCCGATGCCGTCGGAATTTCATTGTGTACGGGCGTCATGGAGCGCAAGCGCTTCCGCGTCTTTGGCAGACAGGGCCGGAGTCATGCCGATATCCGGCCAAGCGATGGACACCGTTGGATCATCCCATCGCACACACCCCTCCGCTGTCGGTGCGTAGTAATCGGTGGTCTTGTACAAGAAGTCAGCAGATTCGCTGGTAACCAGAAAGCCGTGCGCCAGTCCTGCCGGAATCCACAGTTGCTTGTGGTTTTGTCCGGAGAGCTCCACCCCTACCCATTGGCCATAGGTCGGGCTGTCGCGGCGGATGTCGACGGCCACGTCAAACACGCTGCCTTGGGTCACGCGCACCAGTTTGCCCTGGGCGTGCGGCGGAACTTGGTAATGCAGGCCACGCAGCACACCCTTGCGGCTGCGCGAGTGGTTGTCTTGCACGAACTTCACCTCGTGGCCCACGGCGGCGTTGAAGGCTTCCTGGTTGAAGCTTTCCATGAAAAAGCCACGTTCGTCGCCAAACACCTTGGGCTCGAGGATCAACACGCCCTCAATGGCGGTACGGGTCACTTGCATCAGAACACCTGGCTCTTGACGATTTGCATGAGGTACTGGCCGTAGCCGTTTTTCAGCATGGGGTGGGCCAGTTTTTCGAGTTGAGCCTTGTCAATCCAGCCTGCGCGGAAGGCGATTTCTTCGGGGCATGCCACCTTCAGGCCTTGGCGCTTTTCCAGCGTGGCGATGAACTGGCCGGCTTCGAGCAGGCTGTCGTGGGTGCCGGTGTCGAGCCAGGCGTAGCCGCGACCCATGATCTCGACGCTAAGCTGGTTTTGAGCCAGGTAGCGGGCATTGACGTCGGTGATCTCCAACTCGCCGCGCGGGCTGGGGGCGATGTCGGCGGCGATGTCGCACACCTGCTCGTCATAGAAATAGAGGCCCGTGACCGCGTAGTTGCTCTTCGGGGCTTTGGGCTTTTCTTCGATGCTGAGCGCGCGCTTTTGCTCGTCGAACGCGACCACGCCATAGCGCTCCGGGTCGTGCACGTGGTACGCGAACACTGAGGCGCCAGAGGTGCTGGCATCTGCCGAGTGCAGCAGGCCTTGCAGGTCGTGGCCGTAGAAGATGTTGTCGCCCAGCACCAAGGCGCTGGGGGCGCCGTTGATGAACTCTTTGCCCAGGATGAAGGCTTGCGCCAGGCCATCGGGGCTCGGTTGCACGCAGTAGCTGAGGTTCAGACCCCACTGCGAGCCGTCGCCCAGCAGGGACTGGAATCGGGGCGTGTCTTGCGGCGTGCTGATGAGCAAGATGTCGCGCATGCCAGCCAGCATCAGCGTGGCCAATGGGTAGTACACCATGGGCTTGTCGTACACCGGCAGCAGCTGTTTGCTCATGGCCAGGGTGGCCGGGTGCAGGCGGGTGCCGGAGCCGCCGGCCAGGATGATGCCTTTGCGTTGCTTGTCGGTCATGACTGTGCTTCCCTGATGTGTTTGTTCGGGTGGTTGGGTGCGAGCGCTCGCTCAGCGGCTGAGCACTTCGGCCAACATGCGGTCGACGCCCACGCGCCAATCGGGCAGCGTGAGGCCAAAGGCCTGTTGCAGTTTGCAGGTGTCGAGGCGCGAATTGGCGGGGCGCTTGGCGGGTGTGGGGAAGGCGCTGGTGGGCACCGGCGCCACAGCCGCAGGTGCGGCCTTCAGTGCTTGGCCGGCTTCAAGGGCTTGCGCAATCACATGGCGGGCGTAGCCGTTCCACGTGGTTTCGCCGGCTGCAGCCAAGTGGTACGTGCCACTCAGATCGGGTTGCCGCGACACGCTGCGCAAGGCGTGTGCGGTCACGTCCGCCAGCAATTCGGCCCCGGTGGGCGCACCGAACTGATCGTCAATCACGGTCAATGCCTCCCGCTCGGCTGCCAAGCGAAGCATGGTCTTGGCAAAGTTGCCACCACGCGCGGCGTACACCCAACTGGTGCGAAAGATCAGGTGCTTGCAGCCGCTGGCGCGGATGAGGTTTTCGCCGTCGAGTTTGCTGCGGCCGTACACGCTCAGTGGGCCGGTGGCGGCGTCTTCGGTCCAGGGCTGGATGCCGCTGCCGTCAAACACGTAGTCAGTGCTGTAGTGCACCAGCCAGGCGCCCAGGGCTGCGGCCTCGCGTGCCAAAGCACCCGGAGCGGTGGCGTTGAGCGTTTGCGCCAGTTCGGGCTCGCTCTCAGCCTTGTCCACCGCCGTGTGCGCGGCCGCATTGACGATGATCTGTGGTGCCAGCGCTCGCACCGTGGCGGCCAGCGCCTCGGGCTGGCTGAGGTCGCCGCAATGGGGGCTGCTGTGCCGGTCGAGCGCGATCAACTCGCCCAGCGGGGCCAGGGCGCGTTGCAGCTCCCAGCCCACTTGGCCGTTTTTGCCCAGCAGCAGGATGCGCGGGCGGGTTGGGTTCGCGTGGATGCTCATGGGGCAGTGCTCTCTCAGCGCACGCCGTAGTTGGTGTCCACCCAGTCGCGGTAGCCGCCGCTTTGCACATTGGCCACCCACTCGGTGTTGTCGAGGTACCAGCGCACGGTTTTGCGGATGCCGGTCTCGAACGTTTCGGCCGGCTTCCAGCCCAGTTCGCGTTCGAGCTTGCGGGCGTCGATGGCGTAGCGGCGGTCGTGGCCGGGGCGGTCGGTCACATAGGTGATCAGGCGGCTGTAGCTGCCGGCGGGGTCGGGGCGCATCTCGTCCAGCAGCGCGCACACTGTTTTGACGATCTCAATGTTGGGCTTCTCGTTCCAGCCGCCTACGTTGTAGGTCTCACCCAGCGTGCCGCGGGCCAGCACCTCGCGGATGGCGCTGCAGTGGTCGGTCACGTACAGCCAGTCGCGCACCTGTTGGCCGTCGCCGTACACCGGCAGTGCCTTGCCGGCCAGGGCGTTGACGATCATCAGCGGGATCAGCTTCTCGGGGAAGTGATAGGGGCCGTAGTTGTTGCTGCAGTTGGTCGTCACCACCGGGAACCCGAAGGTGTGGAACCAGGCGCGCACCAGGTGGTCGCTCGCGGCCTTGCTGGCCGAGTACGGGCTGTTGGGTTCGAAGGGGTGGGTCTCGGTGAAGGGCGCGTCAGTGGGGCCCAGCGAGCCGTACACCTCGTCGGTGCTGACGTGATGAAAGCGGAAGGCGGCCTTGGCGTCGCCTTCGAGCGTTGACCAGTGGCCGCGCGCGGCTTCGAGCAGCGTGAAGGTGCCGTTGACGTTGGTCTGCACGAACGCACCCGGGCCGTGGATGCTGCGGTCCACATGGCTCTCGGCCGCAAAGTGCACGATGGCGCGCGGCTGGTGCGTGGCCAACAGGCTGTCGACCAAGGCGCGGTCACCGATGTCGCCCTTGACGAAGATGTGGCGCGCATCGCCTTGCAGCGATTGCAGGGTCTGCAAATTGCCGGCGTAGGTGAGGGCGTCGAGGTTGACGACGGGTTCACCAGTGGCGGCGATCCAGTCGAGCACGAAGTTGGCGCCAATGAAGCCGGCACCGCCGGTGACGAGGATGGTCATGTGGATTCAGTCCCTGGGTGTCTGGATTGGGGGGGGGGTCAGGCCTTGCCCATGGCAGCGCGCAACTTGGCTAGCTTCTCTGCCGTTTCGGGCTGCGCTGCGGATTCGCGCCAGAAGTGGCGGGCGATCAGCCACAGCGCAAGCAGCAAGAAGCTGGCCGCAGTGGTGCCCACAGCAATGAGCGCGCGTTGAGGCTTGCTCTTTTTCTCGGGCGGCAGGGCGGTGTCGACGACTTGGATCAGCGCGCCTTCTCGGCTTTCGTCCAGGCGCGCCACCTCGTACTGGCGGGCAAACAGGTCGAACAGCGTTTCCTGGTACTTGAACTCGCGGTACTTGCCGACGTAGTCAGGGCCCGCGGTACTGTCGGCAGGCGCTGATTGCATTTGGGACAGTTGAGCTCGAAGTCCGCTGAGCACCGCGCTGGCCTGTTGCACTTCAGGGGTGCCGTCGGCCAAGGTGCGGCGCAGTGATTGCAGTCGGATCTCGGCAGCTGTCACCTCTGCGCGTGCCTTGGCGTAACCCTCGGCCGCTGCTTTGGGCTCAGCACGCAGCGCGCCCGGGTTGAACCCGCTGCCTTGCAGTGCTTGCTGGGCAGCAGTGAGCCGCTCCTTGGTTTGGTTCAGCTGGCGCTCAAAAAAAACGCGTCGTTGCTGCGCCTCGGTGATCGCCAATTCGCCGGTCATGCGGCGCAGTTCGTCAACGTGGCGGTTGGCGATGTCGGCTGCACGTTGCGGATCGGTGTCATCCACTTCGACCGTGATCAAGCCGTCTTTCTTGCCCACATTGATGCGGACTTTTTTCTCGAACGCCTTCCGGGCGTCGACCCGAAATTTCGCGTCGTAAACCTCAATCAATTTGAAGCGGTCAATCAGCCGGTTTTCCACGGTGGTGCTTTGCATCAGCGCCACGTATTGGTCGGCAGGGCTTTTGACGCCTGCCGCCGCTCCAGCAAGGCCGGACAGCGCACCGAGCGACGCCAGAGCCGATGCCGCAGAGCTTTGCTGCTGCTGCGGCGGCATGAAGGTGGTGGTGGCTGTGAAGGTTGGCGCGACCAAATGGCTGAGCCCGTAGGCCGACGCACCGAGGACCAGCGGCGCGATCACCAACAGCCAACGGTGCTTGACCAGCGGCAGGGCCAAGTCCAGCAGGCTCACACCCTCTCCATCGTCCGGGATGTCTGCATCGACATCATCACGCTCGTTCTGATGCGTCATCTCAGTTGCTCAGCGTTTTGATGGCGGCCAAACCGAGGCCAAATTGCGACAGGATCTGCGTCCAGTCCTTCAGGTTTTGCACGGTGGTGGTCTTGTTGGCCTCCTCGGGCACAAACACGGTGTCACCCGGCTCGGCCTTCAGTCCCGCCAAGCTTCCATTGCCCACCCAACTGCTGGACTGGCGCGAGCTCACCACGCTGCCGTTGGCGCGGATCACAAAGGTGCTACCACTGTCGGCGCCGCGCGTGGGGCCCCCGGCCAGCTTCAGGTAGTCCTCCACGCCTCGGCCATCGGCATACAAATAACTGCCGCCATTGAACACGCTGCCAAACACGCCCACGGTGGTGCTGCGCGGTGGGAAGTACAGCCGATCACCGTCCTCCACCACCAGCGCGGGCAGCTCTTTGCCACCCGGCGGCAATTGCAACACCACGCGGCCGGTGGGGCGCACCGCGCGCATTTGCTCCACCAAGCGCGAGGTCGATGCAGCGCGCGCAGTCTGCGCCGTCGCATCGTCGGCGCTGCTGGTGCGTTGCGTGCTGGCGGAGCGGGTCAACTCGGTTTCCAAGTCGCGCAGGGCACGGTCGTAGTTGACCTGCTGCGTGGCTTGCACACTTTGACGGCTGAAATCGGTGCCAAACACATAGGCCGAGGGCGAGAGGCCGCCAGCAGCCGCAATTGCATCTTGCAAGGTGCTGGTGGCCGGCAACAAATATTCGCCCGGGCGCGCCACTTCGCCTTCCACGCGCACACGCTTGTTCTGGCGTTGGCCCGACAGGGTCACATCTACCAAGCTGTAGGCGCGCAGCACGTCGCCGTTGGCGAGCTCACCCCGGTTGGCCAGCGGCAAAGCCAGCTGCACGATGCGGGCGCCGTTGCGTTCGTCCAGACGCTCCACGCTCAGCCGGGTGCGGTCGGCCACGGGGCTGAAACCGCCGGCCATGCTGATCACATCGCCCACGCGCTCGCCCGGCTTGATCTCAAAAATGGCCGCTTGGTTGACGCTGCCGATCAATGCCACTTGCGGGCCTGCCGCAGGCACGTGGATGACGTCATCGGCCTGCACGAGCTTGTCGCCGGTCTTGTCGCCTTGCAACAACAGGTCGTACAGGTCAAACGGCACCGGGGCTTGGCCCGCGCGTTTGAGTTGGATCTGGCGGAAGCTGCCTGCCGCCGCCGGCCCGCCCGCCTTGATCAGCGCTTGGGCCACCGTGGACAAGCTGTTGAGGTTGTAGGCGCCGGGGCGGCTGACGAAGCCCGTGACGTACACCCGCACGCCGCGCAATTGGCCCAAGGCCACGCTCAGATCGAAACCTTTGAACACCGTGCCCACGCGCCGGCGCAGCACATCGGGCAAGTCACCGTAGCGCACGCCTGCCACCATGATGGGGCCGACGCGGGGGATGTTGATGCGGCCGGTGCGGTCGACGGGCAGCTTCAAATCGGCATCCACCGAGCCCCAGAGGTTGACGATCAACTCATCGCCCACGCCGACCACGTAGTCCGGCGGGACCAATGCGCTGCTGACGCTGGCGGCGCCTGAGTCTTCATCGCCTTGCGCTTGCATCAAGTCGCTGCCGAAGCGGCGCACCAATGTGGGCTCGGCCAAACGTTGCACGAATTTTTCGAATTCGCCGGGTTTGGCGATGCTGGGAAGTCGCCCACCCGAGAGATCGTCGGCCGAGAGGGCCATGCCACGTTGGCTGTTCCCTTGAGCGTTGGTCGCGGCCACGGGTTGCCTCAGCCGCACCGGGCCTCCGCCAGCCGCCGGGTTGGAGGCGGAAGCAGCGTCATTCGATTGCGCCCAAGCGCTTGTGCTCAACAGCCCGCCTGCACAAAGGCCTGCCAGTGCGGCCTTGAAAATTCGGAATGAAAGGTGCTGCATCAGTGGGGGACGGTGATGATTTCTGCGTGGGGGATGTGGCCGGCCATTCGAGGCTGATACGCAACGGCAGCGTGGCGCCCACTTTTTGCTGTGGTGACGCATCCGATGGCAAGCGCTCAGTTCGGCGCTCGCGCGTCGAATCAACAGCAGATTCTAGCTTTGGCGCTTCTCCCCACTTTGGGTGATCAGTCCTCGTGGACAGGTGGCCAACTGCGCAGCTTCCCTAGAATCGGGGGATGACTTTTTTGCTACTGGCCTTGCTGGCCTCCTCGGTGATCACCCTGTGGGTGGTGCATTCGGCCAAGACTCATGCCCACCTGTCGAACGACCACGACCTGTCCGGGCCTCAGAAATTCCATGCCTTCCCGGTGCCGCGCATTGGGGGCGTGGGCATTGTGGGCGGCATTGCCATGGTGGCGGCGCTGGTCGCTTGGCGCCAGTCGGGCGGCATGATGGCTCTGGGCTTGGTGGTCTGTGGCCTGCCTGCGTTCATTGCTGGCCTGACCGAAGACTTGACCAAGAACGTCAGCCCGCGCCGCCGCTTGGTGGCCACCGCACTGTCGGCGGCTTTGGCCGCTTGGTTTCTCGGTGCCGTGATCTCCCGCACCGACATTCCTGGCCTCGATACCGTGGTGTCCTTTCGGTGGGGCGCCATCGCGCTGGCGGTGTTTGTGGTGGCTGGCGTGGCCAACGCGGTCAACATTGTTGATGGCTTCAATGGCTTGGCGTCGATGTGCGGCGTGATGATGCTGTCCAGCATTGCCTATGTCGCCGTGCAGGTGGGCGACCCGCTGCTGGCCTCGCTGGCGCTGGCCGGCGTGGGCGCCGTGCTCGGATTTTTCGTGTGGAATTTCCCGGCGGGCCTGATATTTTTGGGCGATGGCGGGGCGTACTTCCTGGGCTTCTATATTGCGGAGTTGGCCATTTTGTTGGTTCAACGCAACGCGGCGGTCTCGCCCATCTTCCCGCTGCTGTTGTGCGTTTACCCCATCTTTGAGACGCTGTTTTCCATCTATCGCAAAAAGTTCATCCGCGGCATGTCGCCAGGTGTGCCGGATGGCGTGCACTTCCACATGCTTGTTTACAAGCGCCTCATGCGCTGGGCGGTGGGCAACCGCAATGCCAAGGAGTTGACCCGCCGCAACTCCATGACCTCGCCCTACCTCTGGTTGTTGTGCATGTTGGCCGTGGTGCCCGCCGTCCTGTGGTGGGATGACACGGCGGTGCTGACCGTGTTCATCTTTTTGTTCGCCTTCACCTACGTCGCGCTTTACTGGAAGATCGTGCGCTTCAAATCGCCTCGCTGGTTGGTGTTTCGCCGCTGATCGGGCGACCCAAAGCCCCTGTCCATGCCTCCCGCCTGACAGGGGGCTGGCATCAAAGTGCCTGCTCAGCGGATAATGCGTGAGTGAGTACTGAACACCAGACCGCGCCGGCCGTGCCCGACGCACCCGCCCGTTTTGACACCCTCCCGCTGGACGCCAAGTTGTTGCGCGCCGTGGCGGATCAGGGCTACATGACGATGACCCCCATCCAGGCCAAAGCGATTCCGATCGTTCTGGAGGGCAGAGATGTGATGGGCGCTGCCCAGACCGGCACCGGCAAAACAGCCGCGTTTTCGATCCCGCTGCTGCAAAAAATGCTGCAGCACGAAAACAGCAGTGCCTCGCCCGCCCGCCACCCGGTGCGTGCGTTGTGTTTGGCGCCCACCCGCGAGTTGGCCGACCAAGTCGCCAACAACGTGAAGGCCTACGCCAAGCACAGCAAGCTGCGTGTGGCTTGCGTGTTTGGCGGTGTGGACATGAAGCCACAAACGGCCGAGTTGAAGCAGGGCGTGGAGGTGCTGATTGCCACCCCGGGCCGCTTGCTCGACCACATTGAAGCCAAGAATGCCGTGCTCAGCCAGGTGGAGTACGTGGTGCTGGATGAAGCCGACCGCATGCTGGACATCGGTTTTCTGCCCGACCTGCAGCGCATCCTGAGCTACTTGCCCAAGACGCGCCAGACGCTGCTGTTCTCGGCCACCTTCTCGCCAGAAATCAAACGCTTGGCCGAGAGCTATCTGCAAAACCCCATTCTGGTGGAGGTGGCTCGCCCCAATGCCACGGCCACCAATGTGGAGCAACGGTTCTACTCGGTGGGTGACGACGACAAGCGCCGTGCTGTGGTGCAAATCCTGCGTCAGCGGGAGTTGAAGCAGGCGATCGTTTTCGTCAACTCCAAGCTGGGTTGTGCCCGCTTGGCGCGCTCTTTTGAGCGCGACGGCCTGCGCACCAACGCGCTGCATGGTGACAAGTCGCAAGACGAGCGCTTGAAGGCGCTGGAGTCGTTCAAAAAGGGCGAGGTCGACGTGCTGGTGTGCACCGACGTGGCGGCACGTGGCTTGGACATTGCCGATTTGCCGGCGGTGTTCAACTTTGATGTGCCCTTCAACGCCGAAGACTATGTGCACCGCATTGGCCGCACTGGCCGTGCCGGCGCCTCGGGCTTGGCGGTGACGCTGGTGGCGCGTGAGCACCAGCGCTTGGTGGCCGACATCGAGAAATTGATCAACAAAAAGATCGAGCTCGAAACGCTGGAGTTTGAAGACAGCCGGCCGCCGCGCCGCGAGCCGCGCGAAGGGTATGAAGACCGCCCGCGCCGTGAGCCCGCAGCAGTTGGCAGCGACGCCGGCGTTCAAGCGGCCAGCGAAGCGCCGGCTGACGTTGAGGTGGTGCGCCGCCTAGAGCGTCCGGTGGCCCAGCATCGTGCGGTGGCTCCCGCTCCGCGCAGTTCGCGCGACCCCTTCTTTGACCGCCCCTACGAGGCCAGTGCCACGTCAGACCCGGTTTGGGAAAAGAAGGACGCTGAGCTTGTGCCGGTGCGGGGTTTGTCGCACAACATCAAGCCCAAGCGCAAAGTGGCGGCCTTGTTTGGTGCCAAGCTGGCAGCGCCGGTGGCGTTGGAGTTGGCTGATGCTGACGAGCAACGCGCCGAAGAAGACAGCACCACGGCCTGACTTCCGTGAACGCCGCGCTGGGCTCACGGCTTGGCTGCGGCGTCCCGGTGTGCGGCGCGGTCAGCGCCCACCTCATGTGATGCTTGTTGCGACCGCCTCTTGGCGGTCGTTTCGTTGGGGCGCCTCGTCAAGGTCAGCCCAACAGCGCAAACACCGCCGGCACATCGTTCGGCAGCGTGCACGGCCGGCTGCGCCAGGCCGACACCGGCCCGCTGCGGGTGAACTCCGCGCCCATCGTCAAACCGCCGCTCACGCTGAGCTGGGTGCCGGGCTGCAGCGTGGCCACCAGGGCCTCCAGCAGGGCTTGGTTGCGGTAGGGCGTCTCGATCATCAGTTGGCTTTGCCCGGCGCGGCGCGACAGTGCTTCGAGCTCGCGGATGCGGGCGCTGCGCTGAGTGGCGTCGGTGGGCAGGTAGCCCACAAAGGCAAAGCTCTGGCCGTTCAAGCCGCTGGCGGCCAAGGCCATCAGCAGCGAGCTCGGCCCACTCAGCGGCCGCACGGTGAGGCCAGCCGCGTGTGCGGCGGCCACCAGTTGCGCGCCCGGGTCGGCGATGGCGGGCAGCCCGGCTTCTGAAATCACGCCCAGCGCGTGGCCTTGCAGGGCCGGAGCCAGCAGTGCCGGCCAGGGTGAGGTCGCAGCCCCCGCGGGCGCCTTGCCGCCCTTGGGTGGGCGCGGCATCTCCACCATGCTGAGTTGCTGCAGTGGCGTGCTCAGCGGCACCACCGCGTCCACGCGCTTCAAAAAAGCGCGCGCGGTTTTGGCGTTTTCGGCCACCCAATGGGTGAGCCCCGCCGCGATTCGGATCACGCCCAGCGGCAGCACCTCTTGCAGATCGGGCGCGGGGCCGTCGATGCCGAAGTCCAGCGTGTTGGGCATCAGGTAGAGCGTGCCGGTGGTGGGCGCGCTCATGGTGCGGGCGGGCGCAAGGGGTCGATGCCGGCGCCGCGCAGCAGGGCCAGGGTGCGGATCAAGGGCAGGCCAATCAGCGCAGTCGGATCGTCCGACTCGATCGCGTCGAGCAGCGCAATGCCCAGTGCTTCAGACTTGGCGCTGCCGGCGCAGTCGTAGGGCTGCTCGGCGCGCAGGTAGTGCTCGATCTCGTCATCGGCCAAATCGCGAAAACGCACGGTCACCGGCACCAGCGCCGAGGCCGCGTAGCCCGTGCGTTGGCAAGCCACCGCCACGGCGGTTTGAAACACGATCGCCTTGCCACTCATCGCGCGCAATTGCGCCACGGCGTTCTCATGGGTGTGGGGCTTGCCCACGGGCAGGCCATCCAGGTCGGCCACTTGGTCGCTGCCGATCACCACCGCGTCGGGGTGCAACGCCGCCACGGCTTGCGCTTTGGCCAGCGCCAAACGCAGGGCCAGGGCGGCGGGCGCCTCGCCGGGCAGCGGGGTTTCGTCCACCTGCGGTGAGGTGACGGTGAAGGGCAGGCGCAGGCGCTCCAGCAACTCGCGCCGGTAGCGCGAGGTGGAGCCCAGAATCAATGGGGGGCGGGGGGCACTCATGCGCGAATTCTCCCATCGCGGCGGGCCCGCCGCGAGTGCAGTGCCGCTGCCTCGCCCGTAAACTCGCGGGCATGAATCCGAACACCTTTGATCCCTCGCGTCTGGCTGTGGAGGCGTTTGCCAAACAGGGCGCCGAACTCGCCGGCGAATGGCCGCTGCGCAGCTTCGAGCGCCTGATCGACGCGTGTCATGCCGACGCGCGCCCGTCTGAGTCCGACAGCGTGCGCTGGCGTGCCGTGGGCGAAGCCCGCCCGGTGCGCGGCGGCCCCGCTGAGGTCTGGTTGCACCTGAGCGGCGCCACGCAACTGAGCTTGGTGTGCCAGCGCTGCTTGCAGCCGGTGGCGGCGCCGTTGGCCTTTGAGCGCAGTTTCCGCTTTGTCGATGGCGAGGCCGCTGCGGCTGCGTTGGATGAAGAAAGCGAAGACGAAGACGTGCTGGCGCTCACTCGCGCGCTCGACCTGCATGAGCTGCTGGAAGACGAGCTGCTGCTTGACCAGCCGCTGGTGCCGCGCCACGATGTGTGCCCCGAGCCCTTGCCCGCCAGTGCCGGTGACGACGACCTGGATGTGCCCGAAAGCGAGCACCCGTTTGCGGCGCTCGCTGCCCTCAAGAAGCCGCCCAACTGAGCGCCACTTGGGCCCGCCGACGCCAGGGGGCTTGGGCTTCGCGGCTTCTGCGTGCTAGAATCCTGGGCTTTTCGGCAAGTGCCTTCACAGCTGCAATTCACACGTTGGATTCACGGGTGACTGGCGCGGTAAAGACCGTATTGCCCGTACTGCTAGGTGCCCCGTGGGGTGAGTTGTGAAGCGCTAATTACCAAGCGCCGCAGCGAGCCCCGCAAAGTGCCTGGCCCCCAGGAGAATTTCATGGCCGTTCAACAAAACAAGAAGTCGCCTTCCAAGCGTGGAATGCACCGTTCGCACAATGCTGTTGCCGCTCCCGGCACGGGCATTGAGCCCACCACGGGCGAAACCCATCTGCGTCACCACATCAGCCCGACCGGCTTCTACCGTGGCCGCAAGGTCCTGAAGACCAAGGCCGACGCCTGATCCACGGATCGGGGTGGGGCGGCTCGACCGGTGCGCTCAGGCGCCATCGGTTTGAGCGGCTTGGCCCGCCACTGCCTGATGCACACGAATCGCCCGGCTTGCGCAGCAATGCAACGCCGGGCTTTCGTTTTGGGCGATCGTTTTGGTGTGGGTGTGCCGCTCGCGGCGCGCTCGCGCTGGGTTTGGCCCTGCCTGCGGTAAACCGATGATTCCCACTGCCCTGTCCACTGTTCGCCTGTCCATCGACTGCATGGGTGGCGACCACGGCCCATCCGTCACGCTGCCCGCTTGCCAAGCCTTTTTGGCGGCGCACGCCGACGCCGAACTGGTGCTGGTGGGCCGTGCTGATGCCTTGGCTCCCGCCAAAGGCTGGCCACGCTGCACGCTGGTGACGGCCTCGGACGTGGTGGAGATGGACGACCCGATCGAGGTGGCCTTGCGCCGCAAGCGCGATTCATCGATGCGGGTGGCCATTCAGCAAGTGCGGGCCGACGACAACGGCATCTCGCTGGCGCAAGCCTGCGTGTCGGCGGGCAACACCGGCGCGCTGATGGCCGTGTCGCGCTACCTGCTCAAAACGCTCGAAGGCATCGACCGCCCGGCCATTGCCGCCGTGATGCCCAACCAGCTCGGCACCTACACCACCATCCTCGACCTCGGTGCCAACGTCGATTGCAGCGCTGAACACCTGCTGCAGTTTGCCGTGATGGGCAGTGCGCTGGTGGCGGCGGTGGACGGCAAGGACAACCCCAGCGTGGGCCTGCTCAACATCGGCGAAGAAGACATCAAGGGCAGCGAGACCATCAAGCGGGCTGGCGAGTTGCTGCGCCAGGCCTCGGCCGCGGGCAGCATCAACTTCTACGGCAACGTGGAAGGCAACGACATCTTCAAAGGCACGACCGATCTGGTGGTGTGCGATGGTTTTGTCGGCAATGTGGCGCTGAAAACCGCTGAAGGCTTGGCCTCCATGTTGTCGAGCTTCATCAAGCAAGAGTTCACCCGCACCTGGTGGACGCGCTTGGCGGCCGTGGTGGCCATGCCCGTGCTCAACCGCTTCAAGGGCCGCGTGGATCACCGTCGTTACAGCGGCGGTGCGCTGCTGGGCCTGCGCGGTTTGGTGTTCAAAGCCCATGGATCATCCGATGCCTACGCTTTCGAGCAGGCCATGAACCGGGCTTATGATGCGGCGCGCCACCGCCTGCTTGACGGTGTGCACGACCGGATCAACGCCACTTTGCAGGCCATGCCGGGCTCGGACACGCCGTCCGCCAACGCTGCTTGAACGCATGAACGCCAACGCTGTCGCCGCTCCCCTTCACACTCGCATCACCGGCACCGGCAGTGCGCTGCCCCCGCGCCGCCTGACCAACGCCGATCTGGTGACCGAGTTGGCTGCCAAGGGCATTGAGACGTCGGACGAATGGATTGTTGAGCGCACGGGCATCCGCGCCCGCCACTTTGCGGCGCCCGATGTGGCCTCCAGCGACTTGGCGGTGGAAGCCGCCCGCCATGCGCTGGCCGCAGCCGGTGTGGAGGCCAGCGAGATCGACCTGATCATCGTCGCCACGTCCACCCCTGACATGGTCTTCCCGTCCACCGCCTGCATTGTGCAAAACAAGCTGGGCATCCACGGCGGCGCGGCGTTTGATGTGCAGGCCGTGTGCGCCGGTTTTGTCTACGGGCTGACGGTGGCCGATGCGCTGATCCGCACCGGCGGCGCCACCAAGGCGCTGGTGATCGGCGCCGAGGTGTTCTCGCGCATCCTTGATTTCAACGACCGCACGACCTGCGTGCTGTTTGGTGACGGCGCCGGTGCCGTGGTGCTGGAGGCCAGCGACAAGCCGGGCATCTTGGCCACGCAGTTGCATGCCGATGGCCAATACAAAGACATCTTGTGCACGCCGGGCACCGTCTCGGGCGGCCAGGTGTTGGGCAGCCCGCTGTTGACGATGGACGGCCAGGCCGTGTTCAAGCTCGCCGTGCGCGTGCTCGAAGACGCGGCGCGCAGCGTGCTCGCCAAGGCCGGCAAAACCGACGCCGACATCGACTGGCTGGTGCCGCACCAGGCCAACATCCGCATCATGCAAAGCACGGCGCGCAAGCTGAAGCTGCCGATGGAGAAGGTGATCGTCACCGTCGACCAGCACGGCAACACCTCGGCCGCGTCCATCCCGCTGGCGCTCGACCACGCGGTGCGCGCCGGCACCATCACCCCCGGCCAGACCGTGATGCTCGAAGGCGTCGGCGGTGGCTTCACCTGGGGCGCTGTGCTGTTCCAGCTGTGATGGCTGTGGCCTTCGGGCCCAACTTTGCGCGGCACAGCACTCTCTTTGTTTCACCCACCGACCACCACCATGAGTGAATTTGCATTCGTGTTTCCCGGCCAGGGCTCGCAAGCCGTCGGCATGCTCGACGTTTGGGGCGACCACCCGGCTGTGCGCCAAACGCTGGCCGAGGCCTCAGACGCGCTCGGCTACGACATGGCCGCCCTGATCGGCCAAGGCCCCAAAGAACAACTCGACCTCACGACCCACACCCAGCCGGTGATGCTGACGGCAGGCATCGCCTGCTACCGCGCCTGGTTGGCCGAAGGTGGTGCTGTGCCTGCCGCTGTCGCGGGCCACTCGCTGGGCGAGTACACCGCGCTGGTGGCGTCGGGCGTGCTGACGCTGGCCGATGCGCTGCCGCTGGTGCGCTTCCGCGCCGCCGCCATGCAAGAAGCGGTGCCGGTGGGTGTGGGCGCCATGGCGGCCATTTTGGGCATGGACGCCGATGCAGTGCGCGCCGGTTGTGTTGAAGCGGCAGCGGCCAGCGGTGAAGCCGTGGAGGCAGTCAACTTCAACGACCCCAAACAAACCGTGATCGCGGGCAGCAAGGCCGGCGTGGACAAGGGCTGTGAGCTGCTCAAGGCCCAGGGCGCCAAGCGCGCGCTGCTGCTGCCGGTGTCGGCGCCGTTTCACTCCAGCTTGATGAAGCCGGCCGCTGAGCGACTCAAAGAGAAGCTGGCGAGCGTGGCGTTTGCGGCGCCGCAGATCCCCGTGGTCAACAACATCGACGTGCTGGTGCAAACCGACGCCGATGCGATCCGCGATGCGCTGTATCGCCAGGCCTTTGGCCCGGTGCGTTGGGTGGAGGTGGTTCAGGCGCTGCGCGCGCGCGGCCTCAGCCACATCATCGAGTGCGGCCCGGGCAAGGTGCTGGCCGGCATGGTCAAGCGCATTGATGCCGAAGCCGTGACCGCCACCGTGTTCGACCCGGCCACGCTGGCCGATGTGAAGGGGTTGCTGGCATGAGCGCAGCTGTTGAATTCAAGGGCCAGGTCGCCCTGGTGACCGGTGCTTCGCGCGGCATCGGTCGCGCCATCGCCGTGGCGCTGGCCGAGCAAGGCCTGAAGGTCATTGGCACCGCCACGTCGGACGCTGGTGCGGCGTCGATCAGCGACGGCTTGGCTGCCTTTGCCGGCTGCCGCGGCATCTGCCTCAACGTCAATGACGTCGAGGGTGTCGAGGCCGCCATCAACGCCATCGTCAAAGAACACGGCGCCCTGCACGTGCTGGTCAACAACGCTGGCATCACGCGCGACACGTTGTCGATGCGCATGAAGGACGACGACTGGGACGCCGTGCTCGACACCAACCTGAAGGCGGTGTTCCGCGTCAGCCGCGCCGTCATCAAGCCGATGATGAAGCAGCGTTATGGCCGCATCATCAACATCACCTCGGTGGTGGGTGCCAGCGGCAACGCCGGCCAAGCCAACTACGCCGCGGCCAAGGCCGGCGTGGCCGGCATGAGTCGCTCGCTGGCGCGCGAGCTGGGCAGCCGCAACATCACGGTCAATTGCGTGGCGCCGGGCTTCATCGCCACCGACATGACCAAAGACCTCTCAGAGGCGCAAAACACCGCGCTGCTGGGTCAGATTCCGCTGGGCCGTTTGGGCGAAGCCGCTGACATCGCTCACGCGGTGAGCTTCTTGGCCTCGCCACACGCCGGCTACATCACTGGCGCTGAACTGCACGTCAACGGCGGCATGTTCATGAACTGAAAACCGCAGCGCGCAGCCGGGTGCACACGCACCGGGCCGCGTGCCGCAACCGGATGCGTCCGAGACCGGTAAGTGGCTTGTTCCTGATGGCGTGTTTGCCCTGTGCGAAGCGTCACGCTGCAAGCCTTAGAATCTCGGACTGTTTACAGACCACACTCCCGGAGGAGTCCATGAGCGATATCGAATCCCGCGTCAAGAAAATCATCGCCGAGCAACTCGGCGTTCCTGAAGCCGACGTCACCAACGAAAAGGCTTTCGTGGCCGATTTGGGCGCCGACTCGCTTGACACCGTGGAACTGGTGATGGCCCTCGAAGACGAGTTCGGCATCGAGATCCCGGACGAAGAAGCCGAGAAGATCACGACCGTGCAGTTGGCCATCGACTACGCCGTCAACAACCAGAAGGCCTGAGTCCCTTCGGACTCTTGCCAGCCCTCTCTTCAGCCGCATTCAGCATGACCCGTCGTCGCGTCGTTGTCACCGGACTTGGAATCGTCAGCCCCGTGGGCAACTCGGTGTCTGAGGCTTGGTCCAACTTGTTGGCCGGCCGTTCCGGCATCGCCAACATCACCAAGTTCGACGCATCGAGCTTTGCCTGCAAATTCGCAGGCGAGGTGAAGGGCTTCAACATCGAGGATTACATCCCCGGCAAAGAAGCCCGCCACATGGACACCTTCATCCACTACGGATTGGCGGCGTCCATGCAAGCGGTGCGCGACTCGGGTCTGCCCACCAATGAGGCGCTGACCGAAGAGCAAGCCGAACGCATCGGCTGCATCGTCGGCTCGGGCATTGGCGGCTTGCCGCTGATTGAAGAGACCAAGGCCGAACTGACGGCCCGCGGCCCACGTCGCATCTCGCCGTTTTTCGTCCCGGCCTCGATCATCAACATGATCTCGGGCCATGTGTCGATCCAGTTCGGCTTCCAAGGCCCCAACCTGGCCATCGTGACCGCCTGCACCACCGGCCTGCATTGCATCGGCGAAGCCGCTCGTTTGATCGAGTACGGCGACGTTGACGTGATGGTGGCTGGCGGCGCAGAGGCCACGGTGTCGCCGCTGGGCGTGGGCGGTTTCGCCTCCGCTCGCGCGCTCTCCACCCGCAACGATGACCCGACCACCGCGTCCCGCCCCTGGGACAAGGACCGCGACGGTTTCGTGCTGGGCGAGGGTGGTGGCGCCCTGGTGCTCGAAGAATACGAACACGCCAAAAAGCGTGGCGCCAAGATTTATGCCGAAGTCATTGGCTTTGGCATGGGCGCCGACGCCTATCACATGACCGCCCCCAATGTGGACGGCCCCAAGCGCTCCATGAAGGCTGCGCTGCGCAACGCCGGCATCAATGCCAACGAGGTGCAGTACCTGAACGCACACGGCACCTCCACGCCGCTGGGCGATGCCAACGAAACCAACGCCATCAAGCTGGCGTTCGGTGACCACGCCAAGAGCCTGGTGGTCAACTCCACCAAGTCGATGACCGGTCACTTGCTCGGTGGTGCGGGTGGCATCGAGTCGCTGTTCACGGTGCTGGCACTGCACCACCAGGTGTCGCCGCCCACCATCAACATCTTCAACCAAGATCCCGCTTGCGATCTGGACTATTGCGCCAACACCGCACGTGAGATGAAGATCGACATCGCCGTGAAGAACAACTTCGGCTTCGGCGGCACCAACGGCACGCTGGTGTTCAAGCGCGTCTGACGCTGCTGACACCGCCGCTGTTGCCCCGCCACCTCGGCGCAGACCATGCGCGCTGCGCCCGCGCTGCAAGTCACGCTGACACACGACACCGCGTGGCGGCTCGGTGGCTGGCTGCTCGCCGGATTCTCCTCGGCGGTGCTGATGACCTGGGCGCACTTCACCGCTCGCGCCACGCTGCAGGGCTGGCCCTGGGCCGTGGCGGTGCTGATGTGCGCCGTTTTGCTCGCGCTGACTCGGCCCTGGCGCCGGCACGCCCCGGTGCAACTGCGCTGGGACGGCCAAGCCTGGCACGCCGGCCCCATCGGCCCTGCGGGCAGCGAGCCGTGGTCGGGCCAACTCACGGTGGCGCTCGATCTGGGTGGCTGGATGCTGCTGCGCTTGAGCGACCCCCCGCCCCCCGCCGAGCACCTCCCCGCATGGCTGGCCGCAGCACGCCACCAGCAGCCCGCCGCCTGGCACCCGCTGCGCTGTGCGGTATATTCGCCGCGACCTCAGCGCGCGCCCGACGCGATGGAACCCGGACCCGCCCCGCATGAACGCCCCTGACGCAGACGCCCCCCTTGTAGAGCGAGTCAAACGGGGTGACGTGAAGGCCTTCGAGATGCTGGTGGTCAAGTACCAGCGGCGCATCGAGCGCCTCATTGGCCGCATGGTGCGCGATGTTGACCTGGTCGAAGACATCGCCCAGGAAACCTTCATCCGCGCCTACCGGGCCATCCCCCAGTTTCGGGGGGAGAGTGCTTTCTACACCTGGCTCTACCGCATCGCCGTCAACACCGCGAAGAAGGCGCTGGGCGAGCTCAAACGCGATCTGCTTGTGACGGAATCCTCACGTTTTCAGCGTGACGATGAAGATGAGCCCTCGCGCGCCGAAAACGAACTCACCAACGGCGAAACGCCAGAAGCTTTACTTGCCAGCAAAGAAGTTGCTGCGGCAGTGAACTCTGCGATCGAAGCGCTGTCAGATGATTTGCGCCAAGCGATCACATTGCGTGAGATCGATGGCCTGAGCTACGAAGAGATCGCCGAGTTGATGAACTGCCCCATCGGCACCGTTCGCTCGCGGATCTTCCGCGCCCGCGAAGCCATTGCGCTGCGTTTGCGCCCCTTGCTGGACAACCGGCAGGGCACACGCTGGTGATGAGCGACGCCGGAGCGCACCGGTTGGGTCCACAGAAGTTGTTGGAGAGATGAGCATGTCGAACGGGTCACACAAAGATGCAGCGGCGGCTGAGCGCCTGTCGGCGCTGGCTGATGGCGAACTGGAAACCTCGTTGATTGCTTCGTCCATCGCGCAATGGCGCGACGACGAGGCCGCTCGCCGCGACTGGCACGCCATGCACCTGATCGGCGACGTGCTGCGCTCGGGCGAGCTGGCCACGCAGCCGGCGCGCGACGAAGACTTTTTGCAGCGCTTGCGCGCCCGCATGGCCGACGAGCCGGTGGTGCTGGCGCCCCAAGCCCTTGCCGCGCCTGTGCCTGAGGTGATGCCGCAAAAAATGCTGGCCGCAGGTGGTGCTCGCCGGTGGTCGTGGGTGGCGCCTTCGGCCGTGGCTGCGGGCTTTGTGCTGGTGGCCGGCGCCTTGCTGGTGACGCGCACGCCCGACACGCCGGCCATGGTGGGCAGCGAGCAACTGGCCGTGAATGCCGCGCCGGCCGCCGTGGCACCGTCGCCCGAACTCATGCAGGCGGGCGCCGCGCTGACCGGGGCCACGGTGCCGGTCAGCACCCTGGGCCCGGCCCCGGGCGCGCTCACGGGTGAGCCCACGCTGGTTCTGGATGGCCGCCTGATTCGGGATGCGCGGCTCGACCGCTACCTGGCCGCCCACCAGCAATTTGCGGGCAGCACGGTGTTGACCCTGCCCGCCGGCGCGCTGCGCAGCACCTCGGCCGAAGCCGCCTCGTCGGGCCGTTGATTCGCCCGCTGTTGATGCTGCGCCGATCCGCCCTTTGCGTGCTGGCCGGGTGCCTGAGCGCCGGTGTGGTGCAGGCGGCGCCAACCGCCGCCGCGATGGCCTTGTCCGCGGCGCCCGCGGCAGACAGCCGCGATCTGCGCGCTTGGTTGATGCGCATCCACGACGCCGCGGCACAACGCAGCTTCCAAGGCACCTTTGTCATCAGCGCAGGGGGCGCGGTGTCGAGTGCCCGGCTGTCGCACTTTGTCGACGGTGATCAGCAATTCGAGCGCATCGAGTCGCTCGATGGTGAGCCTCGTGTGGTGTTGCGCCATGGCGAGGTGGTTCACACCGCGTGGCCGCAGCGCCGGCTGCTGATGATCGAACAACGCGATCTGGGCGGCGCCTTCCCGGCCTTGCTCAAAGCGGGTGATGACCACATTGCCGACCACTATGAGCTGGTGCTGCAGGGCGTGGAGCGCCAGGCCGGCCAAGACGCGCAGGTGCTGAGCTTGCGGCCGCGTGATGCCTGGCGGTTTGGCTGGCGGCTGTGGGCCGAGCGCAGCACCGGTTTGCTGCTGCGCGCCGACGTGCTCAACGAGCGCGGTGAGGTGCTGGAATCGTCCGCGTTTTCCGACCTGACGTTGAACGTGCGTGCGCAGCCCGATGCGGTGCTGGCGCCGATGAAAAAGACCGAGGGCTTCAAAGTGCTGCGCAGCGCGTTGACGCCGGCTGCGTTGCCCGACGAGGGGTGGGCCTTGCGCCGCGCGGTGCCGGGCTTTTTGCAAGTGCGCTGCGTCAAGCGTCCGCTCGATGCGTCGGAAGCGCCGGTTGCGGCCAAAGCCCTCGTGGCGGCTGAAGTGCTGCAAACGGTGCTGTCCGATGGGCTCACCTATGTCTCGATGTTCATCGAGCCTTACAACGCCGAGCGCCACACCCGCCCCATGCTGACCAGCCTGGGCGCCACCCACACGCTGATGCGTCGCCAGGGCGATTGGTGGATCACGGTGGTGGGCGATGTGCCTGCGGGCACGCTCCGACTTCTGTCGAATGCCTTGGAACGAAAGAAGCGCTGAGTGATCACACCGGCTGGCGCACGGCCGAGCCGCACGCTGTGCGGTGTGCTGATTCGAGGTGCTGAGGGTGGGGATGGTCCGCGCAGTGTGGCGCCCTGTTTCGTCATCGCCCGAGTGGCCAACGGCGTTGTGATCTTCATCCATGTCTGACCGAGGTTGAGAGGCAGTGAGCATGCAATTTCAAGGTGTGCAAGGTTCGCACGATGAGCAACTCCCCCGCGTTGCGGGCGTGATCCATTCCGCCCTGGGCTGGCGGCGCCGCGCGGCGCTGGCGGCCGTGGCAGTGAGCGTGGTTGCGGCGGGCGCCATGGCGCCACAGGCGGCCATGGCGCAACCGGGTGGTTTGCCCGACTTCACGGAGCTGGTGGACAAGGTGGGCCCGTCGGTGGTCAACATCCGCACCACCGAGAAGGTGCGCACGGCAGCCGCTGGCGGCGGCGACATCAGCCCCGACATGCAGGAGTTCTTCCGCCGCTTCGGCATCCCGCTGCCGGGCCAGCCCAGCCCGCAAGCGCCGGGCCGCCGCGGCCAGACGCCGCAGAAGCCGCAGCCACAGCAAGAGCCCGACGACGAGTCGCAGCAAAAAGGCGTGGGCTCGGGCTTCATCTTGAACGCCGATGGTTATGTGATGACCAACGCCCACGTGGTGGACGGCGCCGATGAGGTCATCGTCACGCTCACCGACAAGCGCGAGTACAAGGCCCGCATCATTGGTGCCGACAAGCGCACCGACGTGGCACTGGTGAAGATCGACGCCAGCGGCTTGCCCGCAGTGCGCACGGGCGATGTGTCGCGCTTGAAGGTGGGCGAGTGGGTGATGGCCATCGGCTCGCCGTTTGGCCTCGACAACACCGTCACGGCGGGCATCGTCAGCGCCAAGGCGCGCGACACCGGCGATTTCCTGCCCTTCATCCAGACCGACGTGGCCATCAATCCCGGCAACTCCGGCGGCCCGTTGATCAATATGCGCGGCGAGGTGGTGGGCATCAACTCGCAGATCTACAGCCGCTCGGGGGGCTTCATGGGCATCTCGTTTGCCATCCCGATCGACGAGGCATTGCGCGTGTCCGAGCAACTGCGCGCCAGTGGCCGCGTCGTGCGCGGGCGCATCGGCGTGCAGATCGACCAGGTCAGCAAAGAGGTGGCTGAATCGATCGGCCTGGGCAAGCCGCAAGGCGCGCTGGTGAAGGCGGTGGAGGCCGGTGGCCCGGCTGAGAAGGCAGGTGTGGAAGCCGGCGACATCATCACCAAGGTCGATGGCAAAGCGGTCGACAAGGCCGGCGACTTGCCGCGCATCATTGGCGCGATGAGGCCCGGCAGCAAGGCCACGCTGCAGGTGTTCCGCCGCGGCGCCAACCGCGATCTGTCGGTGAGCATTGTGGAGTTGGAGCCTGAGCAAAAGACCGCTCGCGCCGCGGCTGACCGCCCTGTCAAGCCCGCGCCAGGTGTGTCGGCCCTGGGCCTCACGGTGTCCGATCTGAGCGAGGCCCAGAAGCGTGACTTGCGCTTGCGCGGCGGCGTGCATGTGGACGCTGTTGATGGTGCGGCCGGACGCGCTGGTCTGCACGAGGACGATGTGATTCTGGCCGTCGACAAGACCGAGGTGCTCACGGCCAAGCAGTTCGAGGCGGCGATGGCCAAGGTCGACAAGGCCAAGCCGGTGACGCTGCTGGTGCGCCGCGGCGAGTGGGTCAATTACGTGGTGGTGCGCCCCGCGCGTTGAGCGAGGCCCCTCAGGTTCTCTGGCGTCGCAGACCCCGAGCGAGGCTCGGGGTCTTTCCATCTGGTGGCATGCCTGCGCCCGTGGTTGGTGTCCTGAAACCCGCTGGTTTTGCGGGTTTTTTCATTTTTGATCGTCGATCTGAGGTCGGCGTTCGACGGCGGGGTGAGGGATTGCATGCCTCTTCCATTAGAATCCCGCCCCTGCCTGCACGCTTTACCGCTGTGCGTGTCAAGAAGGCCCAGCCCCCAAATGTGTCCCCAAGTCATCCACAAGCGATTGTGGGTATCCTGTGGATAAAATGGGTCGTTGGCAGCCCGCAACGCGCTGTCCGCCAGCCGCAGTGGGCCTTGTCGACAAGGGCTTTTCGATACAATGAACTCCCAACAAGCAGTTGCCATACGTTTTGTTGGAAGGCGCGTCATTCGTTCGACGTGCCTTTTTTTTAGCTTCAACTGACTTCAGCACGGGCCTTCCGCCTTCACATCGCGCCGCGATTTGAGCTCTCGCTGAAACGGCCGCCGCGCCGTTTCGCCTCCGCGCCGAAGCTCCGCAGAGGCCGATCGCAGACACCATGAATCACATTCGCAATTTCTCCATCATTGCCCACATCGACCACGGCAAAAGCACGCTGGCCGATCGTTTGATCCAACGCTGCGGTGGCCTCAGCGACCGCGAGATGGAAGCCCAGGTGCTCGACTCGATGGACATCGAGCGCGAGCGTGGCATCACCATCAAGGCGCAAACCGCCGCGCTCAGCTACAAGGCCAAAGACGGGCAGGTCTACAACCTCAACCTGATCGACACGCCCGGGCACGTCGACTTTTCGTACGAAGTGAGCCGCTCGCTGTCGGCCTGCGAGGGCGCGCTGCTGGTGGTCGATGCCTCGCAAGGCGTGGAAGCGCAGACGGTGGCCAACTGCTACACCGCGCTCGACCTGGGCGTGGAAGTGATCACTGTGCTCAACAAGATGGACCTGCCGCAGGCCGACCCCGAGCGCGCCAAGGAAGAGGTCGAAGACGTGATCGGCATCGACGCGTCAGAGGGCATTCCGTGCAGCGCCAAAACCGGCATGGGCATCGACGACATTCTGGAAGCCGTCGTGGCCAAGGTGCCGCCGCCCCAAGGCCGGCCCGACGCACCGCTGCGCGCCATGATCATCGATTCATGGTTCGACAACTACGTGGGCGTGGTGATGCTGGTGCGCGTGGTGGATGGCGAACTCAAGCGCGGTGAGCGCTTCAAGATGATGGCCACGCACGCCGCCTATGCGGCCGAGCAGTTGGGGGTGTTCACGCCCAAATCGGTCTCGCGCGACTCGCTCAAGGCGGGTGAAGTGGGCTTCATCATCGCCGGCATCAAAGAGCTGCAAGCGGCCAAGGTGGGTGACACCATCACCATCGAGAAAAAGCAGCCCAACAACCTCGGCCCGGCCGAAGAGGCGCTGCCTGGCTTCAAGGAAATCCAGCCGCAGGTGTTTGCCGGCCTCTACCCCACTGAAGCCAGCGAGTACGACCAACTGCGCGACGCGCTGGAGAAGCTCAAGCTCAACGACAGCTCGCTGCGCTATGAGCCCGAGGTGAGCCAGGCGCTGGGCTTTGGCTTTCGCTGCGGCTTCTTGGGCCTTCTGCACATGGAGATTGTGCAGGAGCGCCTGGAGCGTGAGTTCGACCAAGACCTGATCACCACCGCGCCCAGCGTGGTCTACGAGGTGGAGTTGAACGACGGCACGGTGCTCTCGGTTGAGAACCCCAGCAAAATGCCCGAGCTCGGCCGCATCAAAGAAATCCGCGAGCCCATCGTCACCGTGCACCTCTACATGCCGCAAGACTATGTGGGCCCGGTGATGACGCTGGCCAACCTCAAACGCGGCAACCAGCTCAACATGGCCTACCACGGCCGCCAGGTGATGCTCACCTACGAGATGCCGCTGGCCGAGATCGTGCTCGATTTCTTCGACAAACTGAAGTCGGTGTCGCGCGGTTATGCGTCGATGGACTACGAGTTCAAAGAAAACCGGGCGTCCGATGTGGTCAAGGTCGATATCTTGCTCAACGGAGAACGGGTGGACGCGCTGTCCATCATCGTGCACCGTGCGCAAAGCCAATACCGCGGCCGGGCCGTGGTGTCGAAAATGCGCGAGATCATTTCACGCCAGATGTTCGACGTGGCCATCCAGGCCGCCATCGGGGCCAACATCATCTCGCGTGAGACAATCAAAGCCCTGCGCAAGAACGTGTTGGCGAAGTGCTATGGCGGCGATATTTCCCGCAAGCGCAAGCTGCTCGAAAAACAAAAGGCCGGTAAAAAACGCATGAAGCAAATCGGCTCGGTCGAGGTGCCGCAAGAAGCGTTTCTGGCCATCCTCCAAGTGGACGATTGATGAGTTCGTTGACCGGTTTGCTCTATGGCCTGCTCGGGATGTATCTCGGCGGCTGGTACCTCGGCAAGTGGTCGGGGAATTTCTCCCTGCTGCTGTTCATCCTGACCGTGGTCACGCTCGTCTATTGGTTGGCCGAGCGCTACCGCTTCCAGCCGGCGCGCGAGGCCGCGGCCCGTGCGCTCGATGCCAACGACGTGGCTCGCCGCGCCGAGCTGGCCAAACAAGGCATCAGCAAGGTCGATGGCGACACCACGGCTGCGCGTGAATCGCTGCTCATGCAGCCTTGGTGGCTCGATTGGACGGCGGGCTTGTTCCCGGTGATTTTGGCGGTGTTTTTGCTGCGCTCGTTTTTGTTCGAGCCGTTCAAGATCCCGTCGGGCTCGATGGTGCCCACGTTGCTGGTGGGCGACCTCATCTTGGTCAACAAATTCCACTACGGCGTGCGCCTGCCGGTGATCAACACCAAGATCATCGCCAACCACGACCCCGCGCGCGGCGACGTGATGGTGTTCCGCTATCCCAAAGATCCGAGCGTCGATTACATCAAGCGCGTGGTGGGTGTGCCGGGTGACGAGGTGGCCTGGAAAAACCAGCAGCTGTACCTGAACGGCAAGCTGGTCGACACCGCCGCGCTGCCCGAGTTTTACGACGAAGACAGCCTGCGCTACTCGCCCCAATACAGCGAGAGCCTGGGCGCCGAACCGCACCGCATGCTGGTCGACCGCGGACGTCAATTGTTCTTGCCGATGAACGAAACCTACGCGTTTCGTGACAACTGCAACTACACGGCCGAAGGTGTCACCTGCAAAGTACCTGCAGGCCACTACTTCATGATGGGCGACAACCGCGACAATTCGCAGGACTCGCGCTACTGGGGTTTTGTGCCGGACCAGAACATCGTCGGCAAGGCCTTCTTCGTTTGGATGAACTTCGGCAACGTCAAACGCATTGGCGCTTTTCACTGACGCACAGGGCGCGCCACAAAAGGCGTCAACGCCTGCCCGCCCGCGCCATCACACTCATGCAGGGACAACACCCAAGATGACCACCACGACCCCCTCCCGCTCAGCCCACACCGCCGTCCATCGTTCGGCTCGCCGTGCCGGTCAGCATGGGATCACGCTGCTCGGCATGCTGATGGCCGCAGTGGTGATTGGCTTTGTGGCGGTGGTGGCCATGGGTGTGATTCCGTCGGTGAATGAATACTTCACCATCAAGCGCGCGGTCGACACCATTGCCCGCAGTGGCGCCACCACGGTGCCTGAGATCCGTGCCGCGTTTGAGAAGCAAAAAGAGATCGAATATTCGATCAAGTCCATCACCGGCAAGGACCTCGACATCAGCAAGGAAAACGACCAGGTCGTGATCCGCTTTGCCTACGACGCCCAAGTCACGCTGATGGAGCCGGTGTACCTGCTGATCAAGTACCAGGGCCGGTCCAAATAAGGGCCTGCACGTCATCCCCAAGCGCTGCCATGGAACCCCTGCTCGCCCGACTCCAAGACCGCATCGGCTACCGCTTCACCGACGCGGCGTTGCTGCGCTGTGCGCTCACGCATCGCAGCTTTGGCGCCGACCACAACGAGCGGCTCGAATTTTTGGGCGATGCGGTGCTGAGCTTGGCCATTTCGAGCCTGCTGTTTGCGCAATTGGGTGGCTCTGACGAAGGCGACCTGACCCGCGTGCGCGCCCACTTGGTGCGTGAAGACAGCCTGCACAGGGTGGCGCTGCAACTGGGCTTGCCCGATGTGATTCGCCTGAGTGATGGCGAAGCCCGCGGTGGCGGCGCCCAGCGCGCGTCCATCTTGGCCGACGCCCTTGAAGCGGTGATTGGTGCGGTGTTCCGCGAAGGCGGCTTTGACGCGGCCCGTGAGGTGGTGAGGGGCCTGTTTGGCGAGACCATCGTCAGCGCCGATGCCAGCGCGTGGAGCAAGGACGCCAAAACCGAGTTGCAAGAGTGGCTGCAAGGGCGCAAGCTGCCGGTGCCGTCTTACCGCATTCTGGCCACCCGTGGCCAGGCCCACGCCCAAACCTTTGAAGTGGAATGCGCCGTGCCGGCGCTGAGCTTGGCCCAAGCGGGTGAAGGCCGTTCGCGCCGTGTGGCCGAACAAGAGGCCGCCCGCCGCATGCTTGACGTGCTCAAGGCCACCGATCAACCCGGCAGTCCGCTGCGTTCCTGAAAACCTCCCCCCATGACCGATACCCCTACCGCCGCCGGCGATGACACCGGCGGCGACGCCGTTCCTTTTGACGGTCAACACGCCCAAGACGGCGATCAGGACCAAGACCACGTCACCGACGGACCGGACGGTGAACACGGCGACCACGACGCAGCTCCCGCCATCCCCGAGAGCGACCAGCGTTGCGGCTTGGTGGCCATCGTCGGCCGCCCCAACGTGGGCAAGTCCACGCTGCTGAATGCCTTGGTGGGCCAAAAGGTCAGCATCACCTCCGACAAGGCGCAAACCACGCGCCACCGCATCACTGGCATCCGCACGGTCGACGACACGCAGTTCGTGTTCGTCGACACCCCGGGCTTCCAAACCAAACACAGCGCTGCGCTGAACCGCAACCTCAACCGCACCGTGCACAGCGTGCTGTCGGATGTGGACGTGGTGCTGTTTTTGGTGGAGGCCGGCCGCTTTGGGCTGGACGACGCCAAGGTGCTGTCGCTGCTGCAAAGCGAGGCGCTCAAGCACAAGCCGGTGCTGTTGATTGCCAACAAGCTCGACATGGTGCACCGCCGCGCCGAGTTGGCGCCTTGGCTCAAGGGCATGCAAGAGCGCCACCCCTTTGCTGAATTTGTGCCGTTGACCGCGCGCAAGGACACCGACGTGACGCGCTTGCTGGGCATCGTCAAGCCTTACCTGCCCAAGCAGGGTTGGTTCTACGAAGAAGACGCGCTGACCGACCGCAGCGACCGCTTTCTGGCCAGCGAAATCATCCGCGAAAAGCTGTTTCGCCTGACCGGCGATGAGCTGCCCTACACCTCGACCGTCGTGATCGATAAGTACGAGGAAGAGGGCACCATGCACCGGATCGCGGCCAGCATCGTGGTCGAGCGCGATGCCCACAAGGGCATGATCATCGGCAGCGGTGGCGAGCGCCTCAAGCGCATTGGCAGCGAGGCGCGCCAGGAGCTGGAGAAGCTGCTGGGCGCCAAGGTATTCATCGAGTTGTGGGTGAAGGTGCGCTCGGGCTGGGCCGACAGCGAAGAGCATCTGCGCAGCTACGGCTACGAATAAAGCGCGTCGCCTCGGCGCTTGCTGACGTCACCGCCACTGCATGGCCACCCGGGCGCCGCGTGCTTCCATCTTGCTGCCGGCATTTGTGCTGCACCGGCACGACTGGAGCGAGTCCAGCCTGATCCTGGAGGTGTTCACACGCGACCAGGGCCGGGTCACCCTGGTGGCCAAGGGAGCCAAGCGCCCGTATTCGCAGCTGCGCAGCGTGCTGCTGCCGTTTCAGCGCATCCAGGTGGGCCTGGGCAAGCCGCCCAAGCGCACCGAGACGGAGCCGGTGGACGGCGCTCAACCCGAGCTGCAAACCCTGCGCAGCGCCGAGTGGGTGGGCGGCCACGCCATGCTCACGGGCGCGCCGCTGTTTTCGGGCTTCTACCTCAACGAATTGTTGATGCGCCTGCTGGCGCGCCAAGACCCGCACCCACGTCTGTTTGACGCCTATGCGCAGACGCTGCCCGTGCTGGCCGCCGCCGACGATGTGTTGACCGAAGCGGCGCTGCGCGCGTTCGAGTTGGTGCTGCTGCGCGAGGTGGGTGTGTTGCCCACGCTCAATGTGGTGACGCTCGACCCGCGCCCGGTGCGCCCCGCGGGCCAGTACCGCCTGCAGGCCGAGGCCGGTGTGGTGCCCGACGACGGCGACCCCACGCATGCCAGCCTGCCCGCGCTCACCGGCGAGCGGCTGATGGCGCTGCAAGCCGGGCTCGATGACGGCCGCTTGGCGCCGCTGCAGACAGCCTGTTTGCCCGCTTTGGCGGCCCTGAAGGGTGTGCTGCGCCCCTTGCTTCACTATCATCTGGGGCAGACGCCGCTGCGCACCCGCCAAGTGATGCGCGGCGTGCACACGCTGGCCCTTTGACCTCCGCCTTCGCACCTCAGCCCACCCGCATGAACCCCTTGCTCACCACCGGCCTGGACGCCCACCGCGGCACCACGGCCCTGTCGGTCAACCTCAATAAGGTCGCTCTGCTGCGCAACACGCGCGAGCTCGGCATCCCCAGCGTCACTGGCGCCGCCTTGATCGCGCTGCGTGCGGGGGCGCAGGGCATCACCGTGCATCCGCGCCCCGATGAGCGCCACATCCGCGCGGGCGATGTGACCGACCTGGCGCAGTTGCTGCAAGACTGGCCGCAAGCCGAGTACAACATCGAAGGCAACCCGCTGCACAACCTGATGGACATCCTGCGCAGCGTCAAAGCCGCTGGCCTGCCGGTGCATCAAGTGACCTTTGTGCCCGACAGCGTGGGTCAGTCCACGTCGGACCACGGCTGGACCTTTCCGCAAGATGCGGCGGTGTTGAAACCCCTGGTTGCCGAAGCCCGCGCACTCGGCGTGCGGGTGAGCCTGTTCATGGATCCCTTGCCGGAGCAAATGGCTGCCGCCGCAGCGGTGGGCGCCGACCGGGTTGAGCTCTACACCGAAGGTTATGCGTGCGCCCACGGCACGCCACGGCAGGCCGAGGTGCTGGCCGCTTACACCGCCAGCGCCCATGCGGCCCTGAAGGCCGGCCTGGGGCTGAATGCTGGCCACGATTTGAACCGCGACAACCTCACCGACTTTTTGCGCGCCGTGCCGGGCGTGCAAGAGGTGTCGATTGGCCACGCGTTGATCGCCGATGCGCTGGAGCTGGGGCTGGACGCCACGGTGCGCGCCTACCAACGCTGTATTCACCAAGCGAGCATCCCCCAGGGGGCCGGGGCGGCATGATTTACGGCATCGGAACCGATGTGTGCGATGTGCGGCGCATCCGCGACACGCTGGCCCGGCGCGGCGAGCGCTTCGCTGAAAAAGTGCTCGGCCCGAACGAGCTGATCGTGTTTCGCCAGCGCCTGGCGCGGGTGGAAACGCGCGGCGTGAGCTACCTCGCCACCCGCTTCTCGGCCAAAGAAGCGTTTTCCAAGGCCATCGGCATGGGCCTGCGCATGCCCATGACTTGGCGCGCCTGCGAAACCCTCAACGCCCCCAGCGGCCAGCCCCACATTCACCTGCACGGTGAGTTGGCGGCCTGGTTTGCCGAGCGGCGGCTGCGCGCCTTTGTCAGCGTCAGCGACGAAACCGATTACGCCACCAGCACGGTGGTGATTGAAACCCTGGACCCCGCCTCCGCCACACCATGACCGACACCCACTCCGTCCACGCCCCTGTTGTGCTCGACATCGCCGGCACCACGCTCAACGCCGACGACCGCCGCCGCCTGGCGCACCCGCTCACCGGCGGGCTGATCTTGTTCGCGCGCAACTGGCAAAGCCGCCAGCAGCTCACCGAACTCACTGCCGAGATCAAGGCGCTGCGCCCCGATGTGCTGATCTGCGTGGACCACGAAGGCGGGCGTGTGCAGCGTTTTCGCACCGATGGTTTCACCCACCTGCCGCCAATGCGTGCGCTGGGCGAGATGTGGTTGAACGACGGCAAGGGCGGCGAGGGCAGTGGCGCCATGCGCGCCACCAACGCCGCCACCGCGGCGGGTTATGTGCTGGGCGCCGAGCTGCGCGCCTGCGGCGTGGACTTCAGCTTCACGCCGGTGCTCGACCTCGACTTCGGCCACAGCAGTGTCATTGGCGACCGCGCCTTTGGCCGCGACCCGCGCGTGGTCAGCCTGTTGGCCAAGAGCCTGATGCAAGGCCTGCTGCAAGCCGGCGTGGCCAACTGCGGCAAACACTTCCCGGGACACGGCCATGTGGCGGCCGACTCGCACGTCGACACGCCCATCGACCGCCGCTCGCTCAAGGCCATCTTGGCCGACGACGCGAAGCCCTACGAGTGGCTCAGCACCAGCCTCACCAGCGTGATGCCCGCGCACGTGATTTACCCCAAGGTGGATGCGCTGCCGGCCGGCTTCTCGCCGCGTTGGCTCCACGAGATCCTGCGTCAGCAACTGGGCTTCAACGGCGCCGTCTTCAGCGACGACCTGAGCATGGAAGGCGCGCGCCGCATCAGCGGCAGCTTGGTGACCTACGCCGAGGGCGCGGTGGTGGCGCTCAACGCCGGCTGCGACCTGGTGCTGCTGTGCAACCAGTCGCTGCCGGGCAGCACCGCGGTCGATGAGTTGCTCGATGGCTTGACCCACGCCTTGGCCGGCGGCCATTGGGAGCTCAACCCGGACAGCGAAGGCCGCCGACTGGCCCTGCTGCCGCAAACCGCGCCCTACACCTGGGACGAGCTGATGCACCACCCCGTGTACCAGCACGCGCTGGAGTGCCTGCCCTGATGAAATGAGGCTGGCTGAGCGCTGAGCGGCGCATGGTCGGCCCCGTTCGGTGCCGCTGCATCGCGGTGCGGCGAAGTCATCCCGCGCTGCCTTTGTCATAAAAAAAGCCCCTGCAGTTCGCACTGCAGGGGCTTTTTGTTGGGCAGGCCTCACCGCCCAGGTGGGGCCGTGATCAGCGGGCTGATCAGCCTTGTTGCGCGTTCTCGAACGGCAGCTTGATCTGGCTGAGGTCCTTGCGGGTCTCGACCAGCACCAGCGGGCCTTCGTCGGCCAGCACCACCGGCTTGATCTCGCGCGGCACGTGGGCAGGCTTGGGCTCGCGGGCCATGGCTTCTTGCGCAGCGCGGACCTTCTCAGTGTCCGAGCCCACCCACTCCAAGCCGGCGCTTTGGGCGATGGCCTGCAGGTCGGTGGTCGACAGCACGAAGGTGGCGGAGGCAGCAGCAGCGACCGGCGCGGCCACAGTCGGTGCGGCTTCCACCACCACGGCCTGAGCCGGAGCCGGAGCCGGAGCCGGAGCGGCAGCTTCGGCCACCTGTGCTGGCGCGTGGGCGGCTTCTGCCACATCGGACAGTGAGGCGGCGGGCGCCACGGCGGCCACTGAGGCGGCGGCTTCGGCAGCCACTGCGGCGGGAGTCGCAGCATCGCCTGCGGTGGCGGCGTTGTCGCTGCCTTCGGTGTTCACCTCATCGCGGCGTTCACGGCGTTGGCGATCGCGGCCACGGCCACGGCGGCGGCCGTCACCACGTTCACCGGCTTCGCCCTCAGCCTCGCCTTCGGGGCGGGCTTCGGTCTCAGCCAGTGCATCGGCAGGCACATCGGCGAGCGGTGCGGCCAGGGCCAGGCCTGCTTCAGCGGCTTCGCCGTTCAGCTCGTTGCCTTCGCCAGCGCCTTCGCTCGCACCGTCAGCGCCTCGGGTGTCGTCACGGTCGCGGCCACCACGGCGGCGGCGGCGGCGGCCACCTTGGCGCTCGCCTTGGGCGTCCAGCGCGTCCGAGCCGGCGTCGACACCGGCTTGGCTGTCGACAAAGGCGGGCGGCGCCAGGTCGTCGGCCACAGCCACAGCGGCCACGCCAGCGGCGGCAGCAGCTGCCACTGCGGTGTCGCCGTCGAGGGCGGCACGACGCGGTTCGCGCTCACCGCGCTCACCACGCGGGCCACGGCGGTTGCCTTCACCGCGCTCACCACGTTCGCCACGCTCTTGGCGGCCTTCGCCACCGCGTGCGGCTTGTGCTTGCTGGCCGTCGTCGTTGCGCGGGCTGGCGCTCTCGTCATTGGCGGGGCGCTCGCTGCGGTCGCGGCGGCCACGGCCTTCGCGGCCTTCACGGACCTCACGTGGTGCGCCATCTTTGCCGGTGGGGGCGGCGTCACGCGGGCCGCGGTCGCCACGGCCCTCACCTCGGTCTGCGCGGTCGCCACGCTCAGCGCGGCCTTCGCCGGTGTTGGCCGCAGCACTGCGCTCGCCACGCTCAGCGCGGTCACCGCGCTTGCCATCACGGCCACCACGGCCACCGCGGTTGCGGTCGCCACGGTCGCTGCGCTCACCGCGGCCTTCACGGGCAGCGGGTTCGGCCACGGCCGGTGCGGCCGCTGCAGCGTTGGCTGCAGGTGCGGGCTCACCGGTGAACAGGCGCTTGATCCAGCCAAAGAAGCCGCTGCCGTTGTCGGCCGCAGCCGCTGCAGCCACCGGTGCGGGGGCCGGGGCGGCCGCGGCGACGGGTTCGGGCTTGGGCACGGCCACGGGCGCGGGGGTCTCGGGCAAGATGCCTTTGATCACCGGCTCTTGCTTGGGCTTGGTCTTTTCACGGCGCGTGATGCCCACGTCGTCTTCGACGTCGTCGATCATCGTGTAGCTGGCCTGCAGGTTTTCCAGGCGCGGGTCGTCGTGGCGCAGGCGCTCCAGGCGGTAGTTTGGCGTGTCGAGGTTCTTGTTGGGCACCAGCAGCACGGTGACGCGCTGCTTGAGCTCAATCTTGGTGATCTCGGTTCGCTTCTCATTCAGCAGGAACGAGGTCACTTCCACCGGCACTTGCACGTGCACAGCGGCGGTGTTGTCCTTCATCGACTCTTCTTGCACCATGCGCAAGATCTGCAGCGCCGACGATTCGGTGTCGCGGATGTGGCCGGTGCCGTTGCAGCGCGGGCAGGTGATGTGCGAGCCTTCGCTCAGCGCCGGGCGCAGGCGCTGGCGGCTGAGTTCGAGCAGGCCGAACTTGCTGATGGTGCTGAACTGCACGCGGGCGCGGTCTTGGCGGAGCGCATCGCGCAGACGCGTTTCCACGTCGCGGCGGTTCTTGCTCTCTTCCATGTCGATGAAGTCGACCACGATCAGGCCGCCCAGATCGCGCAGGCGCATCTGGCGGGCGATCTCGTC
>JBEAOO010000206.1:0-5268 GCA_041164825.1 Pseudomonadota bacterium | reverse complement strand
TGCCGCACCGGCGGACGCCGAGGTGGTGTCGGCCGTGGTCGTGCTCACGCTCGACCCGCCGGCCGACGACTTGCCCGCCGATGCGGCCGAGGTGGTGGTGGCGCCCAGCTTCCACATGGCGCCGGTCGCCCTGAGCGCGCCCGATGACGCCGATGCGCGAGACAACATGGCCAGCGCTCTGCGCCCGCCGCGCGAGCAAACCGTGCCCGCCGAGCTGGCCGACCTGCCCACCCGTGGCCTGACCCTCGACACGGTGCAACGCACCGAGCGCGCCCACGCCGCGGCGGTGGCGCGCGGTGAGGTGCTGGCCACGCGCGCCAGCGTGTCGCCGCTGGCCGCCAGCACCTCGGTGGCCATCTACACGCCGGCCCAAATCCGCGCTGCGTATGGCCTGCCGGGCTTGCCGGCCGCAGGCGTCACACCCACGGCCGAGCAGGCCGCGCAACTGGGTGCGGGGCAAACCATCTACATCGTCAATGCCCGGCACAACGCCAACGCCTTCGCGGAATTGACGGCCTTCAACAGCAAGTTTGGCCTGCCGGCCTGCAGGGCCACACCCCTGGCCACCAACGCCAGCTTGCCGCTGGCGGCGGCATCGGCCAGCGCGGGCTGCACCTTCTCGGTGGTGTACAGCACCGCCGCGGCCGGCATGACGGCCACCGCACCCGCCTACGACGCCAGTTGGGCCACCGAGATCGCGCTCGATGTGCAGTGGGCCCACGCCACGGCGCCGCTGGCGCGCATCGTGTTGATCGAGGCCGCTGACCCGTCCACCAGCAGCTTGGTGGGCGCCATCAAGCTGGCCAATGCGATGGGGCCGGGGGTGGTGTCGATGAGTTTCGGCGCCACCGAAGGCAGCTGGACCGCCTCGCTCGACAGCGCCTTCACTGGCGCAGGCATGAGCTACCTCGCCGCCACGGGTGACGCGGGCGCGCAGGTGGCGTGGCCGGCGGTCTCGACCAAGGTGCTGGCCGTGGGCGGCACCACGCTGACCTGGACCGGCAGCGGCGCCCGCCGCGAAGTGGCCTGGGCCAAGGCCGGCGGCGGTGTCAGCGCCTACACCGCCACCCCGAGCTACCAAACCACCGGTGTGCCCGGCGTGGGCAGCTTGGGCAAACGCGGCGTGGCCGATGTGGCCTTCAACGCCGATTCGTCCACCGGGCAGTACGTGGGCGTGATGGCGCCGGGCGCGTCCAGCGTGAGCTGGGTCAGTGTGGGCGGCACCAGCCTCGCCACCCCGCAGTGGGCGGGTTTGCTGGCCTCGGCCAACGCCATGCGAGCCCGGGCGGGCAAGGCCGTGCTGGGCGCGCCGCACAGCGCGCTCTACAGCCAGATCGCCGCCGTGCCGGGCTACTACGCGGCCGCGTTCAGCGACATCGTCTCAGGCGCCAACGGCAGCTGCGCCACCTGCGTGGCCAAGGCCGGCTACGACGCACCCAGTGGCCTGGGCTCGCCCAACGCCAGCGCCTTGCTGGCGTCGCTCTCCGGCTCGTCGGTGGTGCCTGCGGCGCCGCAAGTCAGTGGCAGCGCCATCAGCGGCAAGGTGGGCACGGCGCTCAGCTTCAGCGTGCCGGTGGTCACGGGCAACGCCTACACCTGCACCCTGGCCGGTGCGCCGGCCGGCATGGTGATCAGCGGCACCTGTGGTGTCAGCTGGCCCAACCCGGTGGCGGGCAGCTACAGCGTCACCGTCACCGCGCGCGACAACGTCACCGGCCTCAGCGGCCAGGGCGCGTTTGCCGTCACGGTGCTGACCCCGGCCGTGGCCCCGATGGTGGTGGCGGCCACCGTCAACGGCAAAGCCGGCACCGCTTTGAGCGCCGCCGTGGCGGTGACGGGTGGCACGGCCAACAGCTACACGCTGGTCAATGCGCCCGCCGGCCTGGCCATCAGCGGCAGCGGTGTGCTCACCTGGGCCAGCCCGGTGGCCGGCACCTACGCCGTCACCGTGACCGCCAAAAACACCAGCACCGGCCTCAGCGGCACGGGCGTGATCACGCTGGTGGTGGCGCGCGTGGCGCCGCCGGTGGTGACCGCCTCCGCCCTGAGCGGCGTGGCCGGCGTGACGCTCAAGGGCACCATGACCTTTGTCGACCCGAACAGCGGCTCCCTCACCGTGACGATCTCGGGCGCGCCCTCGGGCATGACTTTCGCTGGCAGTGGCGCATCGCTGTTGATCACCTGGCTGCGCCCGGTCACCGGCAGCTACACGCTGAGCGTCAGCGCCAAGGGCTCCAGCGGCATGGTGACGCAGCTGAGCGTGCCCGTCACCATCCGCGCCAAGTGAGGCGGCACGGGCGCGCCCCGGCAGCCCGCCACGCGGGCCTCTGACAGGGCCAAGATGTGGCGCGGGCGGCGCGGTGTGTGCTTTCAGTGTTGGCGGCGTGCATCGCCGGTCCCATGTGGGCGGCGGATGGCGCCCTGCCTCACTCTGGCTGCGGCTGTGTCGAATCGCCGTGAGCGTCCACCGCCGGTTCCACCTGTCAGGAATCGCGCGCGCCCGGCTTGGGGATCGGGGCATTTTGCACGCCGCTTGCCGCTGAGGCCTGGGCGCTGAGTACACAATCCACCCACACCCACCCGCCCGGGTGATGGGAGCCTGCCCTTGACCACGCCCGCCTCGACCTTGACGCCCCTGCCCGCCGGCCTCACCGCGCCCAACCCGGTGGCCCTGCGCCTCGGGCACGCCGGGCTGATTCCTTTTGTGGTGGGCGCCTTGCTGGTGTGGCTGGTGCGGCCCGATGTCCATCCCTACGTGGCCAACGCCTTGTCGGCCTACGCCGCCATCATCGTGTCCTTCCTCGGCGGCATCCACTGGGGCCTCGGCATGCGCCATGCCGACCCGGCGCCGGCGCGCTTTGGTTGGGGGGTGGCCGCCTCGCTGTTCGCCTGGATTGCCGTGGTGATGCCGGCTTATGCGGGCCTGGTGGTGCACGGCGTGATGCTGGTGCTCTGCTACCTGGTGGACCGCCGCGCCTACCCGGCGCACGGCATCGGCGCGTGGTTGACGCTGCGCTTTCGCCTGACGGCCGTGGCCAGCCTGGCCTGCTTCATCGGCGCTGCCGGCAGCTGATCTCCTTTGGGCAGCGCGCCGCGCTGCGTATCGCCTCCTGATTTCCCGCACCGGACCCCCCGAGATGATCAGCCACCGCATCAGCATCGCCGACGTTCACGCCCACCAGTTCCGCGTCACGCTCACCGTGCCGCAGCCGGGCCCCGAGGTGGAGGTCAGCCTGCCGGTGTGGATCCCAGGCAGCTACATGGTGCGCGAATTCGGCCGCCAACTCAGCGGCCTGCAGGCCAGCCAGGGCGCCAGCGATGTGCCGCTGCTGCAAACCGACAAAAGCACCTGGCAACTGCGCTGCACCGGCCGCGGCGCGCTCACCATCACCTACCTCGTTTACGCCTGGGACAACTCGGTGCGCACCGCCTGGCTCGATGCGCAGCGCGGCTTCTTCAACAGCACCAGCCTGTGCCTGCGCGTCACCGGCCGCGACAGCGAGCCGCAGCGCCTCACGCTGGCCGATGCGCCAGCTGGTTGGCAGGTGGCCACCTCGCTGCCCTCGCGCAAGGTCAACGCTGCCGGTTGGGGCGATTACGAAGCCGCCGACTACGACGAACTCGTGGACCACCCGGTGGAGCTGGGCACGTTTTGGCGTGGGCGCTTCACCGCCCACGGCGTGCCGCACGAGCTCATCGTCACCGGCGCCTTGCCCGATGTCGACGGTGGCCGCCTGCTGGCCGATACCCAGCGCATCTGCGAGGCCGAGATCGCTTTTTGGCACGCCGGCAAAGGCGGCGAGGTGGCCCCGCCGCCGTTCGAGCGCTATGTGTTTTTGCTCAACGCGGTGGACGAAGGCTACGGCGGCCTGGAGCACCGCGCCAGCACCGCGCTGATTGCCGCCCGGCGCGACCTGCCCGCGCGCGGCCGGCCTGAGACGCCTGACGGCTACGTCACCTTGCTCGGCCTCATCAGCCACGAGTACTTCCACACCTGGAACGTCAAGCGCCTGCGCCCGGCCGAGCTCGCCCGCATCGACTACAGCCGCGAAAACCACACCCGCTTGCTGTGGTTTTTTGAGGGCTTCACCTCCTACTACGACGATCAGTTTTTGCTGCGCACCGGCCTCATCGATGCGCCGCGTTACCTGGGCCTGCTCAGCAAAACCATCACCAGCGTGTTGGCCACGCCGGGCCGCCACCAACACAGCGTGGCGCAAGCCAGTTTTGACGCCTGGGTGAAGTACTACCGCCCCGACGAGAACTCGCCCAACGCCACCGTCAGCTACTACACCCAGGGCTCGCTGGTGGCGCTGCTGCTCGATGTGAGCCTGCGCCAGGCCGAGCGCGGCAGCCTCGACGACGTGATGCGCCGCCTCTGGTTGCGCAGCCACGGCGGGCCGATTGGCGAAGAAGACATTTTGCTGGCCGTGTCCGACGTGGCCGGCGCGGTATTGGCGCGCAGCCTGGTGCCACAACTCAGCGCCTGGGTGCACCGCCCCGGTGAGTTGCCGCTGCAAGCCACGCTCGAAGCCCTGGGCCTGCGCTGGACCCACGCCGCCGGCACCCTGGCCCAGCGTCTGGGCCTGCGCGTGAGCGAGAGTGCGCTCACCGGCGTGCGCGCCACCCATGTGCTGAGCGCCGGTGCGGCCCAGCAGGCCGGTGTGTATGCGGGCGACGAGCTGCTGGCGCTGGACGACTGGCGCCTGCGCCGGCTCGACGACGCGGCGCGCCTCCTCACTCCCGGTGTGCCGGCGCGCTTGCTGGTGTCGCGCGATCAACGCCTGCATGCGCTGGCCCTCACGCTCCCCGCCGACGACCCCTCGCGCGGCGCCGTGCAACTCGGCTTGCACGACAAACTGCTCAAGCCGCAGTTGGCCAAACGCAAGGCTTGGTTGGGGGTTTGAGTCGGCGTTCAAGTCGAGATTTGAATGGGACGATGACGCCATTGACCTGAGGCCAGGTCCGTTTCGAAGGCTTCCCGTTCGGCGATCTGCGCGAGAGCGGCGATGGGCCGGGCCGATGTGCTCCGTGTCCTCCTGGTCCTCCCTTCGGTCGGCCCAGTCCCCCTGGACCTGCGCACATCGGCCCGGCCCATCACCGCTCCTGCAAGCATCGAGGCGTGCGTCGTTGTGGCATGCCGCAACTGGTTCAGGGAGCGCTGTGCCGCATTCGCTTTGCGGAGGTAGAGGAGGAGCTGGCCGCAGGCCGGCGGGGGACACGTAGCAAAGCGAATGCGGCACAGCGCTCCGAACACCGACCTCGCTA
>JBEAOO010000205.1:0-4660 GCA_041164825.1 Pseudomonadota bacterium | reverse complement strand
GCGCCATCAATGGCCATTTTGCGAGCCAGGTGTCGCTGCTGCGTCAGCGCCGCAACAACCCGTGGCTGGGCCAAACCTCGCGCAGCTTTTCGATTCTGCAAAGCCCGGCCGAGCTGGTGGCGCAGCTCAACGACTTCAACCCCAGCATCGTCGCCACCTACCCGACCGCGGCGGTGATGTTGGCCGAGCTGGCTGCGCGCGGCGACCTCGACATCCGCCCCAAAGAAATCTGGACCGGTGGCGAGACGCTGACCGATGCCGCCCGCCAGCACGTGCAAGACGTGTTTGGCACTTCCGTGCGCAACCACTACGGTGCCTCGGAGTTCTTGTGCATGGGCTGGGAGTGCAGCCACGGCCACCTGCACGTGAACGCCGATTGGGTGATCCTGGAGCCGGTCGATGCGCAGGGGCGGGCGGTGGCGCCCGGCGAGCTCTCGCACACCACGCTGCTCACCAATCTTGCCAACCAGGTGCAGCCGCTGGTGCGCTACGACCTGGGCGACCAGATCCGCATGCACGCGCCGGGCTGCGAGTGCGGCTCGATGCTGCCGCGCATTGAGGTCGATGGGCGCGTGGACGACCCGATCTGGATGGACGGCCAAGACGGCCGCGCGGTGATGCTGCTGCCACTGGCGCTCTCCACCGTGATGGAGGAAGACGCGGGCGTGTTCGACTTCCAGTTGGAGCAGCGCGAGGGCAACACCTTGGTGCTGCGGCTCGATCTCAAAGGCGATGAGGCCGCGCTGGCCAGCGCACGCTGCCAGCACGCCCTCAAGGCCTTTGCGCGCGCGCAGGGCCTGAAGCCGATGAAGGTGGTGCTCGAACCCGGGCCGCTGCCGCGCGGGCGCAGTGGCAAGGTCAAGCGCGTGGTGGCGCGGCGCACGGCCACGGCGTGAGTGGCCGAGGGCGAACGGACTGCCGTTCGCCGTGCCCGAAAAACCGCTAGGGGTAGATCCTCAGGCGCTGCACGCGCGCTTGCGGCGATGCTGCGATTGTGACAATTCCATGACATAGGCGGGTGCGGCTCCAGCGGTGGGGTCGGCTGTCGTTTCCCGTCAGGGTGTTGTCACAGGAGCCTCCCCTGAACATGCCTCGCGCCGATTTTTTGCAGCAGCTGGCCGTTGACGCCGGTCGGCTGGCCCACACCACTTTTGGCGCCTCGCCCACGGCCAGCAAAGGCCGCCACGATGTGGTGACCGAGATGGATCTGGCGGTCGAGCGCTTCATTCGCGACGCGATCGCCGCGCGCTTCCCCGACGATACCGTGATTGGTGAAGAAGCCGGCGGCGCCAGCCACGGCCGCGCCGGTGAGCGCGTCTGGATCATCGACCCGATCGACGGCACCGCCAACTACGCCCGCGGCATCGCGCACTACTGCGTGTCCATTGGCCTGCTCGAAAACGGGGTGCCCGTGATGGGCGCGCTGCACGATCCCAGCCACGAGCGCCTGTACTTCGCCACCCGCGGCGGCGGCGCCTGGCTCAACGGTGAGCGTTTGCAGGTCAGCCCCATTGCCGAGATGGGTGCGGCCACCGTGGAGTGCGGCTGGTCCACCCGCCGCAGCACCGCCGACTACCTCGCCATGGTGGGCCGCGTGATGCACACCGGCTGCGCCATGCGCCGCGCCGGTTCGGGCGCGCTGGGCCTGGCCGATGTGGCCGCCGGCCGCATTGAGGCCTATGCCGAGATGCACATCAATGCCTGGGACTGCGCGGCCGGCATCCTGCTCGTGCACGAGGCCGGCGGCCACACCAATGATTTTTTTGCGGACGACGGCCTGGCGCACGGCAACGCGCTCGTCGCCACCAACCACGCGCTGGCGCAGCCGCTGGCCGATGTGCTGGCCGTTGCGCCGTTGATGCCGCGCTGATTCATCGTTCGGTGAGTGCCGCGGCGCTCACGCTCTCACACACAACACCCACAAGGAGACACACCATGAGTCACCCCTCCACCGCCCGTCGTTGGGCCCTTGGCGCTGTTGCCGCGTTCACCCTGCTCTCTCCGCTGGCGGCCCATGCGGCCTCGGGCGAGCTGGTGGTGTATTGCACGGTGCAAGAAGAGTGGTGCCGGCCGATGGTCAACGCGTTTGAGAAGGCCACCGGCATCAAGGTGTCGATGACGCGCAAGAGCTCGGGCGAGTTTTACGCGCAGATCAAGGCCGAGGCGGCCAACCCGCGCGGCGACATCTGGTGGGGCGGCACCGGCGACCCGCATTTGCAAGCCGCCGAAGAAGGCCTGACCGACCCGTACGTGTCGCCGCGGCTGAACGAGCTGCAGGACTGGGCCGTCAAACAAGCGCGCGCCGCCGAGTTCCGCACCGTGGGCATTTACGCCGGCGCGCTGGGCTACAGCTACAACAGCGTTGAGCTCAAAAAGCGCAAGCTGGCCGAGCCCAAGTGCTGGGCCGATCTGATCAAGCCCGAGTACAAGGACGAGGTGCAGGTGGCCAACCCCAACTCCTCGGGCACCTCGTACACGATGCTCGCCACCCTGGTGCAAATCATGGGCGAGGCCAAGGCCTTCGACTACCTCAAAGCGCTGCACAAAAACGTCAACCAGTACACCAAGTCGGGCGCGGCCCCGGCGCGTGCGGTGGCCACGGGCGAATCGCTGGTGGGCATCACCTTCCAGCACGACGCGGTGGTGCAGGCCATTGGCGGTGCGCCGGTCAAGATCGTCTCGCCCTGCGAAGGCACGGGTTATGAGATCGGCAGCATGAGCATCATCAAGGGCGCCAAAAACCTGGCCAATGCGCGCAAGTGGTACGACTGGGCGCTCTCGCCCGAGGCGCAAGCCATTGGTGCCACCGCGGGCGTGAGCTACCAGGTGCCGTCCAACAAGAAGTCCGCGGTGCCAGCGCAAGCGCCCAAGCTCAACGAGATCAAGTTGATCCCGTATGACTTCGTGAAGTACGGCTCCTCGGCCGAGCGCAAGCGCTTGCTGAGCAAGTGGGACGCTGACGTTTCGACGCAGCGCAAGTGAAGCCCGCTGTTGCAACCGTGGCCGCGGTCGGCAGCGCGGGGCTGCTGCTTGCGGGCTTGGCGGCCGGTTTTGCCGCGGGTCCGCCGGGGGCCCCTTGGGGCTGGGGCTCGGGGCTGATCGCGCTGGCCTTGGTGATGCTGCTGGCCCGCGGTTTGGCGCAGCGCGGCGCTTTTGGCGGTGATGTCACTGTCGCCAGCATCGTGGTGCTGATCGCCAGCAGCCTCGGGCTGTTCGTGTTCTACCCGGTGGGGCGCTCCTTGTTTGCGGCGCTGCTGGCCGACGATGGGCACTTCGCGCCGGGCATCGCCCTGGCGCGATTGTTCACGGCCGACATCTGGTCGCTGGCCTGCTTCACCGGCGGCGGCTTGAGCTGTGGGGTGGCCATCAATTCGGCGCTGCTGGCCTGCATCGTCGGCGCGCTGTCCACCTTGGTGGGCCTGGTGCTGGCCTTGGCCGCGCACCGTGGCGGCTTGCGCTTGCCGGGCCTGTTTCGGTTGATGTCGGTGCTGCCGCTGGTGACGCCGCCGTTCGTGATCGCGTTGGCACTGGTGGTGCTGTTTGGCCGCACCGGGCTGGTCACCACCTGGTTGAGCGCGGCGTTTGAGCTGCCGCGCTCGCGCTGGATTTATGGCTTGCCGGGGGTCACGCTGGCTCAGCTGCTGAGCTTCACGCCGGTCGCCTTCATGCTCTTGCATGGCGCGCTCGCTGCCGTCAGCCCGTCACTCGAAGAAGCCGCGCAAACGCTGCGCGCCTCTCGCGCTCGCGTGTTCCGCACCGTCACTTGGCCGCTGCTGCGCCCGGCCTTGGCCAATGCGTTCTTGCTCGGGTTTGTCGAGAGCTTGGCCGATTTCGCCAACCCGATCGTGCTGGCCGGCAATTTCGAGGTGCTGTCGACCAAGATCTTCTTTGCGGTGGCTGGCGCGCAAAACGACCCAGGCCGCGCCGCCGTGTTGGCCATGGTGCTGCTGGCCTTCACGCTGCTGGCGTTTTGGCTGCAGCAGCGCTGGCTCGGCAAGGCGTCGTACGTGACGGTGAGTGGCAAGGGTGATGGTGGCATCGCAGCCACGCTGCCCACCGGCCTGGGCCGCGTGTGCCTGAGCGTGTCGGCGCTGTGGATGGTGTTCACGCTGGCCTGTTACGCGGTGATCTTGACCGGCGGCTTTGTCAAAGACATTGGCCGCGGCGACATGACTTGGTCGACCGCCCACTTCAGCTCGGGCTTTGGCGTGGAGTGGACGAGCTGGCTGCCCACCTTCACCGGCTCGGCCTGGAACAGCCTGTTCACCACCGTCGAGGTGGCAGCGCTCTCGGCACCGGTCACGGCGGTGCTGGGCTTGCTCGCGGCCTATGTGATCACGCGCCATCGTTTTGCTGGCCGGCGCGCGTTCGAGTTCCTCACGCTGGTGAGCTTTGCGGTGCCCGGCACGGTGATCGGCGTGGCCTACATCGTCGCCTTCAACACGGCGCCGCTGGAGCTCACCGGGGGCTTGTTGATCCTGGTGCTGTGTTTTGTGTTCCGCAACATGCCGGTGGGCGTGCGGGCCGGGGTGGCGGCGCTGGCGCAGGTCGACAAAACGCTGGACGAGGCCTCGGCCACCTTGCGCGCGGGCACGCTCAGCACGCTGCGCCGCGTGGTGCTGCCGCTGCTGCGCCCGGCCATCGTCACCACGCTGGTGTT
>JBEAOO010000204.1:0-9475 GCA_041164825.1 Pseudomonadota bacterium | reverse complement strand
AGTCGGGCAGCGTGCTGCGTTGGGCAAATTTGTTCCAGGGACAGGCGAGCTGGCAGTCGTCGCAGCCGTAAATGCGGTTGCCGATGGCCGCGCGAAACTCGACCGGGATGGGCCCGTCGTGCTCGATGGTGAGGTAGCTGATGCAGCGGCGCGCGTCCACCCGGTAGGGCGCGACGATGGCTTGTGTGGGGCACACATCGATGCAGGCGCTGCAGCTGCCGCAGTGCGGGGCCTCGGGCGCGGTCAGCGGCAGCGCCAGGTCCACATAAATCTCGCCGAGAAAAAAGGTGGAGCCCGCATCGCGGCTGAGCGTGAGCGTGTGTTTGCCGCGCCAGCCGATGCCGCTGCGGCTGGCCAGCTCCACCTCCAGCACCGGGGCCGAATCAGTGAACACACGGTGGCCGAGCGGGCCCACGGCGGCAGCGAGTTGCTCAGCCAGCTTTTGCAGGCGGTTGCGCAACACCTTGTGGTAATCCCGGCCGCGGGCATAGATCGACACCGCTGCGGCGCCGGGCGTGTCCAGGCGCTGCCATTCCACGGCCTGCCAACCGTCCGGCGTGGCCGCAGGCAGGTAGTTCATGCGCGCCGTGATCACCCGCACCGTGCCCGGCACCAGCTCGGCCGGGCGCGCGCGTTTGAGCCCGTGCTGGGCCATGTAGCCCATCTCGCCATGGAACCCCTGGGCCAACCAGGCCATCAAACCCGGCTCGGCGCTGCGCAAATCCACATCGGCCACGCCGATCTGGGAAAATCCGAGCACGGCGGCCCAGGCACGCAGCTGCCGCAGCAGGGCTTCGCCCGCTTCACCACCACTGCCCTCAGGACCACCGTTTTGCACCACGCTCATCCAGCGATTCTAGAAAGCCGCCAGCAACACTGGGCCGACGAGGCTGCGTGCGCCGCCGCTGCGCAGGCTTTGGCCGCGCGCCCGGCCCTGCGCCAAGCGGTGATCGAGCTGCACGGCACGCTGGGCGCGGGCAAAACCACCTTCACCCGCCACCTGCTGCAAGCCCTGGGTGTGACGGGCCGCATCAAGAGCCCCACCTATGCGGTGATGGAGACCTATCCCTTGCCGGACGGGGGCCTGCCCGCCTGGCACTTTGACTTCTACCGCTTCAACGACCCGCAGGAGTTTGAAGACGCGGGCTTCCGCGATGTCTACGCGCAGCCCGGGCTCAAGCTGGCCGAGTGGCCCGAGAAGGCAGCGGGTCTGCTGCCGGTGCCCGACCTGAGCATCACCCTCAACCCGCTGGACGTGGATGGCGCGGAAGACAGCCGCGGCGCGCTGTTTGAGGCCTTGACGCCGCGCGGCCTGGAGCTGCTGTCGTGAACCGCCCTCGCGCCCTCTGCGTGCCCACGCCACCCACGCGCCGTTCGGCCTTGCGCCAGATGGGTGCACTGGCGCTCACACTGGGTGCGGCCGACATCGCCTGGGGCGCCAGCATCGTGGCGGTGCGCGTGTGGCCGGCGGCCGACTACACGCGGGTCACGCTCGAATCCGACACGGCGCTCAAGGCCGACCACTTTTTTGCCGACAACCCGCCGCGTTTGGTGATTGACGTGGAGGGCCTGGAGCTGAGCCCCGCGCTGCGCGAGCTGGTGGGCAAGGTGCGCGCGGACGACCCCTACATCGCCGGCATCCGCGTCGGCCAAAACCAGCCGCGCATCGTGCGCCTGGTGGTCGATTTGAAGCAGCCGATTGCGCCGCAGCAGTTTGCGCTCACGCCCATTGCCGCCTACCAGCACCGGCTGGTGTTTGACCTCTACCCCACGCAAGAACACGACCCGCTGCTGGCGCTGATCCGCGACAAAGAGGCCGCCGAGCAGCAGGCCGCGCAATCGGTGCAAGACGCGCTCGGCGAGTTCATCGGCCGCATGAATGTGCCGCCGCTGCCTGCGCCTGCGGCCAGCAACGCGCCGCTCAAGGCCAAGCCCGCAACGCGCGTGGCCAGCGGCAGTGGCAAGCCTACCGCCACGGCAGCGCCGCAGCAAACGCCAGCGCCCGAAGACGTGCCGCCGGCCGTGCAAAACAGCGTCAACCGATTGATCGTCGTGGCCCTCGACCCCGGCCATGGCGGCGAAGACCCCGGCGCCGTGGGCCCCAGCGGCCTGCGCGAAAAAGACGTGGTGCTGGCCGTGGCGCTGAAGCTGCGCGACGCGCTCAACGCCCGCCCCGGCATGCGCGCCATGCTCACGCGCGATGGCGACTTCTTTGTGCCGCTGGGCGAGCGCGTGCGCAAGGCGCGGCGTGTGCAGGCCGACCTGTTTGTGAGCATCCACGCCGATGCGTTTTTCACGCCCGAGGCGCGCGGCGCGTCGGTGTTTGCGCTCTCGCAAGGCGGCGCCAGCAGCACCGCCGCACGCTGGATGGCGCAGCGCGAAAACGCCGCCGACTTGGTGGGTGGCGTGAACCTCGGCGCCAAAGACCCGGCCATCGCCCGCGCCCTGCTCGACATGAGCACCACAGCGCAAATCAAAGACAGCCTGCAACTCGGCAAAGAAGTGCTGGGCCAGATTGGCCGTGTCGGCCAGTTGCACAAAGGCAAGGTCGAGCAGGCGAGTTTTGCGGTGCTCAAGGCGCCCGACATCCCGTCCATCCTGGTCGAGACCGCGTTCATCTCCAACCCGGGCGAAGAATCCAAGCTGCGCGACCCCGATTACCAGGCGCAACTGGTGACGGCGCTGAGCACCGGCATTGGCCGCTACTTTGCCAAGAACCCGCCGCTGGCGAATCGGCAACGGTCGTTGTGAGGCTTGGCGAGTTGGTGCGCTTTGGGCTGAGCGCTGGACGTTGAGTGCTGAGTGCTGAGGGTGGAGCGTTCGCGCCTGCGAGTTCAACGCCCCAGCACCCGCCGCGCCGCCACGCTGAGCCCATCCACCAGCGCCACCAAGGCCACCATCGCGATCAGCACGGTGCTGGTCTCGTGCATCTGGAACAGGCTCAGGTGGTAGCTCAGCATCTGACCCAGCCCGCCCGCGCCGACCACGCCCAGCACCGCCGCAGCGCGGATGTTGTTCTCCCAGCGGTAGAGGCTGTAGGAGAGCAGCTGCGGCGTGATTTGCGGCAGCGTGGCGAACAAGAACACCTGCGCGGCCGGCACACCGCGCACGCGCAGGGCCAGTGCAGGTTCGGGCGCCGCGTTTTCAATGCTCTCGGCGAACAAGCGGCCGAGCACACCACTGGTGTGCAGCGCCAGTGCCAGCGTGCCGGGAAACGGCCCCAGGCCCGCGCTCACCAGCAGCAGCGCCGCCCACACCAGCTCGGGCACCGAGCGCAGCGCGTTGAGCAGCAGCCGCGCCGGCCCGCGCACGGCCACGTGGCGACTGGCGGCAGGCAGCGCCAACAGCAGGCCCGCCAAGGCAGCGAGCAGCGTGCCCAGCAGCGACATGGCCAGCGTCTCCAGCGTGGCGCCGGCCACCTTGCGCACAAAGGCCGGCGTGGTCTCGGGTGGCACAAAGCTGCGCACAAACTCGCCCATCTTGGCCATCGCGCCTGCGCCCAAAAACTCGGCCCAGCGCAGGTCGAGCGACACGAAACTGGCCACCACCAGCGCCAGCACACCGAGCGCGGCCCAGAGCGCGTGGCGACGCGAGGCATCCACCGGCGGCGCGGGCATCAGATCTGGAGCAGGCAAGGCCATCAGTCCACCATCCCGCGCAGCCAAGCGCTCAAGCGGTCGCTGCCCGCCACCAAGAGCATGAACACGATCAAGATCGCGCTCACCTCCGGGCCGGCAAACATCTTGGCCGCGGTGTCGAGCATTTGGCCCAAGCCCCCCGCGCCCACAAAACCCAACACCACCGACGAGCGCACCGCGCACTCCCAGCGGTAGACGGTGTAGCTCAGCAGCTCGCCCGCCGCCTGCGGCAACGCGCCAAACACAAAGGCCTGCAATCGGCCACAGCCACTGCGCAGCAAGGCTTGCGAGGGCGCGGCATCTTGGCTGTCCAAAATCTCGGCGTAGACCTTGCCCAGCATGCCGCCGTAGGCAATGCCGATGGCCAGCACACCGGCCGTGGGGCCCAGGCCCACCACGCGCACAAACACCAGCGCCCACACCAGCTCAGGGATCGAGCGCAACACCACCAGCGCCCAGCGCAGCAACTGGCGCAGCGCGGCCGGCAGCGGCGCCATGTGCCCGGCCAGCGCGCTGATGCTCAGCCGCGTACTCACGGCCAAGGCGGCGGGCACGGCAACGAGCATCGCCAGCGTCAACCCCGCGGTGGCGATGGCCACGGTGCGCCAGGTGTTGAATGCCAGCTCGCGCAAAAACTCAGCGTCGTGACGCGGCGGGATGAAGGACGCGATGAAGCGCCCGGCCACCTTCAGGCTGCGCGCATCCCACAGCGTCCACGGCTGAAACTCGGTCCACACCAGCAGCGGCCACAGCAACACGGCGGCGACCAGCAGCGTGGCCCAACGGCGCAGCGCGGCGGGGTCGCGGTGGGGCAGCGGCGCGTCCCTCTGCAGGGTTGGAAACGCGCTCATCGGCACATGGTGCGCGGCAGCGCGGCGGTGTCGCCCGGCACGGGCTCCGTCGCGGCGGCATCCGCCGACACCGACAAGCCATCGATGCCGTACAGCGCCTGCAACTGCTGCGCATCGAGCCCGCTGGCCGGGCCATCAAACACCACCCGGCCCTCGCGCAGCGCGATCACGCGCGGGAACAACGCCAGCGCCAAATCAACCTGGTGCAGGCTGCACACCAGCGTGCGCTGTTGCGCGCGCGCGGCCTCGCAGAGCGCGGCCAGCGTGTGGCGCGCGCGGGTCGGGTCGAGCGCCGAGAGCGGCTCGTCGATCAACCACAGCGCGGCGTCGGACACCAGCGCGCGCGCCAGGCCCACGCGCTGGCGCTCGCCGCCCGAGAGGCGGTCCACGCGCAGCCAGAGCTTGTCGGCCAGGTCGAGCGCGGCCAGCGCCTGCAACGCACGGCCGGCCTCGTCGGCGTTCAAACGCGGCTGCCACAGCATGCGCAAGCTGCTGAGCAAACCGCGCCCCGGCAAGCGCCCGGCCAGCACCGCGCTCACCACGCGTTGGCGCGGCGGCAGCGGCGGCGTTTGCGGCGCCAGCAGCAAGCGGCCACGCAAGGCTTGGCGTGCGGCGTGGCCCAGCGCCCAGGGCGATTGGCCCCACAGCCGCAACTCGCCCGCCAGCGGCGGCACGGCCGCGGCCAGCGCCAGCAGCAGCGTGCTCTTGCCCGAGCCCGAGGCGCCAATCACGGCCACCTGCTCGCCCGGGGCGATGTGCAGGTTCAGACCATGCAGCACCGCACCCGCGCCGCCGGCCACGGCCGCCACATCGAGTGCTTGCAGCTCGATGGCGGGCACAGCGCCCGCCGTCGCCGCAGCGGTCAAACTCACTTCAGCAAACCGGCGTTTTCAGCCGCGCCGCGGATGGCGGTGTAGTTGTCGGCCGAGGTGGGGATGAAACGCGTGGCGCGCTGCAGGCCCAAGATTTCCTTGCCTTGCGGCGTGCTGGCGTCGAGCGCCAAAAAGGCTTGCTGCAGCTTGGTGCGCAAGGCCACCGGCATGTCGGCGTGCACGGTCCAGTTGTAGTCGTAGTAAGGCGCGGTGGTGAAAAACACCTTGGTCTGCGCCGGGTCCACCTTCTTGTCGGCCACAAACTTCTCCCACACCGAGATGTTGAGCGCGCCGGCATCGACCTTGCCGCTGGCCACGGCGGCAATCGTCGCGTCATGCGCGCCCGAGAACGCGATGCGCTTCAGGTCGGTCTCGGGGTTGACCTTGGCGGCCAGCAGCGCGCTGCGCGGCATCAGGTGGCCCGAGGTGCTGCTGGCCGAGCCGAAGCTCAGCGTCTTGCCCTTCAAATCGGCCAGGGTCTTGATGCCGCTGGCGGCGTCGGTGATGAACACGGAGCGAAACTTTTCGTCTTCTTCGCGCTGCACCAGCGGGATCACCTTGCCGCCCGAGCGCACGCTGGCCTGCACAAAGGTGAAGCCGCCAAACCAAGCCAGATCGACCTTTTTGTTGATCAGCGATTCGACGGCCGCGGCGTAGTCGGTCACCGGCGTCCACTCGACCTTCATCGCCAGCTTGCTCTCTAGGTACTGGCCCAGCGGCGCGAACTTGCGGGCCAGCTCGGTCGGCGACTCATCGGGGATGGCGGTGACGCGCAGCACCTGCTGGGCCGAGGCGCCCAGGGCGGTCAGCGACAAGGCGGTGGCGGCGATCCAGCGCAGGGCGCGGGGCGAGGGAGTGAAACGTGATGCGGTCATGGGAGGCTTTCGGAAGTGATCGGGGATGCGGGGTCAGCGGCCAGCAATTGGCGCGCCATCGCGGCGAGGTCGGCGGGCGTGAGCCCATCGGTGCGGAGTTGTTGGGCGCCGCTCAAGCGCAGGTAGTTGCTGTGCTGTGAGCGGGCATACAGCGGGTCGTAGTGCAGCGCCATCAGCTCGGCAAACAGGGGGCTCAGCTCGCCCGCCTTGGCCCAAGTCAGCCAGCGCGCCAGCACCTCGTTGGCCAGCATGCCCTGCAGGCGCGCGAGCTTGGCGGCCAGCGCGTCGCCGTCGTCGCCGAGGTAGGCGTAGTCGCGCAGCAGGTAGGCCAGGCGGGCCTCGGGGCTGGCCACGATCTCGACGCACGGGCTCGCGCGCAGGCGCTCCAGCAGCACCGTGGGCAGGGCGATCTGGCCGATCTTGCGGCTCTCGGCTTCCACAAAAATGGGCTGGCTCAGATCGAACACCGCCAGTTGCGCGGCCACCGCGGTCTCGAACGCCTTTTGCGAGGGCTGCGGCACACCGGGCACATCGCCCAGCACCGAGCCCTTGTGGCGCGCGTGGCCTTCGAGGTCCAGCACCTGCGCGCCCTCGGCCGCCAGCGCGTGCAGCAGCGCGGTTTTGGCGCTGCCGGTGGGGCCACACACCACGCGCAGTTGCAGTTGCGGCGCCAACGTGTCGATGCGGCGGATCACGTCGGCGCGGAAGGCCTTGTAGCCGCCGGCCAGCTGCTGCGCGTCCCAGCCCACCATGCGCAGCCACGTCACCATCGAGCCGCTGCGCAGCCCGCCACGCCAGCAGTACACCAGCGGGCGCCAGCCCTTGGGATGGTCGGCAAATTTCTCGGTCAGGTGCCGGGCCAGGTTGGCCGCCACCATCGCCCCGCCCACGCGGCGGGCCTCGAACGCGCCGGTTTGTTTGTAGAGCGTGCCGACGATGCGGCGCTCGTCGTCGTCGAGCACCGGGCAGTTGATGGCGCCGGGGATGTGATCAAGCGCGAACTCGGCCGGCGAGCGGGCGTCGATCAGCACGTCAAAACGTGGGATGTCGGCAGGCGTGACAGGGCCGTTGCGGCCCACCGGGGTGCGCTCACTCATGGCACATGTCGGCAGCAAGGCGCGGGGCGCGGCGGCACAATGGGCGCGATTCGGCAGAGCATCTCTGTCGCTCTGGCGCAGGCACTTCAATCATGGACAACAACGACAACATTCAACTGACTCGCTTCTCGCACGGGGGCGGCTGTGGCTGCAAGATCGCGCCGGGCGTGTTGACCGACATCCTGGCGCGCTGCGCGCCGGGGGTGGTGCCGCCGGAACTGATGGTGGGCATCGAGACCAGCGACGACGCGGCCGTCTGGCGCCTCAACGACACCCAGGCGCTGGTGGCCACCACCGACTTCTTCACCCCCATTGTCGACGACCCGACCGACTTCGGCCGCATCGCCGCCACCAACGCGCTGTCCGACGTCTACGCCATGGGCGGCCAGCCGATTTTTGCGCTCGCGATTGTGGGCATGCCGCTCGACAAACTGCCGGTCGACGTGATCGGCCGCATCCTGGCCGGCGGCGCCAGCATCTGCCGCGAAGCCGGCATCCCCATTGCCGGCGGCCACAGCATCGATGTGCTCGAACCCATTTACGGCCTGGTGGCGCTGGGCCTGGTGCACCCGAAGCGCGTGCGCCGCAACGCCGATGCACAAGCCGGCGACGTGCTGGTGCTGGGCAAGCCGCTGGGCGTGGGCGTGTTGTCGGCCGCACTGAAAAAAGGCCAGCTCGATGCCGCCGGCTACGCCGAAATGATCCGCCACACCACCCAGCTCAACAAGGTGGGCACAGCGCTGGCGCTGCTGGACGGCGTGCACGCGATGACCGACGTGACTGGCTTCGGCCTGGCCGGCCACCTGCTGGAAATGTGCCGCGGCAGTGGTTTGGCGGCGCAGCTGCGCTTGTCGCAACTGCCGCTGATCGAGAGCGCCGTGGCCTTCGCCCAAGCGGGCATCGCCACCGGCGCCTCAGCGCGCAACTGGGCCGGTTATGGGGCGCAAGTCAGCGGGGCCATGGAAGCGTGGCAACAAGCGCTGCTGAGCGACCCGCAAACCAGCGGCGGCCTGCTGGTGAGTTGTGCGCCGGGCAGCGTGGCGGAGGTGCTGACGGCGTTCCGCGAGGCTGGGTTTGGGCAGGCGGGGGTGGTGGGCGAATTGGCGGCTGGGGTGCCGAGGTTGAGCGTGGTGGGGTGAGCGTGGTGGCTTGAGGGCTGGGGGCTGGGGGCTGGAGTTGAGCGTTCGCGCCTGAGGCCGTGGGCCGGCGGGGCGCTGACGCTGGCGGCCCCTGCGGCGCAGGGGCTCCGCTGTGATGCTCGGGCCCCACGGCGGGAGCGAAACTCACTGCATTCGCTGCGCTCATTGCGTTCAAACAGTCGCGCCCCAGTCAGTGGTTGATGCGCGCTGCGCGCGCGCCGTGGGGCCCTGCGCTTCTCGCCGCCAGCCACAGCGCCCCGCCGGCCCACGGCCTCAGGCGCTCTGGCGCTCTGGCGCTCTGGCGAATTGGGTGGCATGCCGGAGTCATCCCGCCGGCCTCCGTGCCTCAACGGCTGGATGCCCCAGATCTCTTGAACCTTGCCCGCGAGCGCTGTGACTCAACACCCGCCGCACAGCGCCACCCCAGCGCGCCAGGCCTGGGAGCTGTGGGGCGCTGTGGCTGGCGGCGAGCAGCGCAGGGCCTGCGGGCCGCGCGCAACGCGCGCATCAACCACTGACTGGGGCGCGACTGTTTGAACGCAGCCGAGCGAAGTGAGTTTTGCGCCCGGCCCGCAGGACCGAGCAGCACAGCGCAGTCCCTGCGCAGCAGGGACCGCCAGCGTCAGCGCCCCACAGCCCCCAGGCCTGGCGCGCGAGCGCACGCAACAACCGGGCGCGCGGCCACCATCGCAAAACCATGTTGCGAACTCCGCGACCACGCAGCTACACTTCGCCCCGCTCCGGGGTACACGCGACAAGCGTGCTGAGATGGTGTGAATCACCGAACCCGCGAACTTGAACCGGTTAGTACCGGCGGAAGAAGAGCTGTTGTTGTCACTGTGAGGCCCTGTTTGGGCGTGCCCCCTCTCCGCGTGCAGACGCGAATTGGCGGTGCGTTGGACGGCCCCTCTCTCAGGGCACTTCGGAGCACGTTGATGTTGTTGTTGACACCACGCTGGCTCACGAAGGACACGCCCGATGAACGCTCCCGACAAACTCGCCC
>JBEAOO010000203.1:0-16146 GCA_041164825.1 Pseudomonadota bacterium | reverse complement strand
GCCCTTCAAGTCTTCGAGCGGCACCACGGCGCGGGCTTGCTGGTCGATCAGTTTCTTTTGCAGCTCTTGCAGAGGCGGCAAGTTGCGCTGCAGGATCACGCTGTAAGGCTTGCCCGATGCCACTTCCTTGACCGCCCACTCGGTGTTGAGCGCGTTGGGCGGGAAGCTCTTGATGAAGTACTCCTGCGGCATGCCGCACTTGTCGACCACGATCTTGCGCAGCTCGCGCTCGTAGCGGCGCACGTCATCCACCTGCGAGCGCAGCAAGTCGCACAGCTTTTCAATCGTCTTCACGGTGAAGCGAATCGTCATCAACTCGGCGCTGATGGCGTGCTGGGCCTTGTCGTAAGAGGGCGACTTGTAGCCGTCCTTCTCAAACGCCTTGCGCATCTTGTCAAAGTTGATGCGCAGGTTGGCGAACTTGGCCATGGCCAGGTTCTTCAGCTCTTCGAGCTTCTTGGTGAGGGCCTTGGAGCCGCCGTTGCCGTCGTCGTCGTCGTCTTCGTCAAAGAAGTCCACGTCTTCTTCGGCCACGTAGTCGTCGGCTTCGCCTTCCGACACAAAGCCGTCCACCACTTCAGAGATGGTCATCTCGCCAGCGGCGATCTTGTCGGCGTACACCAGCACTTCGGCAATGGTGGTGGGCGAGGCCGAGATGGCCAGCATCATGGCCTGCAGGCCACCTTCGATGCGCTTGGCGATCTCGATTTCGCCTTCACGAGTCAGCAGCTCCACCGTGCCCATTTCGCGCATGTACATGCGGACCGGGTCGGTGGTGCGGCCGAACTCGGAGTCCACCGTCGACAGCGCGGCTTCGGCCGCTTCTTCGGCTTCTTCTTCGGTGGCCGTGGTGGTGCCGCCACCAGCGATCAGCAGCGTGGCCGCGTCAGGCGCCTGCTCGTAGACCGCGATGCCCATGTCGTTCAACATCGACACGATGGCTTCGAGGATTTCGGCGTCGACCAGCTTCTCGGGCAAGTGGTCGTTGATTTCCTGGTGGGTCAGGACACCACGCGTCTTGCCCATCTTGATCAGGGTCTTCAGCTCTTGGCGGCGCTTGGCGACTTCTTCTTCGGTCAGCGCGGTTTCATCCAGGCCGAATTCGCGCATCAGCGCGCGCTCTTTGGCGCGGCTGACCTTCATGCGCAGCGGCTTGGCCTTGGGCTTGACCTCGCCGTCGACCTCTTCAACCACCTCGGTGGTTTCGGCCTCGGTTTCGCCTTCAGCCTCGGGCTCGCCTTCGAGCTCGGCTTCGATGTCGGAGAAGTCTTCGTCCACCGCCTCGGCCTTCTTGGCCTTGGTCTCTTCTTTGGGCTTGCGGCCGCGCTTGGCTTTGGGTTCGTCGCTGTCCTTGGCCACGGTGGCCTTGGCTGCGGCTTTGGCAGCGGGCTTGGCTTTGGTGGCTTTGGCGGGCTTGGCCGTGCCAATCAGGGTGTCGTCAGCTGCCTCAGCGGGAGCGCTCTTCTTCGCGGTCATGCAAATCCTCGGATGGTGTGGGGCTCGTGGCCTGGTTGTCCGCCGTGGCACTGCCCACTGCGCCGGCGCATGCCGAGCTCAGCAGATGGGTGCAAAGTCTGGAAAACCAATGCGCACGCCGGCGTCCGCGTAGCGCGCTCAAACTTTTTACAAAAAAAAGTTGGCGGCACGGAAACCGGCGTGTGGCGGGCAAGTTCGCGTGAACTTGGATGGAGCGCAGCCCTTGCGGGTAATGGGTGGCCTTGGAGGGGACCCTGGTTCAGAGGGTGGCCGGGGCCCGGAGGTGCTGCTGTCACTCTTGCCGCGCGTAACAAACCCCGCATTATGGGGCACGAGCGGTTGTTCGTCAAAAAGCCGCGGCGCGCCAGGGCGGGCGGCGCTGCAGCTCACGCCGCCGGCAGCAGCCCTTTGCGCCGCTTCCAGAGCTGATCCACCTCGCGCAAGCGGATGATGGCCGTGGGGTCGTGGGCGGCTTGTGCGATCAGGCTGGCTTTTTCCGCCTCCAGCAATTTCACCCACATGCCGTCCAACAGGCGCTGAAAGTCGGCAAAGCTGGTTTCGTCATCCAGCGCCGTGGCGGGCATCAGGCCCCGCGCAAACGCCTGCAGCGGCTCGCCCACCAAGCCTTGCTCCAGCACGGCCCAGGGCTGGGCGCCATGTTCGGCCAGTTGGCGCTCGAGCCAGCCGCACAGCGCGCCGTGGGGCTCGGGCAGCTTGTGCAGCAGTTCTTGGTCGTCGTGGCTGAGCACGTCCCACCAGGTGGCGTGCAGCAAGAGCATGCGCAGGGCCTGATCGGCCGGGCTGGGCGGGGCGCGGCGGTGCTCGGGCGAACTCGCCGCCGGGTCGTCGTCGTAGCGAGGGCCGCCTTTGCGAAAACGATCGTTGCCGCCGCCTTTGCGCCAACCGCTGTCCTTGCGCGGCGCTTGTGGCGTCCATTCGCGGCGTGGCGCCCGTGGCGCGGCAGGCACTTGGGCCGGCTCAGCGTTGTGCCAAGGCTCATGCCCAGCATCCCAGCTCTCGTCGTGCATCAGCGGTGGGCCGTCAAAATCGGGCGGCTCGTTGCCGCGCGAGGCTGCCGTGACACGATGCGGGTCTGAGCTGCGGCTCGGCTGGGTGGCCGGGGCGGCATGCGGCGCGCCCAAGCGCCAAATGTCCTGCAAATCAGCCACCGTGAGCCCGCCCATGGTGGCCAATTCGCCAAACAACTGCCGCTTGATGGCGCCGTCGGGCAGGGCGTTCCACATCGGTTTGGCGTTGGCGAGCAGCTTGGCGCGGCCTTCGGCGGCCGACAAATCACCTCCGTCGCGCGCTGCCTCGATCAATTGGCGCGAGAGCGGCACGGCGGCCTGCACGCAAGCCTCAAAGGCTTCGGGGCCGTTGCTGCGCACATACGAGTCGGGGTCGTGCTCGGTGGGCAAAAACAAGAAGCGCACGGTGCGCACGTCGGTGGCATGGGGAAGGGCAGCTTCCAGCGCGCGGCCGGCAGCGCGGCGGCCCGCGGCGTCCCCGTCAAAACTGAACACCACCGATTCGGTGAAGCGAAACAGCTTTTGCACGTGCTCGGCGGTGCAAGCGGTGCCAAGCGTGGCCACGGCGTTGCCGAAACCACTTTGCGCCAGCGCCACCACGTCCATATAGCCTTCCACCACCAGCGCGTAGCCCTTTTGGCGCAGCGCTTGGCGCGCCTCGTAGAGGCCGTAGAGCTCTCGCCCTTTGTGGAACACCGGCGTCTCGGGCGAGTTGAGGTACTTGGGTTCGCCTTTGTCGAGCACCCGGCCGCCAAAACCAATCACGTCACCTTGCACCGATCGGATCGGGAACATGATGCGGTCGCGGAAACGGTCGTAGCGCTTGCGGTCGGCCTCGTTGCCGTTGTCGGCCTCTTGGGCGATCACCAAGCCACTTTCTTCCAGCAGCGGGTCGTCGTAGCGCGGGTAGACGCTGGCCAAGCCGCGCCAGCCCTCGGGCGCGTAGCCCAGGCCAAAGCGGGCGGCAATTTCACCACTGAGGCCCCGGCCCTTGAGATAGTCGACGGCGCGTGGGTTGCCTTTGAGCTGCACGCGGTAGTGGTCGACGGCTTTTTGCAGCACGTCGGTCAGCGTGGCCTGCTTTTCGCGCTGGGCGGTGGCGCGCTGGCGCTCTTCGGGCGAACTGTCGTCTTCAGGCACCACCAAGCCGGTTTGCTGGGCCAGGTCGCGCACGGCATCAATGAAGCCGGCGCCGGTGTGCTCCATCAAAAAACCAATGGCGTTGCCGTGCACGCCACAACCGAAGCAGTGGTAGGTCTGGCGGCTGGGACTGACGATGAAGCTGGGGCTCTTTTCGCCGTGAAAGGGGCACAGGCCTTTGTGGTTGATGCCGGCTTTTTTCAGCTCCACGTGGCGCCCGACCACGTCAACGATGTCGACCCTGGCGATCAGGTCTTGGATGAACTGGGGCGGAATCATGACAGCAGTCTAGCCCGCCGGTCGGTGGGCCGCGGGCGAGTCAGGTATCGTTCTGAGTGGAGGGTGTGCTCGCAGGAGCGGCCGGCGCGGTCAGGCCAATGGCGCCTCGGTAGTCACGCACCCAGGCGGGCACGCGCTCAGCGGGCATGGCCTCGGCAATGCCGTTGCCTTGCCCCACCACGCAGCCCAGTTCGAGCAGACGCTGCGCCTGTTCGGGCGTCTCCACGCCTTCGGCCACCAGCGAGCAGCGGAAGGTTTCGGACAGGCCGATCACCTGCTGAACAATCGCCATGTCATGCGGATCGTCGAGCATGTTGTGCACAAAACTGCGGTCAATCTTCAGCATGTCCAGCGGCAGCCGCTTGAGGTAGGTGAAGGTGGAGTAGCCCGTGCCGAAATCATCCAGCGCAAACCGAACACCTTGGCCCTTGCACTCTTCCATCAGCTGGCGGGTGTGTTCGATGTCGGCGAGTGCGGCCGTTTCCAGCACCTCCAGCACCAAGCCCCGTGCCACCTCCGGCCCGCGCCCAGACAGCAACTCGGCCAGCCGCGGCGCGAAATCGGGCTCCTGCAAATGACGGGCCGACAAATTGACGCTGAGCGTGACGCTCATGCCTTGAGCGCGCCACTGCGCGAGTTGCTCGATGCCCGCCTTGAGCACCCAATCGCCCACGCGCGCACTCAGTGCCGTGTGCTCAATCAGCGGCAAGAATTGCGCGGGCGAGATCACCCCGTGCTGCGGGTGGCGCCAGCGCAGCAAGGCCTCCAGGCCCAGCACCACCCCGGTGCGCATATCGACCTTGGGCTGGTAGTACAGGGTGAACTCTTCGGCCTCAAAGGCGGCTTGCACGCGGCCCAGCGCTTCAAAGTGGGCCTCGGCACGGCGATTGTGTTCGGTATCAAAGAACAGAAAACCGTTGCGCCCCGATTGTTTGGCGCCGTACATGGCGTGGTCGGCGTGGCGCAGCAGGGTGTCTGCGTCGGCATGGTCGATCGGGTAGACCGTGGCGCCGATGCTGGCCGTGACCGAGACCGGCCCGGTTTTCAAACCCAAAGAGTAAGGCTGACACACGTGGCGCAGAACGCGCTCGACCACGTGGCGCGCCTCGTCCAGAGAGGCCGAGCGCAGCATCAGCACAAATTCGTCGCCCCCCAGGCGCGCCACCGGCTCAACACCGCTGGATGCCCACGGGCGCAGGCGGTGCCGCAAGCGGTCGGCCAACTCCATCAGCAGCCGGTCGCCAATCCCGTGACCATGCTCGTCGTTGACGGGCTTGAAATGGTCGAGATCGAGGTAGCACACGGTGAGCAGAAAGCCCTCCCGCTCGCTGGCCACCATGGCTTGGGCCAGCATTTTGGCCAGGCGCGCGCGGTTGGGCAACCCGGTCAACTCGTCGTAGTGCGCTTGGCGCTCCAGCTGCAACTGCTGCGCCTTGGCTTGTGTGATGTCAGAGATCGACAGTGCGTGAAACCGCACCTGCCCCTGATGCCCCTTCACCACGGAGACGGTCACCTGCAGCGTCAGCTCCTCCCCATTGCGCCGGCGAGCCACCATGTCGCCGCGCCAGCTGCCCATGGTTTTGAGGGCCGAATGCATGGCCAACTGCTGCTCGGCTTGGGTGGTGAATGCACCGCCGGCCCGCATCAGCGCAGGCACGGTCCCCAGCAGTTCTTCGCGCGCATAGCCGCTGAGCCGGCAAAAAGCGGGGTTCACGTCGAGCACGCAAAACGACTCGTCGGTGATCAGCAGGCCTTCGTGCAGGTGCTGAAACAACTTGGCCGAGAGTTCTTGGCGCTCGCGGGCACGGCGCTCCTCGGTGATGTTGCGGCCGGTCACCAAGATGCGCGAGGGCTGACCCTGCAGGTCGAGCTCAGACACCGCCGCGTGGCCCTCAATCCAGATCCAGCTGCCGTCCACACATTGCATGCGGAACTCAGCCCGACTTTCATCGGCGCTGAGCTTTTTCAGGACCGACAGGGCTTGACGCACAACACGCCGGTCATCTGGGTGCGTGCGATCCCACACGCTGTCGCCCGATGCGCCGAAGTTGTGGGCGCTGTAACCCAGCATGGCCAGCCAGCGCGGCGAAAACTGCATGCGCCGCCGCTTCAAATCCCATTCGGCCGTGCCCACCCCGGCACTCTCCAGCGCCAATTGCCAGCGGCGGTCATTCGCCCACTGCTCGCAAGCCAAGGCCTGAATCAGCAAGGGGATGCTCGCCAGCAGCAGCACATAGGCACTCCACCACCACCGGATGGGCGCCAACAAGCTCTGCAACACATCACCTTGAGCCGCCGCCACGGAGGCGTTGGCCATGAGCGCCAGCACCAGCGCCGCCGAGGCCGAACTCAGCAAGCCCCCCCGCACCGCCAAACCGGCCAAGAGCAGCGGCGGCACGAACACCCAAGCTGACAACGACGCCGTCACCATGCCCGTCAGCGACCACAAGCCGGCCACCACGGTGAACAACCACAGCGCGAGCGTGATGACGGCCTGCCGGTCGTGACGCTTTGACAGCAACGATCGACTGCGCAAGGTGAGCAGCGGCACACCCACCAGCAAGACGCCCGACGCTTCACTCAGCCAACGTGCAGAGTTGCCCCGCCAAGCCGCCTCCAGTGATGCGCCGAACGGCGTACCGCCCTGCGCGACAAAACAAAGCGCCACATTGATGAACGCCGTCAGGGCCGCTCCGCCCAATGCAAACCAGATCAAATCCCGGCGGCGGTCCAACGCAGCGTGAAATTCTTGGTGCCGCAGGAGCAGCGCCGACACCAAGGGCCCCACCATCGGGCCGAAGGCGCCGAGCATGGCGGCTTCCCAGGGCCATTGAGAGCGCCACATCAGCCAACCGCCTGCCGCCAGCAAACCAGGGAGCCAACTCAGGCCGCGCCGAACCAACATGGCCCACGCCACCCCGGTCGACAGCGCGACCAGGGGCGTCACTTGAGCGTCCGTCAGGCCCGCACGATCAGCCCATCCCGCCAGCGCGTAAAGCATGGCGATGACAAAAAAGCGGAGCAAGGCTGCGCTGGGCGTCGTCACAGCAGGTGCCGGCGCCCAGGCGGGGAAATGAGGGAAAAGTCGCACGTTGACTGGATCACGGTGATGCCTTGGACTTTACTTGCGCTCGGTCAAATCACCGATGTGCGGCGGCCAATACCCCACATTCCGGGGGGCGAGGCTGGAATGAAACGGGGCTGCTTGCCAAAAAAAAAGCCACCGCAAGGGTGGCTCTTTGACGGGCGAGACCCCAACAAGGGCTCGCCGAAACATGTTAAATCAAACGCCGAATTCGTCGATTGAGCGGCCGGCGGCCAAAGCGGCTTTCAACCATTTGGGCTGAAGACCACGACCACTCCAGGTTTCACCGGTGGCCGAATTGCGATACTTGGCCGCGACCTTGCTGCCTGCGGTAGACGATGCTTTGGGCGCCACGGCCTTGCCACTCAAATCAGCCGCGCTCAAGCCGTGCTCGGACATCAACGCGCGAATTTTCGCAATGGCATCAGACTTTTCGCGGCGACGGGTGGATTCAATTTCCCGTTCAATGGCGGCGCGCTGGTCCAACAGTTCTTGCAAGGTAGACATGGGTGAAATTCCTTTTTTGACAGCCGATCGCGAACAATTGCGATGACGTCATTCTATACACATTGCCGGCGATCCGAGTAAATGGTGAACTCGCGCTGGCTCGGGCAAAACCCGAGTCGACACATTAGCGTCGCATTTGCCCCGAATAGCCAAGGCGGCAGATGCCCCTTGTGCAAATGTCAGCCAGCTTGGCGTTGCGGCCACCACGCCGGGGTTCACACCGGCGCCGTCAGATGGAAATCTCTGCGCCCTGCACTAACTGACAACAATACTGCCGAGCGCCGGCGTTGCCTCCACAGTATGCCGAGCGGGCCACCACAGTGGCGCCCGGGCCCGACGCCGATCAGGCGCTTGGCGGCACGTAGCCCGTGGGCTGCTCGGCGCCGTCGCCAAAGAAGAACTGCTCCATCTGCCGCGCCAGATATTGGCGGGCACGCTGGTCTGCCAGGTTGAGCCGGTTCTCGTTGACGAGCATGGTCTGGTGCTTCATCCACGCGGCCCAAGCCTCTTTACTCACTTCGTTGTAAATGCGCTTGCCCAGTTCGCCGGGGTAGGGCGCGAAGTCCAGGCCTTCGCCCTCTTTTTTCAGATAGATGCATTGAACAGTGCGGGCCATAGAAACTCCGTGTGCAGTAGGGTGGGATCGGGGTGAAGGGGCAGAACTGTAGCCGCGGATGAATAACCCGAGCGAACCAGGGTCAAGCCAGTTTTTTGACCAGCACTTGAGAACGGCGGTCCCAGTTGTATTTGCGCTTGCGGGCCTCGGGCAACCAGTCGGGATCGACCTGCACGAAACCACGTTTGATGAACCAATGCATGGTGCGCGTGGTGAGCACAAAGATGCTGTCCAGCCCCGAGGCTTTGGCGCGCTGCTCCACGCGCTTCAAAATGCGCTCGCCGTCGCCTTGGCTTTGCACGTCGGGCGATACCGTGAGGGCGGCCATTTCAGCCGTGCGCGCTTCGGGATAGGGATACAGCGCGGCGCAGCCAAAGATCACGCCGTCGTGCTCAATCACGGTATAGCAAGCCACGTCGCGCTCAATCTCCGTTCGGTCGCGTTTGACCAAGGTGCCATCGCGCTCAAACGGTTCGATCAAGGTGAGGATACCGGCCACATCGTCCGAGGTGGCCTCACGCAGACTTTCGAGTTTCTCGTCGACCACCATGGTGCCGATGCCATCGTGGGTGTAGACCTCCTGCAACAGCGCGCCATCGGTGGCGAAGGGCAAGATGTGCGAGCGCTCCACGCCGGCGCGACAAGCCCTCACGCAGTGCCGCAAACAAAACGCCGGCTCGCTCGATTGCGTGGGGCGCGGCAGGCGCGCCAGCAGGCGCTCGGCATCGGCCAACGCCAGCTCGGTGTCGATGGCGCTCTCGGGGTCGTCGGGATTCTCAGGAATGCCCGCCACCTCGGTGACGAACAGCAGTTTGTCGGCCTGCAGTGCGATGGCGGTGTCGGTGGCGACATCTTCCATCGTGAGGTTGAACGCCTCGCCCGTGGGTGAGAAGCCGAACGGTGACAGCAGCACTACCGCACCCGTGTCGATGGCGCGCCGGATGGCCATGCCGTCCACGCGCCGCACCACGCCGCTGTGCATGAAATCCACGCCGTCCACAATGCCCACAGGGCGCGCAGTGAGGAAGTTGCCGGAGATCACGCGCACCGTGGCGTTGGCCATCGGCGTGTTGGGCAAGCCTTGCGAAAATGCGGCTTCAATCTCGAAACGCAATTGCCCTGCGGCCTCCTGCGCGCAATCCAGTGCCACCGGGTCGGTGATGCGCAGGCCGTGGCTGAAGCGCGGAACCTGGCCTTTGGCCGCCAGTTGCTCATTCACCTGCGGCCTGAAGCCGTGCACCAGCACCAGCTTGATGCCCATGGCGTGCAGGATGGACAGGTCTTGCACAAAGGCGCTGAGCTTGCCTGCGGCAATGGCCTCGCCCGCCAAAGCGACCACAAAGGTTTCCCCGCGGTAGGCGTGGATGTAGGGCGCCACGGAGCGAAACCAGGGCACGAAGGTATGGGGAAACACGAGGCTCATGGGCACTGCTACGGCTGAATCAACACAGGCAAAACCGCCCGTGTCGAGATTGTGCCGCAGCGTTTGCCGGTATTTGAGCGAACAGGCCTGCGCGTGCAGCGCGCACACCGCAGATAATCCGCGTCCCGTGCCCCATCCCATCTCGCCCCCCACCCCCCGCCCGGCGCCCGCGCCCCGTGCGCCGCGCCGCCCGGCCACGCCGGTGCCGCCCATCACCTTCCCCGAATCGCTGCCGGTCTCTGGCCGGCGCGAGGACATCGCCCAAGCGCTGCAAGCGCACCAGGTGCTGATTGTTTGCGGTGAAACCGGCTCGGGCAAAACCACGCAATTGCCCAAGATCGCGCTGGCGCTGGGCCGCGGCCTGGGGGCTGGCGGCAAGGGCTTGATTGGCCACACGCAGCCGCGGCGCATTGCCGCCAGCAGCGTGGCCAAACGCATTGCCGACGAGCTCAAATCGCCGCTCGGCGATGTGGTGGGCTACAAGGTGCGCTTCCAAGATCGGCTGCAGCCGGGCGCGTCCGTCAAACTGATGACCGACGGCATTTTGTTGGCCGAAACGCAGACCGACCCGCTGCTGCGCGCCTACGACACGATCATCATCGACGAGGCCCACGAGCGCAGCCTGAACATCGATTTTCTGCTCGGCCACCTGCGGCAAATTTTGCCGCGCCGGCCCGACCTGAAGGTGATCGTCACCTCGGCCACGATCGATGCCGATCGGTTTGCCACGCACTTTGCGAGCAAGGCCGGTCCAGCGCCGGTGATCCAAGTCTCGGGGCGTTTGTTTCCGGTCGAGCAGCGTTGGCGCAAGTTTGAAGAACGCCGAGATTTCGACCTCAACGACGCCATCGCCGACGCGGTGGACGAGCTCTGGCGCGACGGGCCGGGCGATATTTTGGTGTTTTTGCCCGGCGAGCGCGAGATCCGCGAAGCTGCCGACCATTTGCGCAAGCACCTCGCGCACAGCACCCGCAGCGGTCCGCAGTCCGACATCCTGCCGCTGTTCGCGCGCCTGTCGCAGCAAGAGCAAGACCGCGTGTTTGAGGCCGGCAATGGCCGGCGCATTGTGTTGGCCACCAACGTGGCAGAAACCTCGCTGACGGTGCCTGGCATCCGCTATGTGATCGACAGCGGCCTGGCGCGCGTGAAGCGCTACAGCTACCGCACCAAGGTCGAACAACTGCAGATCGAATCGGTGAGCCAAGCCGCCGCCAACCAGCGCGCGGGCCGCTGCGGCCGGGTGGCCAACGGCGTGTGCATTCGGCTCTATGACGAGGCCGATTTCAACGGCAGGCCGAAGTTCTCTGACCCCGAAATCTTGCGTTCTTCGCTGGCCGGCGTGATCCTGCGCATGAAGTCGCTGAGCCTGGGCACGGTGGAGGATTTCCCCTTCCTCGAGCCGCCGCCGCGCAAAGCGATTGCCGATGGTTATGCCCTGCTGGGCGAGCTCGGTGCGGTCGATGATCTGAACGAATTGACCGTCACGGGCAAGGAGTTGGCCCGCCTGCCGCTCGACCCGCGCGTGGGTCGCATGATTTTGGAAGCGCGGCAGCGGGAGGCGCTCGCCGAGGTGCTCATCATTGCCTCGGCGCTGAGCGTGCAGGACGTGCGCGACCGACCCATGGACCAGCAGCAGGCCGCTGACGAAAAACACAAGAAGTTTGACGACGAGCGCTCGGAGTTCACCGGCTACCTCAAGCTCTGGCAGTGGATTGAAGAAGGCCGTGGCGTGCACGGCCACGCGGGGCAGGGCACCGACAGCCACAAGCTCAGCAACCGCCAGCAAGAGCAGCGCCTGCGCGAGAGTTTTGTGTCGCCGCGCCGCGTGCGCGAGTGGCGCGACATCCACAGCCAATTGCTCACCGTCGTGGCCGAACACGGCTGGCGTGTGAACGGCTCGCCCGCCACCTACGACCAGATTCACCTCGCGATGCTGGCCGGCTTGCTGGGCAACATCGGCTGCAAGTCGGACGACGAAGATTGGTATCTGGGCGCGCGCGGCATCAAGTTCTTCCGCCACCCTGGCGCGCACTTGTCCAAGAAGCCGGGGCGTTGGTTGGTGGCCGCCGAACTGGTCGAAACGCAGCGCTTGTTTGGCCGCGGCTTGGCGGCCATTGAGCCGCAGTGGCTGCCGGCGGTGGCCGGCCATTTGCTCAAAGTGCAGTTGCTCGATCCGCATTGGGAGAAAAAAGCCGCCGAGGTGATCGCACTGGAGCGCGCGACGCTCTATGGCCTGGTCATCTACAACAACCGCCGCGTCAACTTTGGCGTGATCAACCCGCGCGAAGCGCGCGAAATCTTCATCCGCCAGGCGCTGGTGGAGGGCGACTGGGACACACGACTGCCCTTTGTGGCCCACAACCGCAAAATGATCGCGCAGGTGGAAGAGTTGGAGCACAAAGCGCGCCGGCAAGACGTGCTGGTGGACGACGAACTCATCTACGCCTTCTACGACAGCCAAGTGCCGCCGGACCTCTCCAGCGGCCACGCGCTGGAGCGTTGGTACCGCGACGAGGTGAAGCGCCAGCCGCAACTGCTGATGCTCAGCCGCGAAGAGCTGATGCGCCACGAGGCGGCAGGCATCACCAGCAATGCCTTCCCCAAAACCCTGCGCATGGGCGGCATCGACTGTGTGGCCACGTATTTGCACGACCCGGGCGACGCCAAGGACGGCGTGACCGTGACGGTGCCCATTTACGCGCTCAATCAAGTCAGCGAAGAGCGCTGCGATTGGCTGGTACCGGGCATGCTGCGCGACAAGGTGTTGGCACTCATCAAGAGCCTGCACCAGCGCCCGCGCTCGCGGCTGGTGCCCTTGCCCGACACCGCCAGCGAGTTGGCCGAGCTGATGCCGTTTGCGCAGGGCGCGCTGATGGACGTGCTGCTCAAGGCGGTGCGCGAGCGCACGCAGTTGGCCATCCAGCGCAACGACTTCAAGCTCGACACCTTGCCGCCCCATTTGTTCATGAACTTCCGCGTGGTCGACGAGCACGGGCGGCGGTTGGGTGCGGGGCGGAATCTGGCCGTGCTCAAGGCGGAGTTGGGCACACAGGCGCGCTCGGCCTTCCAAGCCCTGGCGGCGCTCAAGCCGGAGGCTGCGGTGGCACCGCAGCCCCTGGTCTCCGTGCCCAGTCACAGCGCGAGCCCGGTGCGCGTGACCAAGGGCCAGGCCACAGCGGCAGTGCCGGCGTCAGCGTCGCCTGCGCCAGCCGCCGCGCCAACCACCTACACCGATTGGACCTTTGGCGAGCTGCCCGAATTGATGGAGGTGCGGCGCGGCAACCAGACGCTGGTGGGCTTCCCCGCACTGATCGATGGCGGCGCGCACGTCAGCATTGAGGTGTTTGACGAGCCCGAGATGGCGGCGGCCAAACACCGCGCGGGCTTGCGGCGATTGATCTCACTGCAGATTCGCGATGCGCTCAAATACTTGGAGAAGAACATCCCCGATCTGCAAAAGATGGGCGTGTTGTTCATGGCTGTGGGCAAAAACGCAGACGGCAGCGGGCAGGGCGGCACGGCCGACGAATTGCGCACCAGCATCATTGATCTGGCGCTCGATCGCGCCTTCCTGATCGAGCCTTTGCCTTTGGATCAATTCGCCTTCAAGCGCCGAATCGACGAAGGGCGAGGGCGCTTGACGCTGATTGCCAACGAGGTGGCGCGCTCGGCCTTGGCCGTGTTGACCGAGCACGCAGCCGCCAGCCGCAAGCTGCGCGACGCCCGCCCGCCCAAAGAAGTGGCCGACGACATCGCGCCGCAACTCGGCCGCCTGGTGGGCAAGCGCTTCTTGTCGCAAACCCCCTGGGCGCAGTTGGCCCACCTGCCGCGCTACCTCAAGGGGGTGACGCTGCGGCTGGACAAGCAGCGCGCAGACCCGGCCCGAGACAGTGCCCGCTTGGCCGAGCTGCGCCCGCTGGAGCAACGCTTCATGCGCATGTTGGCCGACCGCAAAGGGGTGGTCGACCCGCGCTTGGAGGAGTTCCGGTGGTTGCTGGAGGAGTTGCGCGTGAGTCTGTTTGCGCAGGAGTTGCGCACCCCGCAACCGGTGAGCGTGAAGCGGCTTGAAAAAGCTTTGGCGCAACTTGCCCAATAGCGACCAATAAGCAGGCTATACTTCGAGGCTTCGGGGTGTAGCGCAGCCTGGTAGCGCATCTGCTTTGGGAGCAGAGGGTCGTGAGTTCGAATCCCACCACCCCGACCATCTTTCATGAATCAACAACGTTGGTTCAACGTGGCGACTCAGTTCTTGAGTCAGCCCACAAACTGCCGGCACACGTGTGCGGCCTCCAACCCCACGTTTTTTGCAACTGCCCGTAGCTCAACTGGATAGAGCAGCTGCCTTCTAAGCAGCAGGTCGGGGGTTCGAGTCCCTCCGGGCAGGCCACAGAGTCTGCGTTGTTGGCTTTGCAGCTCGACGGGGCGGCACAGAACTGGCCACCTCCATGACTGCTTGCGAGAGCCTGCCACCGAGTTCAGACGCTCCGCTGCGGGTATTTTGCGGTCGCAATCCTCAAGGCGAGTCGTAACCAGCCGATTCCCTGACGGCCCGATCACCCGCCCTGAGACTTGCCGCGAATACACTTCAGCTGGAGTCTGTTGTCACAAGCAGACACTTGCCACCACCGTCCACCTTATTGGCTCGCCCATGTTCGCTTCCATCAAGCGCTGGTTGTCTCCGCCCCGGCCTGAAGCCCAATGGTCTGCGCCCGCGGACTGGGCTCAGCGAACGGGGCATCGCTTCAAGCAGACGCATGAGCACGACGGCTTCGTGATTGAAGGGGAGGGCACCAGCGGCTTTGTTTGGCGCCTGGAGTGGGGGCCGCCGCAGCGGGCCTACGTGAGCGGGCCGGAGTTGCGGTTTCGCTCGCCGCTCAAACTCCCACACGATCTGCAGATGCTGGTCATCAGTCGAGCCTTGATGGATCGGTTGGAGCGCGAGACTTTCGAGCGCTTCACCGAGTCCACCCAAACCCAAATCGATGTAGCCACGCCGGAGGAGATGCGCTGGCTGGCGATGTTCCCCAAGGCCAGATTGGCCGAATTCAAGGTGCTCCGGGCGGCCTATGGCGCCATGTCGGCCCATCCCAAATGGGCGGATCAGTGGTTGGCTGGGCCGCTGGCTGGTGTACTCGCCGAGTTCAGTGGTCAATATTTGTCGCAACCGCGACCGTTCGTGCTGATGACCACGCGTGGTAACGCCTACTTGCGAATGCAACTGGACGCGCCGGACCTTGCTTCACTTCAAGCGGCGTTGTCTGTTTTTGAGTGCGCATGCAGTCAAGCCCGACGGGTAGCCATGGAATTGGCAGCGGGTGAGGGGTGGCCGTCCACCAATTCCGCCGCATTTGCCGGCCGCCCCGCCGACGATCCCACCCAGTTTTAAGCGTGCGACCGCCCCCCCCCGTTGGAGGGTCTGACCGACAGAGCGTGAGGCATCTCGCATTGAAGCTGTCAGCTTTGCGCTTTGACGCGTCGGTGCAGGGATTGCCATCAAAACTTCATGCTAGAGTCCTTCGCAACCTAGACATATTCAAAGAATGCGCCGAGTTCCGAGTTTCATCGCCGTCAGTAGCCTGCTGTTGCTCCACGCGACGGCAGCCCAATCGGCCAGTTTCGGACGGGCCAGCAACACCACCGTCTTAGGCCAACCCCTTGATTTTTCGGTGGTTCTCAGCGCCGGTGACGAGCAGATCCTGCCCGAATGCGTATCGGCCGAGGTGGTATCCGGTGACAACAAGCTGCCAGCGCCCTTGGTGAAGGTTCGCCTCGAAAACGGGGCAGATGGCCCCAATTCGCTGATTCGTGTAGCTACCGATGTGCGCATTGACGAACCTGTGGTTGCCGTCACCGTGGTGGTGGGCTGCGGGGTTCGAACCGCGCGTCGCTTCGTGGCATTTGTCGATCCGCCCGGAATTGCGCAGGCTCAAAGCAGTGCCCAGGAGGTGCCTGCCGTGGTGCCGCCGACCCGTGCCGATGCGCCCGTGCAGTCGGCGTCACCCCGACCTTCCCATGCCACCGCCACGGCTCCAGGTGCAGACGCCCCGCCGAAGCGCCGCAATCGGCGCGCAGCCAACAGCAGCAACACAGTGGTCGCACGCGCTGCCCCTGCGGCTTCTGCGTCAGACCTGTCGATCAGCGTACGCAAAGGTCAGACCGGTAAGGTGCTGCGCGGAGAGCGTGAGTCTGGCGGACCGCGGCTCAAATTGGACGCGCCTGTGCGGCTGACTGCGGCGGAGTTGGCTGCTTCTGCGGCAGCGGCGGCGGCTCAACAGGCGGCAGCGTCCGAGGCGGCAAGTTCGTTGGCCAAGGTTGAGGCAGACATCCGTACCCAGGAGCGGGAGCGCCTGAAAACGCTGGAGGACAGCATCTCGCGTTTGCGCAGCGAGTCTGCGGCGATGCAGCACAACGTGGCGGCCTTGCAGGCGCAGTTGACGCAGGCGCAAACCGACCGCTATGCCAACCCGCTGGTGTATGCGCTGGCGGGCTTGTGTGCGCTGCTGGCGTCGGCGGTGGGTGCGCTGCTTTGGCGGCAATCCCGCCTGTCGCGAGATGGCGCTTGGTGGAACGAATCGGCTACGGCGTCGCTGCC
>JBEAOO010000202.1:0-12362 GCA_041164825.1 Pseudomonadota bacterium | reverse complement strand
TCGTCTCGAACCAGCCAGAGAAGCCACGAACCCGACAGCCTCCCCCAAACCTCCCAGTGGCGATAACCTGCGGGGTGGTAAGTCGGTGTGGCAAATGCAAAAAGCCCCAGAAAGATAAGTGATTGATTTCACTGCACTTTCTGGGGCTTTCGCCTTCTGGAGGAGAGGGGGGGATTCGAACCCCCGAGACGTTACCGTCCGCCTGATTTCGAGTCAGGTACATTCAACCACTCTGCCACCTCTCCGAAACTGGTGCACCCGTGGTCACTGGGTGAAGCCACAGATTCTAGCCCAGTTTTTTGGGGCTTCTTCAGAAGGTGCTGAATTTTCAGCGCCTCGCACGCGCAGTCGGCGGCGGCATCACGGCCGAAACCCGTTCACTCATAGCGCGTCAACACCTCGCGGTCTTCGCGCATCAGCGCCAGCAGCTCTTCGGCCGGTGGCGGGCCCTTGGCCTCGCTGCCTTCGAGCAGCAGGTCGGCCAGCTCGCGTTTGTCGCGGTGCAGGGTGAGGATTTTTTCTTCCAGCGTGCCGGGGTTCACCAGGCGATACACCGTGACGGGCCGCTGCTGGCCGATGCGGTGGGCGCGGCCGCTGGCCTGGTCTTCGGCGGCCGGGTTCCACCACGGGTCGGCAATCACCACGTAGTCGGCCAGCGTGAGGTTGAGGCCAAAACCGCCCGCCTTCAGGCTGATGAGGAACAGCTCGCCTTGCCCGGCCTGGAAGGCATCGACCCGGCGCGTGCGCTCGGCCGCGGGCGTGCTGCCGTCGAGGTATTGGTAAGGGATGCCGGCAGCGTCCAGCGGCTCGCGCAGCAGGGCCAAAAAGTCGACAAACTGGCTGAACACCAGCGCCTTGTGGCCGTTGGCCACCAGCTCGGCCGCCAGCTCGGCGAAGGCGCGCACCTTGGCGCCGGGCAGGCTGATGTGCGGGCTCACCAAACGCGGGTCACACGCCGCGCGGCGCAGCTTGGTGAGGCCGGCCAAGATGTTGAGGTGGGCCTGGCCCGCGCCGTCGCCCGACAAACTTTTTTGCGCGGCGATCAGCGTGTCGCGACGCAGCGCTTCGTAGTGCGCTTGCTCGGCGGCCTCGGGCTCCACCTTCAACACGAGTTCAGTGCGAGGCGGCAGGTCGTCGAGCACCTGCGCCTTGGTGCGGCGCAAGATGAAGGGCGCGATCAAGCGGCGCAGTTGGCGCTGCGCGGTCTTGTCCCGCTGGCGCTCGATCAGCGTGGCAAAACGCTCGTTGAAACGCGCCTGGCTGCCCAGCAGGCCGGGGTTGCAGGCGCGCATGATGGACCACAGCTCGCCGAGTCGGTTTTCGATCGGCGTGCCCGAGAGCGCCAGCCGAAAGTCGGCCTTCAAGCCAAACACCGCTTGGCTGCGTTTGGCGGCGGCGTTTTTGATGGCCTGCGCTTCGTCCAGCACCAGCGTGGCCCACTGGCGCTCGGCAAACGCGGCGGCGTCTTGCTGCAGCATTTGGTACGACACCAGCACCACCTGCTGCGCGCCGGCCTCGCGCAGCACCGCGCCGCGGTCACTGACTTCGGCGTACAGCTGCACGTCCAAACTGGGCGCGAAACGCCGGGCTTCTGAGCGCCAGTTGCCCATCAGCGAGGTCGGCGCCACCACCAGCGTGGGCCCCAGATGCGCGCGGCTCAACATGACGGCCAGCGCCTGCAACGTTTTGCCCAGGCCCATGTCGTCGGCCAGGCACGCGCCCAGGCCGGCATGGGCCAGGCGCATCGCCCACTCGAAGCCTTCTTCCTGGTACGGGCGCAACTGCGCCAGCAGCGTGCTGGGCAGGCGCGGCACCAGCTGGCGCGCGGCGTCGAGCCGCTCGATGCGCGAGGCAAATTCGGCGTCGTACGCCACCTCGGCGCCTTCGAGCGCGGCCTGCACCCAGGGTGCGGCCACGCTGGAAAACCGCAGCGCGTCGAGCCCGCCCGAGCCGCGCTGCGCCTCGGCCGCGGCGGCCAAGTCATCCAGCCGTTCGCGCAGCTCTTGCGTCAGCGCCAAAAATTTGCCATCACCCAGCGGCACAAAGCGGCTCTTGCTGCCGCGTGAGAGGCCAATGAGCTGCTGCAAACCCAGCACCAGTTCTTCGTCCACCTGCAGCTCGCCCTGCACGGCCAGCCACTCTTGTTTGGTGTGCACCTGCACATGCAGCTGCGACAAGCCGGCGCTCGCCACGCGCAGCGGCCGGCCCGAGGGCCAGTCGATGGCGGCCAGCGCGTTCAGCGGGCGCAGCCGCTCCACCAAGGCCAGCGCCTCCTCGGGGTGGTCGATCACCCACTCGGCGGGCGCCGCATCGGGCAGCGGCATCAGCATCGGGCAGGCGTCGATCACGGCGTGGCGGTGCGCCAGCTCGGCGGGCAGGTCGCGCTGCACGCCCACGGCCTCGCCGCGCAGCGTGGCCACCACGCGGGCACGGCCACCACCGGGAATGAGGCGCGGGCCATCGGCGGCGTGGTCGTTGCCAAAGGGCGCGGCCACCAAGCGCAACTGCAGGCCATCGCCCAGCGGCGAGAGTTCGGCCCGCAAGCGCACTTCGGCCGGCAGCTCGCGCGCGGCCTGCGCCGCCACCGATTCATCGGCATGGATGGCAAAGTGCGCGCCCAGGCTGGCCAGCACCTGCTGCAACTGCGCGGCGCCTTCGCGCGGAATCTCCAGCCCCGCCGGGCCCAGCAGCTGCGCCACGCGCTTTTGCTCGGGCGACAAACGCACCAGCCGCGCCCGCTGCGGGCCATCGCGCACCACCGTCACCAGGCGCAGCGCGTCCAGCTCTTTTTGCTCCAGCGCGCTGCCGGCCCAACGCGGCGTGGCGTCGTCGCTGGCCACGTGCAAGGTGGGCAACATGCGCACGCGCAGCTTGGTGCCCTCTTCCACCACGTCCAGCTCGGGGCCGGCCTCGACCAGCTCAACCGTGCGCTCCGACCCATCGTTGAAACACAGCAGCGGGTGGCCCACCACGGCCGCCACCGCAGCGGCCAGGTCGAGGCGAAACGCGCGGCTGTAGCTCTCTTGTTTGATGCAGCGGGCCACGGCGGCATCGTGCGCGGGCAAGGCCTCGGCAGCGCGCGCCAAGCGGCTCAGCGGCACCTCTTTGCTCTTGCCCCAGCCGCGCTGGCCGCGCTTTTGCTCGAACGGCACCAAGCCCTGCACCGCGCCACGCTCGCTCACCTCCAGCTGCCAGAGCAACCGGGTTTCACTGGCCTCGGCCTTGGCGCCCATGGCCGCTTCGGGCGCGGCCACGGCTTGCAAAGCCGCCAAGGCCACCTGCCAACGCTCTTGCGCACTGGGGATGAAAAACCAGGCCGGCGCACGCTCGCCCGCCAACACCAACAGCGCCGCCTCCAGCTGCGCGAGCAGGCCCAGCAGGCCCGCGGCGCGCAGGGCATCGGCCAGGCGCTGGGCGGCGTCGGCATCGGCCGGCGAGAGCGCCTCGGCCTGCACGCCGTCCTTGAGCCACGCGCGCATCAACCAGCGCCACAAATCAAGCGGCGACACCGGCTCGCCCGGCACCGTGCGCCGGGGCTTGAAGGGCTGCACATCGCGCGGCACCTCGCCCAGCTGCATCTGCAGGGCCAGTGCCACAAAACCAAACACGCTGTCGAGCACCGGCTCGCGCTTGCCGCCTTCGCTGAGGCAAAACTTCAACGCTTTTTGCCAATGCGCCGGTGTTCGCTGCGCCAGCAAGGCCAACACATACATCAGCGTCACCGGGGTGCCGAGCAGCGCGCGGCGCTTGCCGGTGTGTTTGCGCAGCACGGCCAAGTTCTCATCCACCGTGAGCTCGGCGGCGGCCCACTGGCCCTGGCGCGCCAACGCCGCCCCGTGGAAGGCGCGGCACAGTGCGATGCGACCGAGCGCGTCGCTGCCCTCGTCGGTGGCGGTCAGCAGCGGCGCCAGCACGGCGCCCAGGCTGGCGCCCAAGGTGTCGCCCGACTCGGCCGCCAGCAGTTGGAATTCGGCCGCTTGCAAGCGCAGCAACCAGCTGCCCGGCGTGACATCGCGGGCCAGGTGCTGGCTCACCAGCCTGTCCAGCGGCACGCCCTCGGGCCGCTGCCACTGCTGGCACAAACCGGCCAGCGCCAGATGCAACTCACGCGCGGCCAGCGCGGGGTGCAGGCGCTGGATCAAGGCCTCGTCCAGCATGGGGCCCAGCGCCGCATCAAGCAGCGCGTCCAAGCCAAACATGCCCCAGGGCAGGCGGTGGACCATGGCTTGCAGCAGCGGCGGCGACATGCCGCTGAACGCATCGAGCCGCGCTCGCGCCACCGCCGCTTGGCGCGAGGGCAGCACGCTGCCCAGGTCGGCGCGCACGCCGCTCACCGGGTAATCATCGGCCTGGGCCAGCGCATGGCGCAGGGTGAGCACGGGCACGCTGTCGAGCAGCGCGCCGTAGACCGCCGGCAAGGCCGTGGGCGCCACCTGAAAACGCCCCGGCTGAAACGGGTCAACGTGGACCCAGCGCTGCGAGCCCAGCTCGGCCAGCGTCTGGCGGAGGGCCTCTTGCGTGGGCCGCGGCCCAGGCGGGCACAAGGCGGGCTCGATCATCAGCGTCCACAGCCAAATGCGCGTTTGCGGCAGAGCGCCCAGCGCCAGGCCACGCACCACGGCTTGGGCCAGAGGCGGCAGGTTGGCAAACGGCAGGCCGGGAGGGGATTCGCGTGAGGGCATGGGGCGGTGAGCGGTGGGTGGGGATGAGGGCGTCAGCCCATCACACGCGGGCCGTTGAAGCGCGAGCGGCGCAGAAGCCGCGGCCAGCCCAAACAAAACCGGCGCCTTGGGGGCGCCGGTTCAGAGAGTGCGGATCAAGCGGCGAGCGTTTCAGCGCCGCGCAAATAGGGCCGCAGCACCTCGGGCACCTCGATGCTGCCATCAGCGCGCTGGTAGTTCTCCAGCACGGCCACCAGCGCCCGGCCCACGGCCAGGCCCGAGCCGTTGAGCGTGTGCACAAACTCGGTCTTGCCTTGGGCATTCTTGAAGCGCGTGCCCATGCGGCGGGCCTGGAAGGCCTCGCAGTTGGAGCAACTGCTGATCTCGCGGAACACGCCTTGCGCCGGCACCCACACCTCCAGGTCATAGGTCTTGGTGGCGCCAAAACCCATGTCGCCGGTGCACAGCAGCACCACGCGGTACGGCAGGCCGAGCTTTTGCAAAATGGCCTCGGCGTGGCCGGTCATTTGTTCGAGCGCGGCGTTGCTCTGCTCGGGGTGCACGATCTGCACCATCTCGACCTTGTCAAACTGGTGCTGGCGGATCAGGCCACGGGTGTCGCGCCCGGCCGAGCCCGCTTCGGAGCGGAAGCAGGGGCTGTGCGCCGTGAGCTTGATGGGCAACTGCTCGGTCGGCACGATCTGCTCGCGCACGCTGTTGGTGAGCGAGATTTCCGACGTGCTGATGAGGTACTGCTGCGGCTGGTTCTCGTCGCCACCGCGCGTGACCCAAAACATATCCTCCTCAAACTTCGGCAGCTGGCCCGTGCCTTCCAGCACCTCGCGGTTGACGATGTAGGGCGTGTAGCACTCGGTGTAGCCGTGCTCTTCGGTCTGGACGTCGAGCATGAACTGCGCGAGCGCGCGGTGCAGGCGCGCGGCCGGGCCCTTCATGAAGCTGAAGCGCGAGCCGCTGAGCTTGGCGCCGGTCTCGAAATCCAGGCCCAGCGGGGCGCCCAGATCGACGTGGTCTTTGACGGGGAAGTCGAACGCGCGCGGCGTGCCCCAGCGGCGCACTTCCACATTGCCGGTTTCGTCCCAACCCGGTGGCACATCGGCCTGCGGCAGGTTGGGCACGTGCATCAGCATGGCGGCCAGCTCGGCCTGCAGCGCGTCCAGGCGCTCGGCACCGGTTTTTTGTTCGTCACCAATGCCGGCCACGTCGGCCATCTCGGCCGAGGCGTCTTCGCCCTTGCCCTTTTTCATGCCAATCTGCTTGGACAGCGCGTTGCGCCGCGCCTGCAGCTCTTCGGTGCGGGTTTGCAGGGTTTTGCGCTCGGCTTCCAGCGATTGGAAGCGGGCTTCGTCCAGGTAAGGCTGGGGCGATTTGCGCGCCTCCAGGCGGCTGATCACCTGGGGCAGGTCTTTGCGAAGCAGGCTGATGTCAAGCATGGGCGGCTGGGGGACAGCCACCAGGGCTGCCGTTTCAAGGGGGCACAAGCGGGGGATTGTAGGCAGCGCGCGCGACGCCGCCGCCGCTGAGGCAACTCAACCGCGCGCGTCGAAGCGCGTGATGGCCTGCGCCACCAGCTGGATCGGCAGCACCTCGTCCACCGCACCCAGCTTGATGGCCTCGGCCGGCATGCCAAACACCACGCAGGTGGCTTCGTTTTGCGCGATGGTGCGGGCGCCCTTGTCGTGCAGCAGCTTCATGCCGCGCGCGCCGTCGTCGCCCATGCCGGTGAGCATGATGGCCAGCGCGTCGCGCCCGGCGCACTCGGCCGCCGAGCGAAACAACACGTCAACCGAGGGCTTGTGGCGGTTCACCTGCGGTCCGTCAGAGATGACGGCGAAGTACTGGCCGCCGGCCTTGCGCAGCTGCATGTGGCGCCCGCCCGGGGCGATCAGCACCACACCGCGCTCCAGCCGGTCGCCGTCTTTGGCCTCGCGCACGCGCACCGCGCACACGCCGTTCAGGCGCTCGGCATACATGGCCGTGAAGCGCTCGGGCATGTGCTGCACGATGGCGATGCCGGGGCTGTCGGCGGGCAGCGAGAGCAGCACCGATTCGATCGCCTGCGTGCCGCCGGTGGAGCTGCCGATGAGCACCGGCTTGTTCATCGACAGCGCGTGCAGCCCGGCCAGCGCGGCGGTGCCGGCGGCCAGCGGAACGCCACTGCTGCGGTCGGCGGTAGCGGGCTGGGCTCGCGCCGCAGCCACCGCCGCCACCGTGCTGCCCGAGCGGGCCATGGGCCGCGAGCGCGCGGCGGCGCGCAAGGTTTGCACCAGCTCGCGGCGCGAGTCCTCCAGGTATTGTTTGAGGCCCAGGCGCGGCTTGGCCACCACGGCCACGGCACCGGCAGCCAGCGCTTCGAGCGCCACCTTGCTGCCCTTCTCGGTCAGCGTTGAGCAAATGACGGTGGGGATGGGCGACTCGTCCATCAGCTGGCGCAAAAAGGTCAGCCCGTCCATGCCCGGCATCTCGATGTCGAGCAGCAGCACATCGGGCTTGAGCTTGCGGATCAGCGGCGCGGCAATCAGCGGGTTGGGCGCAGCGCCCAGCCACTCGATGTCGGCATCATCTTTCAGCAATTGCTGCAGCGTTTGGCGCAGCAAAGCGGAATCATCAACCGCAAAAACTCGAATGCTCATGGCGATCTCTGAAAGAGGAGCCTCAAATGGGAACGCGGGTGACCAGCGGCGCCTGGGCGCCCACCGTCCACGCCACGCGCCGGTAAGTGGGGCCGCCCAAGTCGTGGTGCACCACCTGCACCTTGTCGTGCGCCAGCGCATCGAGCGCCCAGCGGGCATTGCGCTCACCCACGTGCGAGGACGAACTCATGTCCGGGAACATGTTGCCGCCGCCGTACACATAGGCCTCGCAGCGCTTGGGCGCGATGCCGCGCTTCACCAAGGTGGCGTACATCACCCCCAGCGCCACCTCAGCAAAGTGGGCGTTGTGCGGGTCGTTGGCGGGTGAGGGGCGCGAGTGCACGAAGTGGCACATCACGGCCTGCGTGCGCCGCGGGTCGGTGAGGATGATGGCGACGCACGAGCCCAGCAGCGTCTCCAGCCGGTCGCCGCGCTCGCCAAAGGCCACATCGCCTGGATGCAGCACCTGCACGCGAAGGCTTTGCCCGTGCTCGCTCATGACGCTGCCTTGCGAAACGCCCCCGGTGCGAGCGAGGTGAGTGGCGAGCTGCACGGCACGCGGCCCTCGGCTATGCCGGTGAACAAGATGCCGCCGGGGCGCAATTGCGTCAGCACCCGGTCGACCACGGCGCGCTTGGTATCGAGGTCAAAATAGATCAACACATTGCGCAGAAACACGATGTCGAAGGGACCGATGTTTTCAATGGTTTGGCACAGGTTGAGCTGGCCAAACTGCACGCGCTCGGTCAGCCGCGGGTGGATCTGCACCAGGCCTTCAGACGGGCCTTCACCGCGCAAGCAATGGCGGCGCAAGCGCTCGGGCGTCACAAAGCGCAAGCGGTCTTCGGGGTACACGGCTTCAATGGCGCTGCGCAGCACGCGGTCGCTGATGTCGGTGCCCAGAATGCGCCAGTCGTCGCCAATCTGGCCTTTGGCCTGCATCTCCGAGAGCAGCATGGCGATGGTGTAGGCCTCGTCGCCAAACGACGACGCCGCGCTCCACACCGAGAGCGTGCGCGGCCGGGTGCGCGCCAGCTCGGCTTCGAGCAGCGCAAAGTGCGTGGGCTCGCGAAAAAAATAGGTCTCGTTGGTGGTCAACAAATCGACCGCCATCTGAAACTCGCCGCCATCGGCGGGGCCCGAAATCAGGCCGTAGTACTCGTCGTAGTCGTCAATGCCCAGGCGCTGCATGCGCGGCGCCAGCCGGCTCGACACCAGCGCCTTTTTGTTGTCGCTGAAGGACAGGCCCACGGCGTCGTACATCAGCGCGGTGATGCGCTGGAAGGTGCTGTCTTGCAAGGTGGTGGGCATGGGGGTGTGGCGGCTGTGCTGCGGTTGCGGGGTCAGGCGATGGAGCCCGCTTGCGCGGCCTCGCACAACTGGGCCATGTCATCCACATCAAAAGCCTTGTCGGGCTCCAGGATGACCACGAAGCGCTGGGCCACCTTGCCCATGCCGCGGATGAAATCGCGCCGCACGGCGCTGCCAAAACTCGGCGGCGGCTCGATGTGGTCGTCGGCGATTTCGATCACCTCGCTCACCGCGTCCACCAGCAGGCCCAGCTCCACACGCTCGCCGCCGATGAGGGCGTCAAAAATCACGATGCAGGTCTTTTTGCCCACCTGCGCCGTGCCGCGCCCAAAGCGCGATTGCAGATCAATCACCGGCACCACCGCGCCGCGCAGGTTGATGACGCCGCGCACAAACGCGGGCATCAGCGGCACCGTGGTCATGGGGCCGTACTGGATGATTTCGCGCACCGTGCGGATGTCCATCGCGAACACCTCCTCACCGAGCGAGAAGGTGAGGTACTGCGCCGGGGCGCCGTCACTCCCACCGCCCCACAACAGCGCGTTTTGTTCTTTGGCCATGGCGGGCTCCTTGGGGCGGGTGCAGTCGGGCTGGAATCAATACGGGCGGAAGTTGCCGTTGGCGCTGCGCGTGCCGCTCACCGCCGCAATGCGCGGTGTGGCCACGGCGTTGAAGCGGCGTGCACCGCCACCACCGCTGTCGCCCTCGGTCCGGCCGCGCTTGGCCGCGCCGGCCGAGTCACCGCCGCTGCCAAAAAAGCCCACCGCTTCTTGCAGCTGCTCGGCCTGGGCCGACAACTCCTCCGACGTCGCCGCCAGCTCCTCAGACGCCGAGGCGTTTTGCTGCGTGGCCTTGCTGAGTTGGTTCATCGCGCCGCCAATCTGCGTCACCGATTGGCTTTGCTCTTGCGAGGCAGCGGCAATCTCTTGCACCAGTTCCGAGGTCTTTTGGATGCTCGGCACGATCTCGTCGAGCAGCTTGCCCGCGCGCTCGGCGGTGGACACGCTGTTGGCCGCGAGGTCGCCAATTTCCTTGGCCGCTTCTTGGCTGCGCTCGGCCAGCTTGCGCACCTCGGCCGCCACCACCGCAAAGCCCTTGCCGTGTTCACCCGCGCGCGCCGCTTCGATGGCCGCGTTGAGCGCCAGCAAATTGGTTTGGTAGGCGATGTCATCAACGATGGAGATCTTTTGCGCGATCTGCTTCATGGCGGTCACGGTTTGTGTCACCGCCTGACCGCCGTCTTGCGCTTCTTTGCTGGCCTTGGTGGCCATGCTGTCGGTCACCTTGGCGTTGTCGCTGTTTTGCGTGATCGAGGCCGACATCATGTCGATCGACGAGGTGGTTTCTTCCACCGACGAGGCCTGCTCGCTGGCCGATTGCGACAGGCTTTGCGCCGTGGCGCTCACCTGACCCGCGGCACCGGTCAAGGCACCCGCCGCGGCACGCACGTCTTCGATGATGCCGGCGAGCTTGTCGCAGCTGGCGTTGGCGTCTTGCTTGACCTGGTCAAACGTGCCTTCGGCCTGGCGCGTGATGCGCTGGCTCAGGTCGCCACTGGCGATGCCCGAGAACACCCGGCCCACGTCGTCAATGATGCCGCTCAGCGCCTCGCTGGTGGCGTTGGCATCGGCGCTCAGGCGAGCGAATGTGCCGGAGTATTCGCGGGTGATGCGCTGCGTCAGGTCGCCGCCCGAGAGCGCGCCCAGCACGCGGCCCACGTCGTTGATGATGACCGCGGTGGTCTCCATCATGTCGTTCACCCCGCTGCACAGTGCCTCAATCGGGCCACTCTTGCCCGCCAGCGGAATGCGCTGGCTCAGGTCGCCCGAGCGTGCCGCCACGGTCACCTGCTGGGCCTGCTCCACCGCCTGGCGCAGCATGGCGTTGGCCTCCACCTCGGCCGTCACATCGGAGGCGTACTTCACCACCTTGTAGGGCTTGCCGCTGAGGTCAAAAATCGGGTTGTAGGAGGCCTGGATCCAGATCTCTTTGCCGCCGCGGGCAATGCGCTTGTACTGGCCGGCGTCGTACTCGCCACGGCCGAGCTTGTCCCAAAACAGCCGGTACTCCACGCCATTGCGCTGGGCCGGATCGACAAACATCGAGTGATGCTGGCCCTGGATGTCGGCCAGCGAATAGCCCATCAAGTTCAAGAAGTTGGGGTTGGCGCTCAGGATCTTGCCGTCCATGGCGAACTCGATCACCGCTTGCGCCTTGCCGATGGCCTGCAACTGGCCCTCGAAGTCGGCCGACTGCAGGCGCGAGGCCGTCACGTCGGTGGCGATCTTCACCACCTTCACCACCCGGCCCATCTCATCGCTCACGGGCGAGTAGATGGCCTGGATCCACACCTCTTTGCCGATCTTGGTGATGCGCTTGAAGACATCACTTTGGGCCTTGCCCTGCACCAGGTCTTGCCAGAACTGGTGGTAGGTGTGCGAGGCCGACTGCACCGGATCCACGAACAAGCGGTGGTGCTTGCCCAGCACCTCGTCGGCCTGGTAGCCCATCAGACCCAGGAAGTTTTTGTTGGCCTGGATCACCGTGCCGTCGAGGTTGAACTCGATGTAGGCATACGACGCATCGATGGCGGCCAAGATGCCCTTGGCGTTTTGGCGCTCGATCTCGGCCTCGGTGATGTCGTAGCGCACGCCCAAATACTTCAGCGGCTTGCCCTTCTCATCCAAGATGGGCGCCACCACAGCATCGACGTAATACGGCGTGCCGTCTTTGGCGCGGTTTTTGATGACACCGCGAAAAATCTCGCCCCGGCCGATGGTGGACCACAGCTGCTTGAAGGTGTCCTTGGGCATGTCCGGGTGGCGCGTGGTGTTGTGCGGCTGACCGATCAGCTCCTCACGCGAGTACTTCGACACCTCCACAAACTTTTGGTTGATGCTGACGATGTCGCCCTTTTTGTCGGCCTCCGAGACGATGCTGGTGACGTTCATGATGTCGGTGCGCACCTTCAGCTCCGACTCCACCGCGGCCAGGCGTTGCTGCACATCGGCCAGGGCCGCTTCGGCGTCCAGGCGGGCGCGCTCTTGCTGCTGCAAGGCCACGGCAGCCTCTTGGAGCTCGTTGCCCGCAAACACGCGAGCGAACCAGGAAGGGGTGTGTTGAGTCATGGTCAATGTCCTTGCAGAGAGAGGGTCGCGAGCGAATGGTCAGCGGCCGCAGCAACGGCGCTGTGGAAGGGGGCCGCGGGCGTGCGGCTGGGCTGCTGCGCCAACTGGCGCAACGAAGCCACGTCAAAAATCAGCGCCACCTCGCCCGTGCCGAGGATGGACGAGCCGGCCACGCCGCGCAGGCTGCGGAACATGCGGCCGAGCGGTTTGATCACGGTTTGGTGCTGGCCGAGCAGCACGTCGACCATCACGCCAAAGCGCTGGCCCGCGTGTTGAATCACCACCACGCTGATGCGCTCGGGCGACTCGGCCTCAAGCGCATACAGCGCGCGCAAGCTCACCACCGGCAGCACCTGGCCGCGCAACTCCACGCAGCTGCGGCCGCGGGTGTCGAACGCGGTTTCGGTGGCGCGGCTCTCGATCACCTCCACCACCGATTCGAGCGGGAAGATGAACTTGGAGTGGCCCACGCCGATCAAGAAGCCATCGATGATGGCCAGCGTCAGCGGCAGGCGAATCTCGATGCAGGTGCCCTGCCCGGTGTCGCTGCTGATGGCCACGGTGCCACGCAGCGCCTCGATGTTGCTGCGCACCACGTCCATGCCCACGCC
>JBEAOO010000201.1:0-25078 GCA_041164825.1 Pseudomonadota bacterium | reverse complement strand
ATTCCACGGGCAACTCCAGCATGGCGTCGATCAGGCCACGCGCGTAGGGCTGGCTGGCCGTGCCGGGGTCGGTCGCGTCGTCAAAGCTGAAGGCGGTCGGGTTGGAGGCCAGCGGCATGTCAGTCAACTCGAACAGCACGTCATCAGGGCGGATGCCGCGCAGCACGGCCACCACGGCATCGCCCTTGCCCTGCGTCTGGGCGATCTTGCTGAGCGCCGCCAGGCGATCGGGGTCGAGCATCATCGAATTGGCCGACAGGCCTTTTTCAATCAGCTTCTGGTGCAGGGTGAAGGCGGCCATCGGGTCGGCCCCCAGTTTGGCCATGCGGTCCCAGGCCCAGGCGTCCGCCCGCTCAAACGAGGTGGCCGCCACGCGCGCCACGCCGCCCAGTGAGCCGCGGTTGACGGCGGCGGCTTGCATCAGCCCGACCACCTGCTTTTTGGTCAGGTTCTGCGCGGCATCGCTGAGCTCACTTCGCATGCGGCGCGCTGCCATGGCCGTGGCCTGGTCGATCAGCTGCTTTTTCAAAATCTCGGTGGCGGCTGAGGCTGCGGCGCTCTGCGCGGCCTTCATGGCGGCATCGGCGGCCAGCGCCGCGCCCTTGAGGCCCGAGGCCAAGGTGGCCACGTCGTACAAGGTGCCGGCCAGCGCCACCGCGTAGTGGTAGGTCTTCATGCGCGCGCCGCCCTCTTCCGACAGGCCTTGCGTCCACAGCACCACCCACAGCGCTTCGTTCTCGGTCAGCCCCACCGAGGGCACTTCGAGCGGGTGCAAGCTCATCAGCCAGTGGTAGTCCTGCGCCTGCGGTGTGGCCGGCGCGGCAAACCGCGTGTAGCCGCGGCAGACTTGAAACGGCGTCACCGGCACGCGGCGCCCGCCCACCAGGCGCAGCTCAAACGGCGAGCCGGCATCGCGCTTCAAGGCCAGCTCTTGCAGCATCTTTTCGCTGTTTTCGCGCGAATAACCGGCCACCGCCTCGATGCGGTTGCCCGGGGCCAAGCCACTGTCGGGCAAGGCGCCAATCACGCTCACGCGCTCGTCCACATCCAGCGCGCGGGCCCACGCCACGCGGTCGTCGGCACTCTCCCATCCGTAGCTCGACGCCACGGCAAAGGGCAGCTCCCACTGTTTGTCGCAGTCCTTGTCCTGCAACTCGGCGCTGCGACCAATGGCCTGGCGCACCGCCTTCTCGCCCGCACCAAAGCTGCGGATGTGGCCCAGCAACACCTCGTTGACCGGCCTGCCGTCGTCCACCGTGTATTTGGTGGTGCTGCAGCCGCTGAGCAGGGCCATCAGCAAGAGCGGCAAGAGCGTGGCCCAGAGCGCGCCGGCGGCCCAGCCACAGCGGCGTTGATTCGAGCAATGAGCGGGACAGGGCATGGGCATCGACGGCAAACGGCTGGCAGACCAGAAAAACAAGCGTTGAACGGAGAACCACAGCGCAGGGCGAACGGACACCCCTCGCCCTGCGCTTATCGGCGCCAGACGCGCGCCATCAAGCCGGCGCGGCGCCTTTGTGCGAAAACACACGCTTCTTTACGAAAGCGAATGTTACGGGCAGAACGCCCCGCGTCACGCAGGGTTTCAGTGCGTGGGCCAACCCGACCCCCCGCATTTGCAGGGCGGCCCTGACGGCGGCGCGGCTACGCAGCGCCCACATCGCACGCGGCACGGGCACTGCCTAAACTCAGACCACAGAGACCCCAGACTTCAGCCGCTGAGGCGCCCCGCGCCGTCCCGCACACGCCCATGAGTTCATCCGCCCCCGCCGCCAACTGGCCTCCCGCACTCGCCCCGCTGCAAGGCCCGGTGTTTCGCATGCTCTGGCTGGCCTGGCTGGCGGCCAACATCTCGATGTGGATGAACGACGTGGCCGCCGCTTGGCTGATGACCTCGCTCACCGACAGCGCCGTGATGGTGGCCCTGGTGCAGGCGGCCAGCACCCTGCCGGTGTTTGTGCTGGGCCTGCCCAGCGGCGCGCTGGCCGACACGCTCGACCGCCGCCGCTACTTTGCCGGCACCCAGCTCTGGGTGGCGCTGGTGGCGGTGGTGCTGTGTTTGGTGTCGCTGGCGGGTGCGCTCACCGCGCCCCTGCTGCTCTTGCTCACGTTCGCCAACGGCGTCGGCCTGGCGCTGCGCTGGCCGGTGTTTGCTGCCATCGTGCCCGAGCTGGTCGACCGCCAACAGCTGCCCGCCGCGCTCGCGCTCAACGGCGTGGCCATGAACATGTCGCGCATCATCGGCCCGGTGTTTGCGGGCGCCCTGCTGGCCAGCGTGGGCGGGGCCTATGTGTTTTTGGTCAACGCAGTGCTGGCGGTGATCGCCTTCACGCTGATCTGGCGCTGGCGCTCGGTGCAAAAGCCCAGCGCCCTGCCCGGCGAGCGCTTTGTGGGCGCCATGCGCGTGGGGCTGCAGCATGTGTGGCAATCGCCGCGCATGCGCGCCATCTGGGTGCGGGTGTTCCTGTTCTTCATCCAAAGCATTTCGCTCACCGCGCTGCTGCCGCTGATCGCGCGCCAAAACCACGGCGGCAGCGCCAGCGCCTTCACCGTGATGCTGGCCGCCATGGGCGCCGGCGCCATCACCATGGTGATGCTGATGCCGCGTCTACGCCACCGCCTGCCGCGCGACCGCATGGTGCAAGTGGGCACCCTGCTGCACGCGGCCATGGCCTGCGGCGTGGTGCTCTCGCCCACACTGTGGCTGGCCGTGCCAGCCATGTTCGTCTCGGGCATGGCCTGGATCGGCACCGCCAACACGCTCACCGTCACCGCCCAGCTCTCGCTGCCCAACTGGGTGCGCGCGCGCGGCATGTCGATCTACCAAATGGGGCTCATGGGCGGCAGCGCCGCCGGTGCGGCCATCTGGGGCCAGCTCGCCAGCTGGACCGACCTGCGCACCGCCATCTTTGCCGCCGCCGGCTTCGGCCTCGTCACGCTGCTGGCCGCGCGCAAGATCAGCATCGGCGGCGGCGACACGCCCGACGACGACATGAGCCCCGCCCTGCCGCAGGCGATGCTGGCCGAACCGGCCGGTGCCGTGGACCCCGACGCCGGCCCGGTGATGGTGACCGTGGAATACCGCATCGACCCCGCGCAAGCAGCGGCTTTTCGCGCCGTGATGCGCGACACCCGCGCCGCGCGGCTGCGCCAAGGCGCGCTGTCGTGGGGCCTGTTCAAAGACGTCTCGGTGCCCGGCCGCTACATCGAATACTTCCTCGACGAAACCTGGATCGAACACCTGCGCCGCCACGAGCGTTTCACCGCCGCCGATGTCGATTTGCGCGAACGCCGCCTGGCCTTCCACGTCGGCGGCGAGCCGCCGCGGGTGAAGCGCTATGTGGACGACGAAGGCGACTGAGCAGAGACACCGCCCCCCCCGACTCAGCTCGCCAGTGCGGAGCCGCTGCGGCCCGCCTGCTTGGCACGCTTGGCCACGTACATGGCCCGGTCGGTGGCATCCATCAGGTCCATGTCATCACTGCGCGCCGCATCGGCGCCAGCTTGGCACTGGATGCCCACGCTGGCCGACACCCCGAGGCCCGGGCTGAGCGCCTCGGCGGCCTGCTGAACCGCCGCCACGATCCGCTCGCGCAAGCCCTCGGCATGGCGTTGCGCGGCCTGCGCGGGCAGCCCCTCCACCAGCAGCACAAACTCGTCACCCCCAATGCGGGCCAAGAAATCGCCCTCGCGCGCCAAAGCCTGCACCGTCTGCGCAATGCGGACCAGCAACCGGTCGCCCGCCGCATGGCCCAAGGTGTCGTTGACGGCCTTGAAGCGATCGAGATCGAACAAGATCAAGGCCAAGCTGCTGCCATCGCGCCGGCTGCGCGCTTGGGCCTGGCGCAGGTGCTCACTGAGCATGCGCCGGTTGCCCAGGCCGGTGAGCGGATCCGACGTGGCCGATGCACGCAGGTCGGCCGTGAGGCGGTCGAGGTGGCGGTTCAGCGGCCCGAACAAGTGCGGGATCACCGCCAGCATGACGATGTAGGTCTGCGTCAGCTGCTCGCCCAAAGCCCAATGGCCGTTGAGTGGCATCAGCAGCAACGAGGCCAGCACCGACGCGCCCCAGGCCAACCACATGCAGCGGTTGCCGAAGCGGAATCCTGGCCGCACGATCTGCACCGTCATCAAGGGCATCAGCGGGGCGATGAGCTGTGGCATCACCGTCAGCGCCCACACCGTCAAGGCCTGGTCGACAACGATCTGCACGTGTTGCGTCAGCACCAGCGACTCGGGCTGGGCCTGAATCCAACGGCGGTAGACCCAGGCCCACAGACCATAGGCCACGGCAATGGCGGGCAAGGTGGTCAGCATCAGCTCGTCGCGCCCGTCCACCAGCTGCGCCCACAACGCCAGCGCAGCAAAGCTGAAGGCAATCCGGATTCGGTAGGTGGCCCGGTCCAGCTCATGCAAGACGCGGAACTCGGCCCGGTGGGCGCCGAAATAGTGGGTGACACGCTGCAGCAGAGTGCAGGCAGATATCTTCATGCCCACCCCCGCCGCGTCAGTTCTCCACAGCCGGCCGCACTGGGCCGGTGTGCCCGAGCAGGCACCGAGCAAATCACATTCACAGATGACACTCCCTGCGCTCTGAGGCGCTGATTCTTTGAGAGATTTATACCTTGCGGCAGCGGCGCTTCAGCGCCCGCCACCTGATCGGACCTTGAGGCCAGAGGCGGCATTCAGTCCGCGTTCATCACAAGCTCCAACTGCGACGCGACGCGGAGAGCCCCAGATGCGGCCGCCAGCTCAAGTCAGATCCGTTGATGACTCAACGAGCGACAGCAGTCAATGCAGGGGAAGGCCGGTCGAGTAGCAATTCGACCGCAAAGAATGCCAGTACCGACATGCTTAGCCAACGGATCACGTCGCATGTCCGTAGAGCAAGAAGAAGCGGCTTCACAAGTTCCGCCTTCAAAAGTTCGACAGACTCCGGCCCCCAAGATGTACTTCGTTTTCACCGCCTGGGTGTAGCCCACCCCGCCAATCTCCCAGCAAGAGACATCCAACGCATAGGGGCTTTTCATCTCGATCAAGCGGCGTACCAGCTGTTCCCTCACCAATTGGCGAGCGACCATTTCAACGGGCAGCGTCAGGCCAGCAATCAAGATTGCAACGATTTCCATGTGAAGTGCGAGTCAATCTGCTTGTGCGAATCTCGCCCAATTCTCGCGCACCCGCCCTGACCACTCACCCGATCGCCGCCTCCCGGTGCCGCGTCAGGGCTTCCAGCACGATCGGCATCAGGCCTTCGCCGCCTTGGGCGTCGAGGTGCTGCGACAGCGCTCGGCGCATGCGTGGATCCCAGAATTTGCGGATGTGGCTGGCGATGCCTTCGAGGGCTTCGCTGTGGTCGGGCATGGCTTGGAAGAACTCGCCGATGCGGTTGGCCATGTGGATGAGGTTGTGGATGTCCATGGTCGTCTGAATGCGTTGGAATCAGTGTGGATCAGCGCGGCGGCAGGCCGAAGCGCTCGGGGTGGGTGTAGGCCACCAGCTCGTCGCCGCGCACAAAGCCGGCCAGCGCGAGGTTCGCATCGTGCCCCACCTGCACGGCCAAGGCGGTGGGCGCCGACACCGCCGCCAGCACCCCGGCACCGGCCAGCACGGCCTTTTGCACCATCTCGAAACTGGCGCGGCTGGTGATGCAGAAGAAGCCGTCTGCCGCATTGAAGCGCGCGCGCTGCATGGCGCCGATCACCTTGTCGAGCGCGTTGTGGCGGCCCACGTCTTCGCGCACCAGCAGGGCCTCGCCGTGCAGTGAGCACCAGGCGGCAGCGTGCGTGGCGCCGCAGCGCTGTTGCAGCACTTGGGCCTCGCGCAAGGCTTGTTGCGCGCGGGCGATGGCGGCGAGGCTCACGGGCACCGCGGGCGCGGTGGGCAGCGGCTGGCGCACTTGGCCCAGGCTGTCGGTGCCACACAGGCCGCAGCCGGTGCGGCCGGCCAGTGTGCGGCGGCGCGCCTTCAGGCGGTGAAACGCCGCGGCGCTCACGTCCAGGTGCAGTTCGATGCCATCGGCCACGGCGTGCGCCTCGCAGCTGTACAACTCGTGCGGGCCGAGCAGCAGGCCCTCGGTGAGCGCAAAGCCGAGCGCGAAGTCGTCGAGGTCGCAGGGCGTGGCCATCATCACCGCATGCGACAGGCCGTTGAACACCAGCGCCACCGGCACCTCGTCGGCCAGCCAATCGGCCTGCACGCGCGCTTGGCCGCCGCGCCACGCGGTGACGTTGGCGCGTTGCAGGCCCACGGTGGCGCCAGCAGCACCAGTCGCATCGATCGGCGCATCGGTCAGCACAGCGAGCGCCGTGTCGGCAGACGACAGGGGATCAAGCGCCATCAGACAACACTCACTTGCCCACCACCTCGGCCGATGGCGTCGGTGCTTGCGCCCGCGCCAAGTGGTCGAGCTGCTCGGTGTTGAAGGCCGCGTAGCCCTTTTGCCATTCAGACGGTTGCGCCACCGGCATCACCTGCACGGCCGTCACCTTGTACTCGGGGCAGTTGGTGGCCCAGTCCGACGCGTCGGTGGTGATCACGTTGGCGCCGCTCTCTGGGAAGTGGAAGGTGGTGTAGACCACCCCCGGTTGCATGCGCTCGCTCACTTCAGCGCGCAACACGGTGTCGCCCGAGCGGCTGTTGATGCCCACCCAGTCGCCCGTCTTGATGCCGCGCTCCTCAGCGTCGTGCGGGTGGATCTCCAACAGGTCCTCGTTGTGCCACTGGTTGTTGGGCGTGCGGCGGGTTTGCGCGCCCACGTTGTACTGGCTCAGGATGCGGCCGGTGGTGAGCAGCAGCGGAAACTTGCGCGTCACTTTTTCTTCACTCGCCACGTACTGCGTGATGATGAAGCGGCCCTTGCCACGCACGAATTTGTCGACGTGCATGATGGCCGTGCCGGCTTCTTCGGTGCCCTCGTTGCAGGGCCACTGCACGCTGCCCAGGCGCTCGATCTTGGCGTAGCTCACGCCCTGGAAGGTGGGCGTGAGTGCCGCGATCTCTTCCATGATCTGCTCGGGGTGGGTGTAGCTCATGGGGTAGCCGAGCGCATTGCTGAAGGCCATCGTCACTTGCCAATCGGCCAGCCCCGGCAGCGGCGGCATGGCTTGGCGCACACGGCTGATGCGGCGCTCGGCGTTGGTGAAGGTGCCGTCCTTTTCCAAGAACGAGGAGCCCGGCAAAAACACGTGCGCGTACTTGGCGGTTTCGTTCAAGAAGATGTCTTGCACCACGATGCACTCCATCGCGCTGAGCGCCACGGCCACGTGCTGCGTATTGGGGTCGCTCTGCACGATGTCTTCGCCCTGGCAATACAGACCCAAGAATGACCCATCGAGCGCGGCCTCGAACATATTGGGGATGCGCAGGCCCGGCTCGGGGCTGAGCGTCACGCCCCAGGCGGCGTCAAACTGCGCGCGCACCGTCGTGTCGGAGATGTGGCGGTAGCCCGGCAGCTCGTGCGGGAAGCTGCCCATGTCGCAGCTGCCCTGCACATTGTTCTGGCCGCGCAGCGGGTTCACGCCCACACCTTCGCGGCCGACCATGCCGCAGGCCATCGCGAGGTTGGCGATGCCCATCACCATGGTCGAGCCCTGCGCGTGTTCGGTGACACCCAGGCCGTAGTAGATGGCCGAGTTGGGCCCGGCGGCAAACAGCCGCGCGGCCGCGCGCACCTCGGCGGCGGGCACACCGCTCACCGCTTCAAAGGCCTCGGGCGAGTTCTCGGGCCGGCCCACAAACTCGCGCCACTCGCCAAAGCTCTTGGGGTCGCAGCGCTCGGCCACATAGGCCTCGTGCACCAGGCCCTCGGTGACGACCACGTGCGCCAGCGCAGTGATCACCGCCACATTGGTGCCGGGCTTCAGGGCCAGGTGGTGGTCGGCGCGGATGTGCGGCGCGCTGACCAGCTCGATCTGGCGCGGGTCGACGACGATCAGCCTGGCCCCCTCGCGCAAGCGCTTTTTCATGCGCGACGCGAACACCGGGTGCGCGTCGGTCGGGTTGGCGCCGATCACCATGATCACGTCGGCGCGCTCCACCGACTTGAAGGTCTGCGTGCCGGCCGAGGTGCCGAAGGTTTGGCCCATGCCGTAGCCGGTGGGCGAGTGGCAGACGCGCGCGCAGGTGTCGACGTTGTTGGTGCCAAACGCAGCGCGGATCAGTTTTTGCACCAGGTACACCTCTTCGTTGGTGCAACGGCTGGAGGTGATGCCGCCGACGGCGTCTTTGCCATGCTGGGCCTGGATGCGCTTGAACTCGCTGGCGGCATAGGTCAGCGCCTCGTCCCAGCTCACTTCGCGCCACGGGTCGGTGATCTTGGCGCGGATCATCGGCTTGGTGATGCGGTCGGCGTGCGTGGCGTAGCCCCAGGCGAAGCGGCCCTTGACGCAACTGTGGCCTTCGTTGGCCTTGCCGTCTTTCCACGGCACCATGTTGACCACGGTGCTGCCCTTCATCTCGGCCTTGAAGCCACAGCCCACGCCGCAGTAGGCGCAGGTGGTGATGAGGCTGTGCTCGGGCTGGCCGAGTTCGATGATGGTTTTCTCTTGCAGCGTGGCCGTGGGGCAGGCCTGCACGCAGGCACCGCAGCTCACGCAATCGCTGTCCATGAAGGCCTCGCCCTGGCCCGCCGTCACCCGGCTCTCGAAGCCGCGGCCCGAGATGGTGAGCGCGAACGTGCCCTGCGTTTCTTCGCACGCGCGCACGCAGCGGTTGCAGACGATGCACTTGCTCGAATCGAAGGTGAAGTAGGGGTTGGAGGTGTCTTGTTTCAGGTCGCAGTGGTGCGCGCCCGAGACGCCCTCGACCTCCTTGCCGGCCACGCCGTAGCGCACATTGCGCAGACCGGTCACGCCGGCCTGGGTTTGCAGCTCGCAGTTGCCGTTGGCGCTGCAGGTCAGGCAGTCCAGCGGGTGGTCAGAGATATAGAGCTCCATCACGCCTTTGCGCAGGTCTTGCAGCTTGGGCGTTTGGGTGCGCACGACCATGCCTTGCTCGGCGGGTGTGGTGCAGCTCGCGGGGTAGCCGCGGCGGCCGTCGATTTCCACCAGGCACAGGCGGCAAGAGCCGAAGGGCTCCAGGCTGTCGGTGGCGCAGAGCTTGGGCACCTGGATGCCGGCGTCCACCGCGGCGCGCATCAGCGAGGTGCCGGCGGGCACGCTGACGCGGTGGCCGTCGATGCTCAGGGTGACGGTCTGGTCGGACACACGCTCGGGCGTGCCGTGGTCGATGTCGTGGTGCAGCATGGTGGGGTGCTCCTTCAGGCAGCCTTGCCAGCGGGTGCCGCTGGGAGGCCAAAGTCTTGCGGGTAATGGTTGAGCGCAGACAGCACCGGGAACGGCGTCATGCCGCCCATGGCGCACAGGCTGCCGTGCTGCATGGTGTCGCAGAGGTCGCGCAGCAAGTGAACTTGCTGCAGCTTGTTGGCGCCACCGGTGATGCGGTCGATCACCTCGACGCCGCGCGTGGAGCCGATGCGGCAGGGCGTGCACTTGCCGCAGCTCTCCAGCGCACAAAATTCCATCGCGTAGCGGGCCAACTTGGCCATGTCGGCCGTGTCGTCGTGCACCACGATGCCGCCGTGGCCCACCACCGCGCCCATCGCGGCATAGGCCTCGTAGTCCAGCGGCACGTCCCACTGCGACTCGGGCACATACGCGCCCAGCGGGCCGCCCACCTGCACCGCCTTCACCGGCCGGCCGCTGCGCGTGCCGCCGCCAAAGCCGTAGATCAGCTCACGCAGCGTCAAGCCAAAGGCCTTCTCCACCAGGCCGCCCTGCTTGATGTTGCCGGCCAGCTGGAACGGCAGCGTGCCGTGCGAGCGGCCGACGCCGTGGTTCTTGTAGAAGGCCGCGCCGCGCGCCAGGATGACCGGCACGCTGGCCAGGCTGATCACGTTGTTGATCACCGTCGGTTGGCCGAACAGTCCTTGCAGCGCCGGCAGCGGCGGCTTGGCGCGCACGATGCCGCGCTTGCCTTCGATGCTCTCCAGCATCGCCGTTTCTTCGCCGCACACATAGGCGCCTGCGGCCTTGCGCACCTCCAGGTGAAAGGCCTGGCCCGAGCCGCCCACATTGGCGCCCAACCAGCCCGCCGCGGTGGCGCGGGTGATGGCCTCGTTCAGCGTGGCGATGGCATGCGGGTACTCGCTGCGCACGTACACATAACCGTGCGTGGCGCCCACCGCGAGGCCGGCGATCACCATGCCTTCGATCAGCATGTAGGGGTCGCCTTCCATCGTCATGCGGTCGCTGAAGGTGCCGGAGTCGCCTTCGTCGGCGTTGCAGACGACGTATTTCTGTGCGCTCTCGGCAGCGCGCACTGTCTTCCATTTGATGCCGGCCGGGAAGGCCGCACCACCGCGTCCGCGCAGGCCCGAGTCGAGCACCTCTTGCACGATGGCCGCGCCGTCCAGCGTCAGCGCGCGCTTCAGGCCGGCCCAGCCGTCGTGGGCTTCGTAGTCGGCCAGCGACAGCGGGTCGGTGATGCCCATGCGGCGGAAGGTGAGGCGCTCTTGCCGCGCCAAATAGGGCATCTGCTCGGTGATGCCGTGGCGCAGCGCATGGGCGCCGCCCTGCAGCAGGCCAGCGTCGAGCAGCGCGGGCACGTCGTCGGCCATCACGGGGCCGTAGGCGATGCGGCCCTCAGCCGTGGCGACCTCCACCAAGGTCTCCAGCCAGAACAAACCACGCGATCCATTGCGCACCAAGTCGATCGCCCAACCGCGGCGGGCACACTCGGCCTGCAGCGCAGCCGCCACCTCATCGGCACCCACGGCCAAGGCCGCGGAATCGCGCGGCACATACACAGTCACGGCGTTCGCTGTTGAACCTTCGGCTTCGCCTGCGGTGCGAGCGCCTTCGGGCGGCAGGGCGGCGCTCATGCCTGCACCTCCAGCGCCGCCGCCACCAGCGTCTGCAACCGCTCCGGCGTGACGCGCGCATGCACACGCTCATTGATCTGGATGGCCGGCGAGGACGCACACAGGCCCAGGCAATACACCGGCTCCAGGCTCACCGCACCATCGGCACGCGTCTCATGCGATTTGCAACCGAGCAGCGCCTCGGCCCGCGCCATCAGCGCATCCGATCCGCACGCTTGGCAGGCCTCGGCGCGACACACCTGCACCACCGTGCGGCCGGGCGGCGCGCTGCGAAAGTGGTGGTAATAACTGATGACGCCATGCACCTCAGCCCGCGAGAGGTTGAGCCCCTCGGCGAGCAGCGGCACGGCCTCGGGCGGCACAAAGCCCAGCTCATCTTGCAGCGCATGCAGCAGCGGCAGCAGCGCGCCGGGCTGCATGCGGTGGGTGGCCAACAGGGCGGCCACGGTGTCGGGGAGAGATCGAAGTTCAGGCATGGGCAAGCTCACCAGTAGGTGGGGTACGCGGGTTCACGCGTGAGATTGTTATAGACCAAGGCGACGGCCAGCAGCAACACCACGCCGGCCAAGGTGGGAAACAGCAAAAAGCCCCAGCCAGGCAGGCCGAGAAACACGATCACCGGGTTGGAGCCGGCCGGTGGGTGCGGCACGCGCAGCCACACCATGGCGCCTATCGCCAGCGCCACGGCCAGTGCCAGCGCCCACCAATGCGGCCCCAGCAGGTGCAGGCAGGCCAGGCCGATGAAGCTCGACAGCAGGTGCCCGCCGAGCACATGGCGCGGCTGCGAGAACGGCAAATCCGGATAAGCAAACAGCATCACGCAGGACGCCCCAAAGGAGCCCAGCACCCACGGCTGACCGCTGAACAGCGCGATCAACGCCACCCCGGCGATGGCGATGGCGCCGCCCGCACCCGCCTTCAGGATGTGCGCCAGCGCAGGCCGCGGCGGGCGCACCGCGCCTTGGCCGCGCAGGCGTTGCAAGAAGGGCGTGGGGCTGCTCATGTCGCTCCGATTCAAGCAAAAAACTTCATCACGCTCAGCACCGTGCGGTAGACGCCCCAGGCCAGCGGCACGCCCACCGCCGCCCAGGCCAGCGCCACCCACAGCGGGCTGCTGGGGCGGAAGGTCATGGTGCCGTGACCCACTTCGGCGGCTTGCGCGCGGTCGTGCGCCAGGCGTTTTTCTTCGGCCAGCTCGGCGTCGCTCATGAAGTGCTTTTTGTCGAGCGGGCGCACCAGCAGGTTGCACAGCAGGCCGATCACCAGCATGCCGACCAGGATGTACATGGTCTGGTTGTAGACCTGCTCACGCGGGATGCCGAGGCCGAGCTGGTAGTCGCGCATGTAGTTGACGATCACCGGCCCGAGGATGCCGGCCGTGGCCCAAGCAGTGAGCAGGCGGCCGTGGATGGCGCCCACCATTTGCGTGCCAAACAGGTCGGCCAGGTAGGCCGGCACGGTGGCAAAACCGCCGCCGTACATGCTCAGGATGACGCAGAACGCCGCCACGAACAGCAGCTTGCTGCCGGCTGCGGCGCTGCCCGGGATGCTGGCGTAGAGCACGCCGCCGAGCACAAAGAACACCACGTAGGTGAGCTTGCGGCCGAGCTTGTCGGACAAACTGGCCCAGAAGAAGCGGCCACCGATGTTGAACAAACTCAGCAACGCGGTGAAGCCCGCCGCGACACCGGCAATGGCGGTGAGCTGGGTCTTGTCGAGCTCACCGAACTTGGTGGCCACGCCGATCAGCGAGCCGCCGAACACCTCTTGCAGCATCGGGCTGGCCATGCCAATCACGCCGATGCCGGCCGAGACGTTCATGCACAACACCATCCACACCAGCCAGAACTGCGGAATGCCCCAGACCTTTTTCACATGCACATGGCCTTGGGTGATCATGGCGTTTTGGGTTTGCGCGGCGGGCGGAGTCCAGCCCTCGGGCTTCCAACCCGAGGCCGGCACGCGGTAGCTGAGCGCGCCGCCCATCATGAACACGAAGTACACCAGCGCCATCACGATGAAGGTCTGCGTCACGCCCACATCGCTGGCGGTGGCGAACTTCTTCATCAGCTCGGCCGCCAGCGGCGAGCCAATCATCGCGCCGCCGCCAAAGCCCATGATGGCCATGCCGGTGGCCATGCCACGGCGATCGGGGAACCACTTGATCAGCGTGCTGACGGGCGAGATGTAGCCCAGCCCGAGGCCCACGCCGCCGATCACGCCCGAGCCCAGCAGCATCATCCAAAACTGGTGCAGGTGCACGCCCAGCGCCGAGATCAACATGCCGCCGCACCAGCAAAAAGCCGACACCACGCCGGCCTTGCGCGGCCCGGCGCGCTCGAGCCAGCCGCCCCAGATGGCGGCCGACGAGCCCAGCAGCACGAAGAACAGCGTGTACATCCAGCCCAGGGTCGAGATCTTCCAGTCGCAACTGCTGGTGAACAGCTCTTGAAAAAAGCCCACCTCGGGGCCGCACTTGAGGGCCTCCTTGATGCCCAGCGCCTTGCTCAGCGGCAGCCAGAACACCGAGAAGCCATAGGCCATGCCGATGCACAAATGAATCGCCAAGGCCGCGGGCGGCACCAGCCAGCGGTTGAAACCCGGCGCCGCAATGATGCGTTCGCGGGACAAAAAGTCCGCTGGCCCGTCGCCAGCCGGGGAACCACCGTTCGAGAGAATCGCTGCCATTGTTGTGTCTCCTCGTTGTGGGCGGGGCGCGTGTCGGTGACACTGCACCCCTTTTTGTGGTCGCCGCGCATGGTGAGGGCTGCGCCGCCCGGCCGCAATATGAGCGAGGCTGCGGAGCCCATGTGAACTCCAGCGCCTAAGGACGAACCCTCCTCCGTCACACCCCAGAGCCAACCCGCATGAAACGCATCTCGATCAAGCCCGTGTGGACGCTGCAGGACCCGGACCGCCCGGCCCTGCCGCCGCGCCTGATCGAGCTGCTGGTGCAGGTGCAGGCCCAGGGCAGTCTGCTGGCCGCCTGCCAGCAGCTCGGCCTGAGCTACCGTCACGCTTGGGATTTGGTGCGCCAGGGTGAAGCCCACTTCGACACCACGCTGCTGCACATGGAGCGCGGCAAGGGCTCCACCCTCTCGGCGCTGGGCGAAAAGCTGGTCTGGGCCGACCACCGCATCACCGCCCGGCTCAAGCCCGTGCTCGAATCACTGGCCTCAGAGCTCGCCACCGAAATCAGCCAGGTGCTCGCAGCCCCGGGCCACAACGTGTTGCGCATCCAGGCCAGCCACGGCTTCTCGGTCGAGATCCTGGTCGACATGCTGGCGCGCGTTCACCTGCCGGTGGAGCACAAGTACGACAGCAGCACCTCGGCCGCCGCCGCGCTGCGTGATGGCGCCTGTGATGTGGCGGGCTTCCACATCCCGCACGGCCCGCTGCAAAGCGCTGCGCTGGCCCACTACGCGCGCTGGCTGGACGACCCGCAGCTGGTGGTGATCGACATCGCCACCCGCCGCCAGGGCCTGATGCTGGCGCCCGGCAACCCCAAAAAAATCTACGAACTGAGCGACCTCACGCGCGCCGGCCTGCGCTTCATCAACCGCCAAGCCGGCTCGGGCACGCGCTTTTTGCTGGAAGGCTTGCTGCAGCAAGCCGGCGTGGCCACGCACCGCATCCCGGGCTTTGAGCACGGCGAGTTCACCCACGCTGCGGTGGCCGCCTACGTGGCCAGCGGCATGGCCGACGTGGGCTTTGGGCTCGAAACCCCGGCCCGGCACTTCAAGCTCGACTTTTTGCCGCTCGCCAGCGAGCGCTACTTTTTGTTGTGTCACGCCGAGCGGCTGGACACCCCGGCGCTGCAACAGGTGCTCAGCACCTTGCGCAGCGAGGCCTTCCGCATCGCGGTGGACGCGCTGCCCGGCTACCACGCGGTGCAGCCAGGGCGCGTCACGCCACTGAGCCAGGCCTTCGTGGCCGCCCAGCGCGGCTGACAGACTGAGCCAGCGCTGGGCGCAGCCCCTCTCAGAACTGCACCGACACCTCGCCCAGCCCGGCAAACGCCACCCCCACCCGCTGGCCCGCTTGCGCTTGCAGCAGACCGCACCACGTGCCCGTGGTCACCACCGTGCCGGCCGGCACCACGGCGCCGTTGCGCGTGGCGTGTTGCAGCCAGGCGGCCAGGCCCCAAGCGGGCTCGCCCAGCGGGTGGGTGCCGGTGAAGTCGCGTGCGGGCGCGTCGCCGAGTTGCACGCGGCAGGCTTGCGCGGCCCAGTCGTGCGTGGGCTCAAAGGGCAGCCACGGCCCCAGCACCAAGCCGCCATTGACCTGCGCGTCGGCGGTCTTGTCGGGCCCGCTGGCGGCAAAGCCTTCGGCCCAGCGTGTGTCCACCACCTCGATGGCCACGCACATCGCATCGACCAGTGCGCGCGCGGCGGCGAGGTCGAGCGTGGCGGCGTGTGCGGCGTCCACCGGCGCGCCCAGGCGCAACGCGATCTCGGCCTCGACGCCGCGGTGAAAGAAGTGCCGCTGCGATGCATCGGCCGGGCTGGCCCACACGCCGGCCGGGTTCAGCCGCGCGTGCGTCAACACTGCTGCGCGCGAGCCGCCGCCCGATTTCCAGTGGCCGGGCGCGGCACCATCGAACCAAGCCAGCGCCCGTGCCACGCCGGCTTGCACCGCATACGCGCTGGCCGCATCGGGCAGGCCCGGAGCGGGCTGGGCCACGCCCGTGCGGTGGGCCTGCAGCAGGCGGGCGATGGCGTCGTCAATCAGGGCGGTGGGCATGGGCGTTGTGCAGCGCTGTGCGGTCAATCGGATGCATGGGATTGTGGGCGCTGGCCGCGCATCATCAGCAGCGCCAACAGCGCCGATCCCACCATGAGGAACAGACTCACCGCGTTGAGCACCGGGCTCGCGCCCTCGCGCATGCGGCCGTACATCAACACCGTCAGCGGCGGGTCGGCGCCCACCAGCATCAGCGTGGTGTTGAAGTTTTCAAACGACATCAAGAAGCTGATCACCGCCGCCCCCACCAGTGCCGGGCGCAGGTAGGGCAGCGTGATGGTGCGCAGCACGGCCGCGCGCGACGCGCCCAGGTTGTAAGCAGCCTCTTCGAGCGTGCGGTCAAAGCGCTTGAGGCGGGCGCTGATGGTGAGCGTGGTGATGGCCGCGATGTAGGAGAACTGGCCCAGCACCACCAGCGGCAGGCCGGGGCGCAACGCGTCGAGCTCCCAGCCGCTGAGGTCTTCCACCAGCTGGGCCACGCGGCTGGCAAAGGCCAAGATGGAGATGCCCAGAATCACGCCCGGAATCACCAGCGGCGCCAGCATCAGCAGCGACAGCGCCTGCTTGCCGCGGAAGTCCACCCGCTCCAGCAAAAACGCATTGCTGGTGCCCACGGCCACCGAGAGCAGCGTCACCCACAGCGCCACCACGGTGCTGATCCACACGCTGCGCAGCAAGGGCCCATCGGCCAGCAGGCCCACGCGGCCCCCTTGGCCGGCACCCAAAAACCAATCGAGCGTGAAACCCCGCCACGGCGGCGCGGGGTAAGGCGCGTTGTTGAACGCAAACAGCGCCACCACCACGAGCGGCAAAAACAAGAACCCAAAAAACAGCGCCGCATAGACCCAGGTGCCGGTGCGCAACCAGGCGGGGCGGGGCAAGGTGGGGATCACGGGCGGGCCTCGGTGGTCAACTGCGGCGCATCACGTCGCCAAAGCGTTGGCCGGCGAGCTTCAAGCCCAGCCAGACGATGCCGGTGGACAAGCCGAGCAGCAAAAAGCCAAACGCCGCACCCTGCTCCCAGTTGAAGCGGGTGATGAACTGGGTGTAGATCTGCTCGGTGAACCAGAGCGAGTTTTTGCCGCCCAGCAGCGTGGGCGTGAGGTAGTTGCCCAGCGTCAGCATGAAGACCACGACGCAGCCGGCGGTGATGCCCGGCGCGGCGTGCGGGATGACGATGCGGCGCAGGATGTTGGGGCCCGAGCCGCCGAGGTCGTAGGCGGCCTCGATGAGCGCGTCGTCGAGCGTGTCGAGCGCGCCGATCAGCGGCACCAGCATGAACAGCAGCGAGGTGTAGACCAGGCCCACCAGCAGCGTGGCGTCGTTGTAGAGCAGCTCGGGCGGCACGCTGGCCAGGCCCAGCTTCACCAGCAGCGCCGGCACCACGCCCGACTCGCGCAGCAGAATCATCCAACCCAGCGTGCGCACGGTTTCGCTCACCCAAAACGGCACCAGGCAGAGCAAGAACATCAGCGAGCGCGCCCGCCCGCGCGCCACCTTGGCAATCGTCCACGCAATGGGAAAGGCCAGCAGCAGCGTCATCACCGTGGCCAGCACCGACATGGCCGCGGTGCGCACAAAGGTGTGCCAATACAGCGGCTCCTCAAAAAAGGTGCCGTACTGGGCCCAGCTCGGTGCATACACCCGCGGCGCCACGCGCACCCGGGCAGAGAGCACGCCCAGCTCCAAGTGCGGCAACACGATCAGCCCCACCAACCACAGCAGCGCGGGCGCCAGCAGCAGCCAGGCGATCAGGCGGCCACTGCCGGACCAGGGCGCGTCGGCGGCAGAGGGGGATGCGTCAGCGGCCATGCTCAGCCGCCGTGGGCACCGGCCCGAAAGCACACGGCCTGCAGCGGGTCGAACGCGAAACACACCGCCTCGCCCACGCGCAGGCCTTTGAACTGCCCGGTTTGCGGCAGGGCAATGCGAAACCCGAGTTGCGTGCCCGCCTCGCGCAGCAGCACCGCCGAGTTGGCGCCGTCAAACAGCAGGCTCTCCACCACCGCGCTGTGCTGCGGCTGCCCTGCCGGCAAGGCGGCGCGGCCCGCCGCATCGTCGCGCGCCAGGCTGGCCGCTTCGGGACGCACAAAGGCGTCACAGGCCTCGCCCACCGCCAGCGCGCCGCTGCGCCGCGCGTGCAGCACCCAGCCCTCGGGCGTGGCCAGCGTCACGGCATCGCCATCGATCGCCGTCACGCGCCCGGCCATGCGGTTGTTGGCGCCCACAAAGCCCGCCACAAAGGGCGTCTGTGGTTCGTCATACAGCTGCTGCGGCGAGCCCACTTGCTCGAAGCGGCCCGCGTTCATCACGGCCACCTGGTCGCTCAGCACCAGCGCTTCCGATTGGTCGTGCGTGATGTAGACGAAGGTGGTGCCGAAGGCGGCTTGCAGCTGCTTGAGCTCGATCTTCATGTGCTCGCGCAGCTTCAGATCGAGCGCGCCCAGCGGCTCATCGAGCAGCAGCAGCGTGGGTTCGAGCACCAGGCTGCGGGCAATCGCCACCCGCTGCTTTTGCCCGCCCGAGAGCTGCTCCACGCGCTTGCCCTGCGCGCCCGCCAGGCCCACGCGCTCCAGCATCTCGCCCACGCGGCGCGTGATGTCGGCCGCGGGCAGGCCACGCCGCGTGAGGCCGTAGCCCACGTTCTCGCCCACGTTCATCATGGGGAACAGCGCCAGGTGCTGGAACACCATGTTGACCGGCCGCCGGTTGGGCGGCACGTCGCGCATGGAGGCGCCACCGATGTGGATGTCGCCCTCGTCGGGCGCAATGAAGCCCGCGATCATGCGCAGCAGCGTGGTCTTGCCACAGCCCGAGGGGCCGAGGATGGAGAAGAAGCTGCCGCGCCGCACCGCAAACGACAGCGCCTTCACCGCAGTGAACGCGCCGTAGTGTTTGCCCACGGCGCGGGCTTCCAGGTCGGGCGCTGCGGCAGCGCCTGGGAGGTCAGCCATGGGCCGTGTCAGAAGGTGTGAATGAATCTGGCGTGGCCGAGCGACCCGTCCAGAGCGGCGCCATCAAGGCGCAAAGCGCAGCCGAGGGGGCGTTCTGGGCGAGTTGAGCGGACATGTCAGAGATCGTTCACAGCGTCTCAATTGGCGGCCTTGACGCGGTCGAGCACGCGCCCTTCGATCTCTTCAATGCCGGCGGGCACGGCCGGGTACCAATGGATGCCCTTGAGTGCGGCCTCGGGGAAGCTGGCGGCGAACTGCTGCTTGAGCTTCAACTCCATGAACTGCTCTGCGCCCTTGGAGGCCGAGAAGTTGCCGGCCGAGGTGGCCACCTTGGCGGCAATCTCGGGGCGCATATTGAAGTTGATCCAGGCGTAGGCGGCGTCATCGTTGCGGCCCTTGGCGGGCAGCGCAAAGGTGTCGATCCAGCCCATGGCACCCGACTTTGGCGCGATGAACTGGATGTCGGCGCTGTCGCGGTTGAGCTTCCAGCCCCCGGTGTCCCACATCATGGCGCCCACCACCTCGCCGGCGCGCATGCCGTTGAGCAGTTGGTCTTTGTTGTCCCAGAAAAACTTGAGGTTGGGCTTGCAGGCCGCCAGGGTCTTGCCCACCTCGTCCATGAGCGCGCTGTAGGCCGGGGCGTTGCTGTAGAGCGCGAACGGGTCTTTGCCGGCGGCGAAGGCAAAGGCCAGCAGCGTCGGGCGCTTCAGGCGCACGGCGGTTTTGCCCTTCACGTCGGCCTTGCAGAGGTCCGGGTAGTCGCTGATCTTGGCGCTCTTGGTGTTGACCACCAGGCCATCGGTGCCCCAGATGTGCGGCAGGCCGTAGACCTTGCCATCGAGCGTGGTGTTGGTGCGCGTGGCCGAGAGCATGGGCGCAATGAACTGCTCGGTTTTCACCTTGCTCAGGTCCATCGGCTTGTAGATGCCGTACTCGGCCTGCGGGCCGGTGATGCGGTCTTGTGAGGGCTGGGCCAGATCAAAACCTGCGCCACCGGTGGCACGCAGCTTGGAGATCATTTCTTCGTTGTTCGAGAGCGTGATCTCGACGTCGATGCCGGTCTCTTTTTTGAACTGCGCCACCACCTCGGCAGGCACGTAATCGGCCCAGGTGATGAGCCGCAGCTTGCCGGCGTCTTGCGCCATCACCGGGGAGGCCAGGGATGCGCCCAGCGCCAAGGCGCAGGCCGACCAGATCATCGTGAGTTTCATGAAAAACCTCCGTTTGTGATGGCGTGACCGACGCAGCATACCCGCGCTTTTTGAAGCCCGGGTGACCGCCGTGCCGGCTCGGTGCAACGCGCCGTTGATCAGACCGAAGCTGCGTCGGCCACGACCCGGTTGCCGCCGGCCTGCCGCGCCTGACGCAGCGCCGCTTCGGCGCGGTCGAACAGGCGTTGGTAGTCCGGGTGGCCATCGTGCACCGCTGTGCCGATGCTCACCGTGAGCGTGGCCGCAGTGCCGTTGTGCATGCGCAGGCTTTGGCGCGCAATGCGCTCGCGCAAGCCATGGGCCACCGACAGCACCGATGCCGCTGGCGCCTCCACCATCAAGATCAAGAAGCGGTCGTCGCCGATGCGGAACAAGAAGTCACCCGCACGCACGCTGTCGCTGAGCGCATCGGCCACTTGCGACAGCACCAGATCCGCCGCCTCCAGGCCCAGCGCTTGGCCGATGGTGTCGAAACGATCGATGTCGAGCATCAAGAGCGCAAACGAGCTGCCACTGGACTGCGCCAGCGCGATCTCGCGCTTGACCACGGCGGGGAAGTAGCGCCGGTTCAGCAAGCGCGTGACGCCATCGCGCCCCTCCTCCAACTCCGAGGCCTTCTCGAACATCAGCCCGAGCGTGGTCTTGATGCCCTCGATCTCCTGGTTCAGCGTGCCCACGATGTGGCGCGCGTCTTCGTGGCTGGCGCGGGCCTGGTTCAAGCGCGGCAACAAGTGGTGCTCAATGGTGGCGATGCGCGCATGGATCTGCGCCAGTTCGGGCGAGTTCTCAAACAGCATCGAGGCCTTGTGCTGCAGCCACAACTCGAACTGCGAGCGCCCCGGATCGGTGCCGGCAGCCGGGTCGTCGGCGTCGCGCACCTCCCAGTAGTTGCGCACCAAGATCTGGTGCGCCCACTCCAGCAACTGCGACTTCTGGCGCTCACGCTCGGTCTTCAGGTTTTGGGTGAGAAAAAACAGCCGATACGCCTCGTCGGAGCGCGTCATGCGCGTGGCATTGGACGAGGTGGTCGCGTTCATCGTGTCGATGGCGATGTCCATGTGCTCGTACACATACTGCACCGCGGTGGTCAGCTCCTGCGGCGGCATGTGCTCGGCCGCCAAGCTGCGGGCGATGGCGCGCTTGAGCGTGCGCGCCCCGCTGGCCACCTTGTCGGCCGGCACCCCGATGCGGGCATGGACTTCGCCGGTGCGTTGCTGCACCGCGATGGTCTCGTCCAGCGGTGGCGCAGGGTCAAACAACTGCACCAGCCAGCGCACCATCGAGGCGTGCAAGCGCTCGTTGACGATGGCGTGGTCGAGCAAGTGGCCCACGGCCACATCGGCGAGCATGGCCGTGTAAAACACATCGGCCAGTTCGCGGGCATCGCGCCGCACCACCGCAGCCACCCGCTCGCGGGTGGCGAGCGGCGCAATGTCGCGGATGTCTTGCCAGGTCTGACGCCAAGCCAGGAGCGTCTCGGGGGAGGTCGGGGAGCGGTTCATCGGCAAGAAAGAAGGCTGAAAAACAGGTGGGCTGAACGATAGCGGCCAGTGACAAACGCAAGTTACACGATTCGCGCTGACAGCCAAGCCGGGGCAAACACCCAGCGCCCCGAGCATCGGCGAGGCGCGCAGCTGCAAGATTTAAAGTTCTTTAAGGGCGTCTGCCGCGGCCCACGTGGCACGACCCCACGCCGCCGCGGGGTGATACTGGCGCTGCAAACCCACCTCGCCGTTGAACGATGTCCGCCCTGCCCTTGCCCCTGTCTACGCACTACCGCGTGGGCGACATGCTGGTGCAGCCGGCCGCGCGCCTGCTGTTCGCCAATGGGCGCGAAATCCGCATCGGCGGTCGCGCCTTTGATTTGCTGATGGCCTTGATCGAGCGGCACGGCCGCGTGGTCAGCAGCAATGAGCTTTACGACGTGATCTGGCCCGGCCTGGCCGTGGAACCCAACAACCTGCAGGTGCAGGTGTGGGCGCTGCGCCGGGTGCTGGGCCGCCAAGCGCTGATCACCGTGCCGCGCCGCGGCTACCAACTGGTGGCGCCCGTGCAGGCCTTGAGCGCGTCACCGGGGCTGGAACGGGTCAGCACGCCCCCACCCGCCACCGGTGCGGGCCGGCAGGCCGAGGCCCCCCTGCCGGCCAAGCTGCTGGCGCCCTTGTTGGCGCTGCTGCAAAGCCACCGCCTGATCACCTTGACCGGCGGCACAGCAGCGACACGCCTGCTGATGGCGCAGGCGCTGTCTGAGCGGTTGGCACCGCGCCTGGCCGGTGGGGCCTGGCGGGTGCAGTTTCCGGCGCCAGGCTCGGCCTCGGTGTCGCGCAGCCTGACCCGGCTGGGCCTGCTCGCCCAACGCATCGCCCCCCATGCCGCGTTGATGGTGCTCGAAGAGTGCACGCTCGGCCTGAGCAGCAATCGCGCGGCGCTGGCCGCCGTGATCGACGGCGCGCCCGACCTGCTGTTTCTCGCCACCTCGCCGCTGGCCTTGGGGGTGCCCGGCGAGGGCGTGCATGGGCTGACCGACGCGCACAGCGTGGCCACGGCCCCGGCAGGGCCCGAGGCCGATGCCTCCGGCGCGGGTTGGCTGCGCTGGCAGCCCCGCACCGGCTGATCGTCCTGCGCGTCGTCAGCCCGCCGTCCGGCTCGGCGCCTAGACTTCAGCGATCGGCCGCGCCCGGGCGCGGCGCCCGAAGGGTGTTTGCCATGTCTTTTCACACCGACGCGCAGCGCAAGCGCTGCGCCACCGCCGCCGACGCCATGCACCTGGTGCGCAGCGGCGACCAGATCATCGTGCCCACCGGCGTGGCCGAGCCGCCCGCACTGCTGACCGCCTTGTCGGCGCAACGCCGGCAGTGGCGCGACGTGACGGTGTCGCAAATCTTGGCCGTGCAGCCCTATGGCTACCTCGACCGCGAGACCGTGGAGCATGTGCGCCACGTGGCCTTCTTTTTTGGCGGCGCCACGCGCCAGGGCGGACAAGAGGGCTGGGTCGATTTCACGCCCAACCACTTCTCCGAGATCCCGCGCCTGATCAGCCAAGGCCGGATCGCCTCCGACGTGGTCTTCAGCCTGGCCGCCCCCATGGACGACGACGGCTACTTCGCGCTCAGCCTGGGCGCCGACTACACGATGGCCGCCGTGGCCCAAGCGCGCGCCGTGGTGCTGGAAGTCAACCCCAACGTGCCGCAAGCCCACGGCGCCTGCCGCGTGCATGTGTCGCAAGTGGCAGCGTGGATCGAGAGCGAGGCACCGATCAAGGAAGTGGGCCTGCCCAGCATCGGCCCGGTGCAGCAGGCCATCGGCCAGTTCGTGGCCGAGCGCATCGACGACGGCTCGACGCTGCAGATCGGCTACGGCGGCATCCCCGATGCGGTGGTGATGCAGCTCACCGAGAAACGCGACCTGGGCATCCACACCGAGATGATCGGCGACGGCATCCTGAAGCTGATCGAGTGCGGCGCCGTGACCAACCGGCGCAAAAACCTGCACCCCGGCAAGATGCTCGCCACCTTCGCGCTCGGCTCCAAGAAGCTCTACGACTTCATGCACCGCAACCCGGCGCTGGAGATGCACCCAGCAGACGTGACCAACGACCCCGCGCTGGCCGGCCTCAACGACCAGCTCGTCACCATCAACGCCACGCTGCAGATCGACTTGCTCGGCCAGTGCGGCTCCGAGAGCCTGGGCGCGCTGCCCTACTCCGGCACCGGCGGGCAAAGCGATTTCGTGCGCGCGGCCAACCGATCCAAGGGCGGGCAGTCGTTCATCGTGCTGCCCTCCACCGCCAAGGGCGACACGCTCTCACGCATCGTGCCCGTGCTCAGCCCCGGCACCCATGTGAGCACCAGCAAAAACGATGTCGACCGGGTGGTGACGGAGTACGGCGTGGCCGAGCTGCGCGGGCGCTCGGCCCACCAGCGCGCAGCAGCGTTGATCGCGATTGCGCACCCGAACTTCCGCGCCGAGTTGCGCGAGCAGGCGCGGCGGTTGAGGTTGATGTGATCGGGCCTTGCGGTCAAAAGTAAAAGTGCGCCATGGCCGGGAAGGTGCTTGCTCGGTAAGGAGTCGAACGCCATCCCGAGGCGGGTGCTCGGAGCGCTGTGCCGCATTCGCTTTGCACCGTGTCCTCCGCCGGCCTGCGCAAAGCGAATGCGGCCCAGCGCTCCCTGAACCGGTGGTGGCATGCCACGCGGACGAACGCCGCGGTGCTTGTGGTGCTGCGATCTTTGAACCGGAAGGCGCAGCCTGGCACATTCAGCGCCAGCCACCACCCCAGCCGGTCACAGCGCCACCACCTCCGCCTCGCCGCTCAGCAGTGGGCGGCAGAGGATGCGGTAGCCGTCGGCGTCAAACCCGGCGGCCACTTGGTCCAGTTGGCGGGCCTGGGCCAAGGTGTGGGCGCGGCCGAGGTAGCACCAGTTGCGGATCACCAGGTGATCCACCGTGCCGGTCTCGGGGTCGCGTTCGATCAAGGCGACCGCGCCCGGGTGCGGCCAGCAGGCCACGCGCAGCGCATCGAGCGCCATCAGCAAACGCGCACGGTGCAGGGCTGGCGCTTCGTCCCCCCGGCAGGCGCCCGCGCACTGGCGCAGGCTGGCGCGAAAACACGCGCGGCCGGCGCTGAGCTTCTCCAAGCCCAGCACACCGTGGCACAGCTTGGCCTCGTCGGCCAGCTCGCGCAGCCGGTCCAGCGCCGCGTGCCGGCTGCTGAACAGGCCATACAGCGCGGGCTCGGTCGCAAAATTAAGGGCGTTGGAATACACCACCTCCGGCGCCGCCGCGCCCTCGCCCATCAGCAGCGAACACAACTGCCGGTTGCGGCGCAGCTTTTGGTTCATCAGCGGCTGCAGCTGTTTGATCATCTGCGCCTCCAGCAGCAGCGCGCCGATCTCACCGGCGGTGCGGATGTGGCTGATGCGTTTGGCTTGGCGCAGCATCCGCGCCTCGTCGGCATTGCGCAGGTGCGAGAGCACGCGCGCGCGCAGGTTCACGCTCTTGCCGATGTAGAGCGGCAGCAACTCGTCGTCGCCGTGGAAGGTGTAGACGCCGGGCAGTGCGGGCAGCTCGTTGATGGCAGCACGCAAATGCACCGGGTCTTCAAACGCAAGCTCGGGCACAAAGCCCGCAAAACGCTGGCGCGGCGGGCGCGGCATGGGCGCTCAGAGGTCCAGTTCAGGGTAGCAGCGGAAGATGCCCTGCTCGTTGAACGCGATGCGGCGCTCGCTCTTCAAGTAGGCGCGCACCCGCGGCAGCTCGGCCACGCGGCGGCACAGTTGCACCACGTG
>JBEAOO010000200.1:0-53045 GCA_041164825.1 Pseudomonadota bacterium | reverse complement strand
GACCCTGATGCGCGGGCGCACCAGCCTCGTCATCGCACACCGGCTGTCCACCATCGAGCGGGCCGACCGCATCGTGGCCATGGAGGCCGGCCGCATCGCCGAGCAAGGCAGCCACGCCGAGTTGCTGGCCCAGGGCGGCTTGTATGCGCGGCTGCACGCGCTGCAATTCCGCAGCTGAGCCAGCAAGGCAGCGAACGACCTCGACAACCGGCGAAAAGCACCCGCTTTTCGCCGTTGTTGCATGCGCTGGGCTCACCGGGGCCGGGCCACACTGACCCGCGACCCTGCAACCCGTCGACGCACCGCCCAGCGGGCCCTCAAGCTCGCGGCAGCGCTGCCGATATGCCGTCCAAGTGGAGCCCAACCAGCTGTGCTGGCGCCCTCCGCGCCGCCGGCCACGACCGCTTCGGGTTGTGCCGTTGCCGCACCGTTTGCCCTGCCTCATTTTTGCTTGGAGTTCCCCGCGCCATGACCGTCAACTCGTCTGCTCAACCCTCGGCATCCCACACCGCGCCCCTGGCTGCTGGCGCGCGGGACATCAGCGGTTTGCTCGACGCCATCGAGCGCACCCAAGCCGTGATCGAATTCGACCTGCAAGGACAGGTGCTGTACGCCAACCCCTTGTTTCTCAATGCCCTGGGCTACACCGCCCCCGAGGTGCTCGGCCAACACCACAGCCTGTTTTGTCCGCCCGGCCACGCCGATCTGCCGGCCTACCAAACCTTCTGGGACGCATTGCGCAATGGGCAGCCGCAGGCGGGCGAGTTCCTGCGCATCAACCACCAGGGGCGCCCGGTGTGGCTGCAGGCCACCTACACACCCATCCTGAACGCCAAGGGTGAGCCCTACAAGGTGGTCAAGTTCGCCAGCAACATCACCGATGCCAAGACGCGTGCACTGGAAGACGAGGGCAAGGTGGCCGCCATCTCGCGCTCGCAAGGCGTGATCGAGTTCAACCTCAGCGGCGAGATCCTCCACGCCAATGACAACTTCTTGAAGCTCATGGGCTACACGCGCGACGAGTTGACGGGCCAACACCACCGCATGTTTGTGGACAACAACGAGATCAACGGCGGCGCCTACCGCGCGTTTTGGCAAAAACTGAGTGCTGGCGAGTACGACGCTGGTGAATACCTGCGCTTCGGCAAGGACGGCAAGCGGATCTGGATCCAGGCGAGCTACAACCCCATCCTGGACATCACAGGCCAGCCGGTGAAGGTGGTCAAGTACTGCAGCGACATCACCCCGGCCAAGCTGCTGAGCCTGGAAAACGCGGCCCGCATGGAGGCCGTGTCGACCAGCGGTTGCGTGATGGAGGTGGACCGCCAAGGAACCATCCTGCACATCAATGACCGTGGCGCCCGGGCGCTGGGTTATGCGCCCGCCGACCTGATCGGCAAGCCGCAGAACATGCTCGTGTTCGACGACGATCTGCAGGGCAACGCCTACACCGAGCGCTGGCGCCGGTTGCACGAGGGCCATTCAATGTCAGCCGACGTGCGTCGCAAAGGCGCGGGCGGACGCGAACTCTGGTTCGCCGCCACCTTCAGCCCCATGCGCGGCCTGGACGGGCAGCTGGCCCGGGTCGTCATGGTGGCCCAAGACATCACCGAGGCGCAGATGAAGCGCCTGGACGCCGATGGCAAGCTGGGCGCCATCGACCGCGCCCAAGCCGTGATCGAGTTCGATCTGACCGGCCGGGTGCTGTGCGCCAACGCCAACTTTCTCAACCTCACCGGCTACAGCATCGACGAGGTGGCCGGTCGTCACCACCGGATGTTCGTCGAACCCGGCCAGGCCGCCGGAGCCGACTACCAAAACTTCTGGGAACGACTGGGCCGTGGCGAGTTCGAGAGCGGCGAGTACAAACGCATCGGCAAAGGCGGCAAAGAAGTCTGGATCCAGGCCAACTACAACCCCATTTTTGACCAGCATGGAAACGCGGTGAAGGTGGTCAAGTTCGCCTCCGACGTGACAGCGTCCAAGCTGCACAACGCCGAGTTCGCCGCCAAAGTGGCCGCCATCGACCTGGGCCAAGCCGTGATCGAGTTTGACCTCATCGGCAACGTCATCACCGCCAACCGCAACTTTCAAGCGGCCATGGGCTACACGCTGCGCGAGATCGAGGGCCAGCACCACAGCCTGTTCTGCACACCCGAGTACACGCAGAGCGTGGAGTACCGCGACTTCTGGCTGCGCTTGAACGAAGGCCAGCTCATCAGCGGGCGCTTCCACCGCGTGGGCAAGTTCAACCGCGATGTCTGGATCCAGGCCACCTACAACCCCATCATCGACCTCAACGGCCAGGTCATCAAAGTGGTGAAGTACGCCTACGACGTGACCAACGAGGTGATGCTGGAGAAGCGCATCAGCACCAAGTCGGTGGACATGCGCGAGAACGTGGAATCACTGGTGCAAAGCATCGTCGCCATTGCCGCCAACTCCGGCGTGGCCGCCGAGATGGCGCAAGACACCAGCCGCGCCGCGCAGTCGGGGTTTGCCGCGCTGCAAAAGTCCATCAGCGCCATCAGCGCCATCCAGACCAGCTCCACCCGCGTGTCCGAGATCGTGCGGGTGATTGGCGAGATTGCCAACCAGACCAACCTGCTCGCCTTCAACGCCGCCATTGAAGCGGCGCGCGCCGGCCAGCACGGCGTGGGCTTCTCGGTGGTGGCGGGTGAGGTGCGCAAGCTGGCCGAGCGCAGCTCGGTGGCCGCGCGCGAGATCGCCACGCTGATTGACGAATCGGCCAAAAACGTGGCCCAAGGCGCCGAGGTGAGCAAAGACGCCGCCAGCAGCTTTGAAGGCATTTTGAGCAGCGTGGCGCGCACCGGCCAAAGCGTGGGCGAGATCGCCAGCGCCGCGGAGCGCCAGCGCGTGATGTCCGACGAGGTCTCGATGCTCATCAAAGACCTGGCGGACGGCGGCGGCCAGTCATCATGAGCGGCGACAGCGCGCAGGAGCGGGCGGCCACCGCTGCGGCTGCGGCTGCGGCAACCGCAAACACAAACACCGCCTCGCCACCGCCACTGCGCTACGGCGGCTTCACCATCGGCGGCATGCAGCTCGCGCTGCCCATGGCCGCGCTGCGCGAGGTCGTGCCCTGCGGGCCGCTCACACGCCTGCCCTGTCCCGCAGCCTGCGTGGTGGGCGGCATTCAGCTGCGCGGCGTGATGGTGCCGGTGGTGGACCTGCGCATCGTGCTCGGCCTGCCGCTCAGCGACGGCGAGTTCCGCAGCGTCATCATCATGGTGCACGGCGGCCACATCCTGGGCCTGCTGGCCGAGGGCGTGAGTGGCGTGTTCACCAGCGCCGCAGTGCAGCAACACCCGGTGCACGCCAACGACCCGGTGGCCGCGCTCCTCAGCGCCACCGTGCCCTCGGACGACGACGGCACGCTGGTCAGCGTGCTCTCACCCGAGGCCATCGCCAGCCTGCACCAAGTGCCCCTGGTGCGCGACCCCGAACCCGCCCGCCAACAACTCGACACCAGCGTCGACCTGGTCGACACCACCGACACCGCCGTGCCCGTGATGCTGATGCGCTGCGGCCAGACCGCACTCGCCATCGACGCCCAAGCCGTGCACGCCACCCTGGCCGCACCCAAGGTGGAGCGCGGCGTGCTGAGCCAGGGCGTGTGCCGCGGCTGCATTGACTACGCCGGGCAAAAAGTGCCCGCCATCGATTTGATGGCCTGGTGCGGGCTGGGCACACTCGACAGCCCGCCCGAACAGCTGCAGGCCTTTGTGGTCAGCCTCGACCACGGCATGGTGGCCTTCTTGATCGACAGCGTGATCGACGTGGTGCGCACACAGCCCACCGACGTGATCGCCCTGCCCCGCTTCGCGCTGCCCCGGGCACCCTTGTTTGCCGGCACGCTGCCCCTGAGCGGGCTCGCGTCTGACGCCGCCACCAACGAACAATCCTTTGGCCCCAACCCGCCGGCACACTACCTGCTGCTCAGCAGCCACGCCCTGCGCGACGACGCCGAGGTGGCCGCCCTGTCGCACACCAACACCCCCAGTGGCAGCGCCGCGCTGAGCGCCGATGCACGCGCGTTCTCGGCCGGCGTGGCGGCCGGTGCGGGCCGGCGCAGCATGGTCACCTATGCGCTCGACCGCGAAGCCGCAACACCACTGGCGCAGCTGACCGAAATCCTGCCCTGGTCGCCCGCGCTCACGCGGGTGAGCCACGGGGAACCGATGCTCGGTATTTTGGTCAACCGGGGGCGCAGCATCGCGGTAATGTGCCTGAGCCAATTGGTGCTGGGCCGCCCGGCCGAGGCCACCGCGGCCACCAGCCTGCTGGTCATCGAATCGCAAGGCGAGTTGCTGGGCTTTGCCGTGCCCAGCCTCAAGACCATCGAGGCCGCCGACTGGGAGCCCGAGCTGCCCAGCCACACCGGCGCCGATGCCGCACTGGCCACACTCACCGCCACGCCCGCCCGCAAGCTGGCCTTGGTGGGCAGCGGCGCCACAGAGCGCATGCTGCCGGTGCTCGACCTGCACGCCATCGCGCGCGGGCTGCAGGCCCAAGCCCAAGCCCAAGCCCAAGCCCAAGCCCAAGCCCAAGCCCAAGCTTGACGGGCTTTCGCCTTCAAAGACATTGAAAGTCCCGCAGGCGGCAAGGCCGTTCTCGGCACCTTGCCCGCCTGAGCGTGAGACACCTTCCCGTTCGAAGGCCGGCCTTTCGCAGATCGGCGCGAGGGCGGCGATGGGCCGAGGCGGTTTGCTGCGTGCCCCCCGCCGGCCTGCGGCCGGCTCCTCCTTGACCTCCGCAAACCGCCCCGGCCCATCACCGCCCCACAGGCACCGAGGCCCGCGTCGACGTGGCATGCCTCCACCGGTTGTGGGGAGCGCTGTGCCGCATTCGCTTTGCGCAGGTCAAGGAGGAGGGCACGCGCAGCGGGTCCGGGGGGACACGGAGCAAAGCGAATGCGGCACCGCGCTCCGTGCACCGGCCTCACACCACCGCCCGCCCCCCATCGCTGCACCGCGCCCAGCCACCGTTCGGTCGCAAAAAAAAAGCCGCTCACCTGTGAGGTGAGCGGCTTTTTGATTCTGCGCCGATGGCTCGGCGCCCGTCGGCGGCAAGCCCAAGCGCGGACGGCGCAGTTGCAGTTGCAGTTGCAGTTGCAGTTGCAGTGACGATGCCCGGTCAGAAGCTTTCCCACTCCGCCGAGGTGGCGCCCGCGGTCACCAGGGCCGGCGCCGAAGAAGCAGCAGCCGCACGCACCGGCGCGGCCTTGGGCGCTGCCGGAACGCTGCGCGGCGCAGCGGCCGCGGGCGCCGCCTTGGCCCGGGTGTAGGCAGCTTGAGCCTTGGCTGGCGCTGGGGCCGGTGCGGGCGAGCTGAACGCCACCGCATGGCCCGCACCCGAACCGTGCCCGCCACTGAGCTTGAACGCCGACACCGACGCCACCAACTGCTGCGCTTGCCCACGCAGGCTCTCGGCCGCGGCGGCGCTTTCTTCCACCAACGCGGCGTTTTGCTGCGTGGCCTGGTCCATCTGCGACACGGCCTGCCCCACTTGCGACACGCCCGAGCTTTGCTCCGCGCTGGCTTCGCTGATCTCGGTGACCACCGCGCGCACGCCGTCAATGGCGCGCACGATGTCGGTCATGGTGGCACCGGCTTGGTCCACCAAGGTGGTGCCGTGCTCCACCTGCTCGACGCTGGTGGTGATCAGGGTTTTGATTTCTTTGGCGGCTTCGGCGCTGCGCTGCGCCAGGCTGCGCACTTCGCTGGCCACCACCGCAAAACCACGGCCTTGTTCACCCGCGCGGGCGGCTTCCACCGCGGCGTTGAGCGCCAAGATGTTGGTCTGGAAGGCGATGCCGTCGATGACGGAAATGATGTCGGAGATTTTGCGCGAGCTGGTGTTGATGGACTTCATGGTGTCCACCACGCGGCCCACCACATCGCCGCCCATGGAGGCGACGGTGGACGCATCGGTGGCCAAGCGGCTGGCTTGCTGGGCGTTCTCGGCGTTGTGGCGCACGGTGGTGCCCAGCTCCTCCATGGTCGCAGCGGTTTGCTGCAGCGCGCTGGCTTGCTCTTCGGTGCGCTGGCTCAGGTCGGTGTTGCCCTGGGCAATTTGCGCGCTGGCTGTGGCCACGCTCTCGGCATTGCTGCGCACGCTGCCCACGGTGTCCGACAGGCTGTCTTGCATGCGCTGCAGGGCCTGCAGCAAGCGGCCGGTTTCGTCGCCCCGCTCGTTGACGATGTGGCCCGTCAGGTCGCCAGCGGCCACGCGGTCGGCCGCTTCCACGGCTTCGCGCATGGGCACGGTGATGGAGCGGATCAATCGGAAGCCCGCAAAGGCCGCCACCAACACCGCAGCGGCGCTGGCCATGGCCAGGATCATCAACGCTTGACCGTAGGCGGCGTTGGCGTCGTCCGTGGCCGCGACCGCGCCGTTGTGGTTCAGCTCAACCAGTTGGTCCAGCTTGGTGCTGGCCGAGGCAAACAGCGGCTTGCCCTCGGTTTCGAGCAGCTTGCGCGCTTGATCGTTGTCGTTGGTGCGCGAGGCCTGCAGGGTCTGCTCGTGCACGGCCAGGTATTTTTTCCACGCCGCGTCAAAGTCGTTGTAGAGCGCCTGCTCCTCAGGGCTGCTGATCAACGGGATGTAGGCGGACCGGCTTTTCTCCAGCTTGGCCAACACCTCGTTCATGTCTTTCTCGATGCCCGCCATGGCCGTGTCGTCGGTGTTGGCCACGTGCTGAAACTCACCAACGCGCAGGTCGGAAGTGGCGGTGTTCATCTGGTTGACGAGCTCGACGCTGGGCAGCCAGTTGGCGGTGATTTCGCTGCTCGTTTGGTGCAGATGGCGCAACTGCCACGCCGCTGCCGCGGCCGTGGCAAGCAACAGCATGGTGATCAGCGACAGCGCGACCACGAGCCGCGTGGCGATCGACATGTTCTTGACATTCATTGTGGTGTCCCCTGAGCGCAGCAGCCACTTGACGGGCGGCCCTGCGGCTGACGATGGCGAAGGTGAGTGCGAGCGGTGAGCGCAGCCACTCCCGGCCCGCGGTACACCGAGGGCGGGCGTTCAATGCGCCCGTCCCATCCCTGAATCTGTGTTCTATCGGCAGGATGCCAGCGCCACTTGAGGGGGGAAATGAAAAAAACGAGTCTTCGGTGCCGCTGTTCAGCGGATGGCCCGCCACACACGGCGGCGCCCGCCTCGCGAGGAGACGCGTGGCGGCGGCGCCGACGTTTCCTCGCGAGGCGGGCGGGCCTGGCGCGCTGCGACAGGCCTGCGCGCGCGTGCTCAGGGCGGGCAGCGGCTGAGCGTCACCATCGGGTCGCCCTTGAGCGCCTCGTCGTACGCCACCACCTCGGCCTTCACCGGCCCGCCCTTGAAGCTGGGCGGGCGCTGGCGGCAGATGAAGTAAACGCCGTCTTCGCGCGCAGCCATCAGCGAGCGCGGGCCCGTCACCAGCAGGCTCACCTGCAGCGTGCGGCCCAGCAGCCGCGCGCGCACCGCCGCCGGGTTGCCGCGGCCTTCGTTGACGAGCTTCAACAGGTCACGGTAGGCCAGCACCGCGGGCAAGGGCGCCGAGGCCGGCGCCACAGCGGGCCGGGGCGCGGCTTGGGCCGCCGCGCGCTGGGTGGCCGTTGCCGCAGACGCGGTGGCGGGCCGCGCAGGCGCGGCGAGGGGCGCCGACGCACCGCCGGCAGGCACGCTGCCGGCGCCGCCCGCCAGGGGCCCGGACGCCGAGCCCGACGCAACCGTGACCGGTGCACAACCCGGCAGCAGCGGGCCAAGGGCGAACACAAGGGCGGCGCGGGCCAGCGCAGCGCGGCAAGGCGCCACGGGGCGCGGTGCCCACAACAACAAAGACTTGCTCATGGTGCAGAAGGCAGTGCACGGCACGTGGGCCGCCAATCACGCAGGGCCCCAACGCCCTGCCCTGTGAGCATCGCACAAGCCTGCACGGGCATGGGCAAGCATTCCCCCTCCGGCAAACGTTGGAGTGCCCGGGCGAAACGGCTGCACAGAACCGCAGGACGTGTGCTGATCAACGGCCTGTTTCAGCGCGGTTTTGTGCAGAAACAGCGACAGCCCTGGTGTTTGTCCTCAGAGAGAGTTGACCCAAAATGCCTAAAGTTCAGACTTGAACAGATCAACTGAAAGTGCATCGAATCGTCGCGCACCCTGTTCACGGAGAACCTCCATGGCCATCAAACTCGTTGTCGGTGCAGTGTGCGGATCAGCGGCCATTTGCTTGGGCTTGTTGAACCCTCAGGTGCTGGCGGCGCTGGCGTCGCCCACGGTGTCCGCGGCCCACTTGACGCCGCATCTGGCATCCATCGACACGGCCACCTGGGCGGTCGACCCCACGGTGGTCAGCGCCGCCGACATCCGGCAAGCGCTGTCGACCACGCACCGCTGAGAGGCCGCACACGCGGCCCGACCCAGCCGGAATGGCGGGGCCGGGCCGGGTTGCAGCGGCAGCGCGGCCAGCAGGCTCACCGCGCGCTGACTGCTCAAATCGCCGAAGTGAGTTCGGGCACGGCCACAAACAAGTCAGCCTCCAGCCCGTAGTCGGCCACGCTGAAGATCGGCGCCTCGGCGTCCTTGTTGATCGCCACGATCACCTTGCTGTCCTTCATGCCAGCCAGGTGCTGAATGGCGCCGCTGATGCCGCAAGCGATGTACAAGCTCGGTGCCACGATCTTGCCGGTTTGGCCCACTTGCCAGTCGTTGGGCGCATAGCCCGCATCCACCGCAGCGCGGCTGGCGCCGAGTGCCGCACCCAGCTTGTCGGCCAACGGCGTCAGCACCTCGTTGAACTTGTCGCTGCTGCCCATGGCGCGGCCACCGCTGACGATGATCTTGGCCGCGGTCAACTCGGGCCGGTCGTTCTTGGCGATCTCGCTGCCGATGAAGGCGCTCAGGCCGCTGTCGGCCACGGCGGCCACCTTCTCGATCGGTGCTTGTCCGCCCAGCGCTGCGGCATCAAAACCCGTGCTGCGCACGGTGATGACCTGCTGCTTGTCGCGGCTTTGCACCGTGGCCACGGCGTTGCCGGCGTAGATGGGGCGCTCGTAGGTGTCGGCGCTGATCACGCGGGTGATCTCGCTGATCTGCGCCACATCGAGCTTGGCCGCCACACGCGGGGCCACATTTTTGCCATGCGCCGTGGCGGCAAACAGAATGTGGCTGTAGCCACCGGCCAGCGCCAGCACCTGCGCGGCGATGTTTTCGGCGAGCTGCGCGCCGAGGCTCGCGCCATCAGCATGCAGCACCAGGGTCACGCCAGCGATCTGCGCGGCAGCCCGGGCGGCACCGGCGCAATCAGCGCCGGCCACCAGCACATGCACCTCGCCCAATTGGGCGGCCGCCGTGACGGTGTGCAGCGTGGCGCCTTTGAGGGCGCCGTGTTCGTGTTCGGCCACGACCAATATTTTTGCAGCAGCGCTCATGGTCAGATCACCTTGGCTTCGTTCTTGAGTTTGGCCACCAGCGTGGCCACGTCGGGCACCTGGATGCCGGCGCTTCGCTTGGGCGGCTCGCTGACCTTGAGCGTCGTCAGCCGCGGGCTCACATCCACACCCAGATCGGCCGGGGTCAGGGTCTCCAGCGGCTTCTTCTTGGCCTTCATGATGTTGGGCAGCGTGACGTAGCGCGGCTCGTTGAGGCGCAGGTCGGTGGTGATGACGGCGGGCAGGCTGAGCGAAAGCGTCTCCAGGCCACCGTCGATTTCACGCGTCACCTGGGCGCGGCCATCCTTCAGCGCCACCTGGCTGGCAAAAGTGGCTTGCGGCAGGTCGGCCAGGGCGGCCAGCATTTGACCGGTTTGGTTGTTGTCGCCATCGATGGCCTGCTTGCCCAAGATCACCAGGCCGGGCTGCTCGCGGTCGAGCAAGGCCTTGAGCAGCTTGGCCACGGCCAGCGGCTGCAGGTCTTCGCTGGTCTCCACCAAGATGGCGCGGTCGGCGCCGATGGCCATCGCGGTGCGCAGCGTTTCTTGGCACAGCGCCACGCCGCAGCTCACCGCAATCACCTCCGTCAACACGCCCTGCTCGCGCAGGCGCACCGCTTCCTCCACGGCAATCTCGTCAAAGGGGTTCATGCTCATCTTGACGTTGCCGATGTCCACGCCCGTGCCGTCGCTCTTGACGCGAACCTTGACGTTGTAGTCGACCACCCGTTTCACGGGCACCAGTGCTTTCATGACGTTCTCCGAAAAGTAGGCGCAGCGATGGCGCCGGGCATTGAGAAGGGAATGGGGCAAGGGCGGCGCCCCTGCAAGTGATCTGGTGCGGCACTCACCCAGGCGGGCAAGGCCATCACCTGTGATGGCGCGCCACCGCATGGCGTGTGGCTCAGGCCGGCCACAGGCACCGTGGCGGCCACAACCCGCGCTTCACGGCAACGCAACTCAAACAAGCATTCACGCAGCAAAGCCATCTCAGCGACCCGGTGGATGAACAGATCCGCAGCGCGCTCAGGCCGCCGCGCGCAGCAGCGCCTCAGCCGGGCCGTGGAAGCGCGCCAGCAACGCAGCCTGTTTGGCCTGCGCCTCAGCCGCGTTGCGCTCTTTGACGTGGCCAAAGCCGCGCACCGATTGCGGCAGCCGCGCCAGCTCAATGGCCAGCGGCAAACGCGGTGCATCCAGCTGGCCGGCGAGCTCGCTCACCAGCGCCTCAAAGGCCACGATGGCCGCGCGCTCGCCGCGCCGCTCGGCCGTGTGGCCAAACACATCGAGCGCACTGCCGCGCAGCACGCGGCCGCGCGCCAGCCACTTGAAGGCGGTGGCCACCCACGGGCCGTAAGCCTTTTTGATCAGGTGGCCGTGGGCATCACGCCGGGCCAACAGCGGCGGCGCCAGGTGAAACCGCAGGCTCAAATCACCCTCAAACTGTGCCTTGATGCGCTCGAAAAAGCCGGACGCCACATGCAGCCGCGCCACCTCGTATTCGTCCTTGTAGGCCATCAGCTTGTAGAGGCTCACCGCCACTTCACGGCTGAAGCGGTCGCCTCCCGTGCGCTGGTGCTCGGCCACGGCAACCCGGCGCACGAAGCGCTCATAGCGTGCGGCGTAGGCCGGATTCTGGTAGTCGGTCAAGCGCTGGGTGCGATCGGCCATCAGGTGTTCGAGCGCAGGCAAACGGTTGGGCAGCAACACCACCACTTGCTGCGTCGTCAGCCCCGCCGCGGTGCGCACGGCCTCCAGATCGAGCGCGGCCTGGCGGCCCCAGGCGAAGGCTTGCAGGTTCATCGGCACGGCCGTGCCGTTGAGCTCAATGGCCTGCACCAGCGAGGCCTCGGCCAGCGGAATCCAGCCCTTTTGCCACGCGTGGCCGAGCATGAACATGTTGGTGGCCACGGCGTCGCCGAGCAGCGCGGTGGCGATGCGCGTGGCGTCCAGCGACACCACCTCGTGGGCGGCGCCCGTCACCCGCGCCAGCAAGCCCTCGGGCGACGCTTGCCAATCGGGGTTGCGGGTGAAGGCGCCGGTGGGCGCCACGTCGGTGTTCATCAGCGCCCGCGAGCGCTGTTGCGACAGCGCCGAGAGCGGGTCACCGGCGGCGCTGCCCATCAGGTCGCAGCCGAGCAGCAAATCAGCGTGGGCGCGCGGCACCCGCGAGGCGTGCAGTTGCTCGGCGCGAGCGGCCAGCCGCACATGCGACATCACCGCCCCGCCCTTTTGCGCCAGGCCCGCCATGTCGAGCACACGCACGGCCCGGCCCTCGATGTGCGCCGCCATGCCCAAGATGGCGCCAATCGTCACCACGCCCGTGCCGCCGATGCCGGTGACCAGGATGTTGTAGGGCCCGGCCAGGCTGTGCAGCGTGGGCAGCAGCGGCGCGGGCAAGTCGCTTGGCGTCTTCACCGCGCGGCGGGTGGGCTTGCGCAACTCGGCGCCTTCCACGGTAACGAAGCTCGGGCAGAAGCCCTTCACACACGAAAAATCTTTGTTGCACGAGCTTTGGTCGATGGTGCGCTTGCGGCCCAGTTCGGTTTCGAGCGGCAAGATCGACACGCAGTTCGACTGCACGCCGCAATCGCCACAGCCCTCACACACGGCCTCGTTGATGACGGTGCGGCGCGGCGGATCGATCAGCTTTTTTTGCTTGCGGCGGCGGCGCTTCTCGGTGGCGCAGGTTTGCACGTAGACGATGGCCGACACGCCCTGGTGCTCGCGGATGCGCAGCTGCAGCGCGTCCATCGTGTCGCGGTGCGCCACGTGGGTGCCGGCAGGCAGGTCGCGCACACCGCTGAACTGCTCGGGCTCGTCGCTCACCAGGTGCAGCTCGCGCACGCCTTCGGCCGCCAGCTGCTGCAAGATTTGCGGCACGCTGGGCGCACCCTCCACCGGTTGTCCGCCGGTCATCGCCACCGCGTCGTTGACGAGGATTTTGTAGGTGATGTTGATGCCCGCCGCCACCGCCGCGCGGATGGCCAGCGAGCCCGAGTGCATGTAGGTGCCGTCGCCCAGGTTGACGAACACATGCGGCGTGTCGGTGTAGGGCGCCTGGCCGATCCAGGTGACACCCTCGCCGCCCATTTGGCTGAAGGTCTCGGTGCGGCGCTCCATGCCCAACACCAGGTAATGGCAGCCGATGCCAGCCAACGCACGCGAGCCCTCGGGCACCTTGGTGCTGGTGTTGTGCGGGCAGCCGGCGCAGTAATACGGCACGCGTTGCGGCAAGCTCGGGTCGGCCTTGGCAGCGGCCGCGCCGCAGGCGGCACCGGCCAGCAACCACGCCCGCACGCCCTCGGGCAGCACCGCATCGCCAAACACCTTGAGCAGGCGCATCGCGATCACATCGGCAATCTGCCCCGGCGACAACTCGCCATTGGGCGACAACAAAATGCCGCGGCTCGGCACCTTCACCCACTCACCGGCTTCGTCGTATTTGCCCACCACGCGCGGCCGCACCGGCTCGTTGTAGAGGTGCTCCTTGATTTGGTATTCGAGCACCTGGCGTTTTTCTTCCACCACCAAGATCTCGTCCAGCCCCTGCGCAAATTCGACAATGCACTGCGGCTCCAGCGGCCACACCACGCCAATCTTCAGCAGGCGCAGGCCCAGCGCTGAGGCAGCGGCTTTATCCAGCCCCAGCAGCGCCAGCGCCTCGCGTACATCGAGGTAGCTTTTGCCCGCGGTGGCGATGCCCAGCTTGGCCTGCGGCGCGTGCCAGTCTTGGCGGTTGAGGCGGTTCAGGCGCACGTATTCGAGCAGCGCGTAGAGGCGCTCGCGCTGCAGGCGGTTTTCTTGCACCAGTGGCGGATCGGGCCAGCGGATCGAGAAGCCGTCGGCCGGGATCGGGTAGGTGTCGGGGATGCGAATCTCCACCGCCATCGGGTCGATCTCGATCGAGCCCGACGACTCCACCGTGTCGCTGATCACCTTGAAGCCGACCCAGCAGCCCGAGTAGCGCGACATCGCATAGCCGTGCAGGCCCAACTCAATGAACTCGTTGAGCCCGGCCGGCGCCAGCACCGGCACCATCGCGGCAATCAAGGCATGCTCGCTCTGGTGCGGCAGCGACGACGACTTGCACGCATGGTCATCGCCCACCAGCAGCAGCACACCGCCGTTTTTGGAGCAACCGGCCAGGTTGCCGTGTTTGAACACATCGCCGCTGCGGTCCACGCCCGGCCCCTTGCCGTACCAGAGCGCAAACACGCCATCGACCCGCACCTTGGGGTCGAGATTGACCATCTGCGTGCCCCACACCGCTGTGGCCGCCAGCTCCTCATTGAGGCCGGGCTCGAAGCGGATCTTGCGTTGCGTGAGCAGTGTCTTGTTCTTCCACAGCTCTTGGTCGACCCCACCCAGCGGCGAGCCGCGGTAGCCCGACACAAAACCTTCGGTGTTCAGGCCCGCCGCCTCGTCGCGCGCTTGTTGCGACAACAGCATGCGCAAGATTGCCTGAGTGCCGGTCATGAAGACGCGGCCGGCGGGCAGCTCGTATTTGTCGCTCAGTCGAACAGGGGAGGTCATCGGCTTGGGCCTGCATGTAGACACAAAACAGTATTGTGTTTATTTCTCAGGCATAGTCGAATTCAATTTTCCGCAGCAGCCATTGGTTTTACTCATGTCAACCGGCCTTCCTACTGCACCGCGCTTCACGCTGCGCCAGCTGCATTACTTCGTGGCCGCGGCGCGCACCGGGCAACTGTCGCTCGCCGCGGCCGAGTCCAACATCTCGCAATCGGCCATGACGCTGTCGATTGCCGAGCTGGAGCGCCTGCTGGGCGCGGCGCTGTTTGAGCGCGGCCGCAGCGGCGTGACGCTCACCCACGAAGGCCACGCCTTTTTGCAGCAAGCGCAGGCGGTGTTGCAGGCCGCGGCCGAGGCGGCGCGGTTTCCATTTCACAGCCGCACCGATGTCAGTGGCCGGCTGGAGCTGGCCGCCAGCTACACCGTGCAGGGCTATTTTTTGCTGCCGGCGGTGGCGCGTTTTCGCAAGCTGTTTCCGCTGATCGAGATCGTGCCGGTGGAGCTGCCGCGCCCCGCCATCGAGCGCGGCTTGCTCAACGGGCGCATGGAGCTGGCCGCCGTGCTGCTGTCTAACCTGCACGAGCCGCAGCGCTTTCACACCCAGGTGCTGGCGCGCTCGCGGCGCCAACTGTGGGTGGCCTCACACCACGCGTTGACGGGCCAGGGCTCGGTGTCGTGGGCCGAGGTGTCACGCCACCCCTACATCTTGCCCATGATGGATGACGCCGCCGGCAACGCGCTGCGCTACTGGCGCGATGCGGGCCTCAAGCCGGCTTCGCTGATCCGCACCTCATCGATGGAGGCGCTGCGCGAAATGGTGGCGCTGGGCCTGGGCATCACCATCTTGTCGGACATGGTGTTTCGCCCCTGGTCGCTCGACGGCCGGCGCATCCATGCGCTGCCGCTGGACGCGCACCTGCCGGTGATGGAGGTGGGCCTGGCCTGGCGCCGAGACCACCCGCTCAGCCCGTGCGCGCTGGCGTTTCGCGACTTCTTGGCCATGTCGGCCCTCGGCGCGGCCACCGACCCCACCGACGACGAGGCCAGTTAGTGAACATTTTTCACATTACTGTCTAGAATAAAAGAACGACAACAGCGGGTGCCCGTGGCACACCGCCCACCAGGAGACTCCATGCACATCGACCTCAGCGACAAGCGGGTGATCATCACCGGCGCCTCCCGCGGCATTGGCCGCGCCATTGCCCGGGCCTTTGCGGCCGAGGGCGCCCGCGTGGCCATCTGCGCGCGCAGCCTGCCCGAGTTGACCGTCGTGGCCGATGAGCTGGCGCTCCAGGCCCAGGCCGTGATCGCCCGCGCCGTTGACGTCACCGACACCGCCGGCGTGAAGGCCTTTGTGGACGAGATTGCCACCGCCTGGGGCGGGGTCGACGTGCTGATCAACAACGCCGGCCAGGGCCGCGGCGGCAACCTCGAAACACTCACGCCCGAGCAAATTTTGGAGCACGCCAATGTGCTGCAGATGGGCCACTTCCGCTTCATCCAGGCCGTGGTGCCGCACATGCGCCAACAGCGCTGGGGCCGCATTGTCGAGATCAACGCGCTGGCCGGCACGCAGATCACGCCCGACGGCATCCCCTCGGTGGCCAACCGGGCGGCCTGCATCGCGATGGCCAAGTCGCTGGGCATGTCGCTGCCCAAAGACAACATCCTCGTCAACACGCTCAACATGGGCTGGATCGACACCGGCCAGTGGGACCGCCACTACCGCGAAATGCCCGCCGGCACGCCGCGCGCCGAGTTTGATGCAATGGTGCTGAAGGTGGTGCCGCTGGGTCGCTTTGGCAAGCCCGAAGACGTGGCCGGCATGGCGCTCTTTTTGTCGAGCGACTACGCCAGCTTCATCAGCGCCGCTTCGATCGACATTGCCGGCGGCATGGGCGGGCAGATTGCCTATTACCCGACGCTCAAGCGCGATTTCCATGCCGAGATGAGCGCGCGTTTGGCCGCCGCGCCTGACACCCCCTCGCCGAGCAACCACTGAGCCGAGCCCGCCATGAGCCTGCACGACAAGGTGTTTGTAGTCACCGGCGCGTCGTCGGGCATTGGTGAAGCGATTGCACGCGAACTGAGCGCGGCCGGCGCCCGCCTGGTGGTGACGGCGCGGCGCGACGACCGACTCACATGGCTCTGCGCCAGCCTGCCGAGCCCCGCCGTCAAGCTGGCCGCCGCCATTGACGACCCGGCCACGGCGCAGGCCCTGCTCGATCTGGCGCTGACCCGCTTTGGCCGCGTCGATGGCCTCATCAACAACGCCGGCATGGTGGTGGCCGGCCCACTGGAGACGCTCGACCTCGACGCGCTGGCGCAGATGACGCGCGTGAACTTCGACGCCCCGGTGCGCGCGGCCTGTGTGTTTGCGCGCGTGCTGAAGGCGCAGGGCGCGGGCGCGATCATCAATGTGTCGAGCCTGGGGGCCTACATGAGCCACACCTCGATGGCCGCCTATGCCGGGCTGAAGCAGGCGCTGGAAATCTTCACCACCGCGCTGCGGGTGGAGCTCAAAGGCAGCGGCGTGCGGGTGGGCTCGATCGCACCGGGCACCACCGACACCGAGATTTTCGACGGCCAACGCGCCCGCGGCCAAGCGGTGAAGGCCGACATGAGCCACGCGCTGGCACCGGGCGACGTGGCCGCCGCCGTGCGCTTCATGCTGGAGCAGCCAGCGCGGGCCAACGTGGCGCGGCTGATGCTGGTGTCGTCGTCAGAGATGGCGTGAACGGCTTGAAAGGCGATCGCCATGCCCGCCGCCACGCCAGCTGACCTGCCAAACCGCCTGCTGCCCCTGGCCGGCGGCCACAACTTCCGCGATCTGGGCGGCTACCGCACGGCCGATGGCCAGCGGGTGCGCTGGCGGGTGCTGTACCGCTCGGGAAAGCTCTCGGCATTGACGGCCGAAGACGTGGCGCAGTTGGCGACCCGGAGCATTCAGGTGGTGTGTGACCTGCGAACGCCCGCAGAGCGCTCGCGCGAGCCCTCGGTGGCAGGCTGGGCTGCAGCGCACCACGGCTGGGAATACGCGGCGGACCACCACGCCTTGCGCACCGCCGCATCGGCGCCCGGCGCCACGCCACAGCATGTGCAAGACGCGCTGGCCGCCACCTACCGCGAGATGCCCTGGCACTTTGCCGAGGCCTATGGCAGCGCATTTCGGCACCTGATCGACGGCCGCTTGCCGCTGGTGTTTCACTGCACCGCCGGCAAAGACCGCACCGGCACCTTGGCCGCGCTGATCTTGCGCGCGCTGGATGTGCCCGAGCCGGTGGTGATGGCCGACTACCTGTTGACCACGCAATGCCTCGATGTACAGGCGCTGGTGGCGGCACCTCCCGACGCAGCCGCTGCAGGCCCGTCAGACGCCGCCGGCTTCTCATTCATCCGCGCGATGTCGCCCGAGTTGCGGGCACCGTTGCTGAGCTGCCATCCGGCTTACCTGCAAAGCGCGCTCAGGGCGGTGGAGGCGCGACATGGCTCGGTGCGGGGCTATGTGGAGGCGGTGTTGGGCATTGGCGCCGACGGCTTGGCCACACTGCGCCAACGGTTGCTCGAACCCGCCGACTGCCACGAGGGCGGGGACTGAAGCACGCCTTCGGGTTCAACGGCATGAAGAGTGCAGCAGGCGGCAAGGGCTGTTTGCGCCGCGAGTTGTCGCATGTGGATTGCCGCCGCTTCCCGTTCGAGGCCGTTCGAGGATAGGCGCGTGGGCGGCGCGTGGGCGGCGATAGGCCGGGCTGATGTGCTCCGTGTCCCCCGGCCCCGCTGCGCGGCCCGCCTCCTCTACCTGCGCACATCAGCCCGGCCTATCACCGCCCCCTGCAAGCACCGCGGCATGCGTCATCGTGGCATGTGCCGCCACCGATTCGGGGTGCGCCAGACAGGGTCACCGGCCATTCAACCCGTCTGACCCAGCAGCTCTCGCAAGCCCGAGGCGATCGGCCGCGCGCCCTCACCCAGGCGCACGGCGCGCCGCGGTGGCTTGCCACCGGTGAGCAGCGGCACCGCGCCCAAATCTTCAGCCGCTGCGCAGAAGCGCTCGACCATCGGCAAACCGCCCTGCCCCCATTGATCGACATTGCCCAGCCAAGCCTGCAGGCCGTAGATGGGCCAGCGCCGAAAGTGGGCCCAGGCGGCGTCGGGGTCGGGCACGTCGCGTGCGCCGGTGGCGATCAGCGCCTCGCGGTAGTGGCGGATCAGGTCAACGGCCGAGGCGCGGCGCTCATCCACCGTCAAGGCGCCCAGCATGAAGTAGCTGACGTCGCGCCACGGCTGGCCCTGGCGCACCAGTTGCCAGTCGTGCCAGACCCGCTCGCCGTTGGCGCGCAAAAAACTGTTGCCCTGGTGCGCGTCGCCGTGCACCAGGCAGTGCGGGCCGGGCTGGATGCGGGCAAAGTGGGCCAGCTCGTCAAAGGCGTGGGCAAACAGCTCGGGCGTCTCGAACAGCCAACGCGGCAGCACGGCTTGGTAGCTCGGCTTGGCCAGGTTGAGCGCAATGTAGTTCCAGTTGCGGCGCAGCTGCTCGGTGTCCACGGGCGTGTCCATCGAGGTCTGCAGCCAGGTTTGCGCCGGCAGCAGCGGGCTGTCCCACAAGGCGCCATGCAGCACCGCCAATGATTCGAGGCCACGCGCCACACCGTCAACCCCCAGGTGGTGCGTGCTGTGGCCAAACTGGCCCGCGGCGGCGCCCAGGTCTTCCATCACCACGATGCCGCGGCCACCGCCGTCACCGTCCCAGTCGACGAAATACGAGCCCGGCACCGGGGCATGCAATTGCTCGCGCATCAGGTGATAAAAGCGCGCTTCGAGCTCGCAGATGTCGCCGCTCTCAAAGCCCTCTGACCAGTTGGACTTCAGGCACACCTGCGTCGGGATGCCCGCGGCCACCCCCACCTCGTTGAGCTCAAGCGCCAGCCGCAGCTTGGTGGTGTGGCTGTTTTTGAGCTCCACCACGGTCATGCCGCGCACCGCGACACCGGGGTAGCGGTGTTGCAGCAAACCGGTGAGCCAAGGCGCCGTGACCTCGTGCAGATCGCGCGGCAGCCGGCCCTCGCGGGCGAGATAAGGGCGGCTTGATGTGGTGGCGCTCATGGGCTGTGGGTCAGGCGGCGGTCGGGCTGTGGCGCGCACACGGGGGCACGCATGCCGAGGCAGGATGGCTGCCGCACCTCAACGCGTGGCGCAAGCCACTTCAGGCGCGCTCAACGCCTCGGGCGTGCGCACGCTGGGGCCGAGGATGGGGCCCACCTGCTCGTGGCCCCAGGTGCTGAGCTTTTCGGGGTTGAGCTCAAAACCGTCGTCGTGCCAGGGCTCCAGTTCGGTGATGGTTTCAATGGCAAAACCGCCGGGGCCGAAGTGATAGAACGACACGTGCGGGTCTTGCGTGTGCTGACCCAGCGTCATTTGCATCTGCAGGCCGCGCTGCTTGACGATGTCGTACGTTTCGCCCACGTCGCGCAGGCTCTTCACAAACAAGCCCACGTGCTGCACACCCTTGCGGCCCGGGCCAAACCCGTAGGCGATGTCGTGGCTGGTGTAGTGGTTGAGCTTGGCGCGGTAGAAGGCCGTGCGGCCTTTGCCGGCACCCGCGCCGTAGTAGCTGAAGCCCATCAGCTTGACCATGAAGTCTTCCAGCTCGGGCGGAAACTCCGGCGTGATCACCACCAAGTGCCCCAGCCCGCGCACACCGGCCAAGAAGCCGCCGTGCGGCCGGCCGGGCACGAACGAGCGCGGCATCCACTTCTGGCCGTGGAACAGCTCGTGCTGGAAGCCCACCGGGTCGCAAAAGCGCACCACCGCCTTCACGCCGCGCCGCTCGCACAGCGCCGCGTCGCCCACGGTCAGCACCACGCCATGCTCGCGAAAACGCGCCACGGCCGCCTCGAACTCGATCTTGCCCTTGGCCTCCCAGCCGATGTAGGCCAGGCGGTCGATGGTGCCGGGGTGAAAGGCAAAACGATGGCGCCGGTCGTCGGTGCGGAAGTAGAGCGAGTCGGGGTCCGACTCGGGCGATTGGCCGATCTGGAAGCCCATCACATTCGGGCCGTAGTCGCGCCAAGCGTCGAGCTGGGTCGATTCGAAGCCGAGGTAGCCGATGCCGATGATGTCCACGGGGTGCTCCTCAGGCGCTCACTTCTTCAATCACCAGCGCCTCGGCCGGGCAGGCCGCAGCGCCTTCGCGGGCCTCTTCTTCGAGGCCGGCGGGCACGGTGTCCGATTCGAGATAAACCAAGCCGTTTTCATCGAGCTTGTAGACCTGCGGGCACATCTGCGCGCACAAACCGTAGCCGCAGCAGCGGCTGCGATCGGCGATCACACGCAAGACAATGGGCGAACCTTGAGCGGACGAACTCATGAAAAACTCCTGGCTGGATCGGGCGCATCAGACGTGCCCGACGGTTGATGTGTACATTTTTCTACAAAGTGTCAATTTTAATACCCGGGTTGACCCTGATCGACTGTCCATCCAGCCAGACACCGGGCGTCATACATTGCAAGACACAAACACGCGCTGTTCCACGCGCACCTGAGCCACTCGGGCATGTTCCGATTTGAGAATTTTCGACTGTATTTAGAATTGAACACGCGCTGCACTGTTTGACGCCACCGCTGCAAATTCCCGGTCGCAGGCTCTATGACCCACATCCATGACAACTGACGACACCGGCATCGACATCTCGCCCTCCGCCAAGCCCCGCACAGCGACACCCAAGGCAGCCACGGCCGGCGTGATCGTCAAGCCGGTGGTCAATGCGGTGCGCATCCTGCGCTACCTCAGCCAAACCGGCGCGCCCGAGCGTGCGGCCGACATCGCGCGCCACCTGTCGATCAACCAGAGCACCTGCTTCAACATCTTGCGCACCCTGGTGGCCGAGGACGTGGTGGACTTCAACGCCCTCTCCAAAACCTACTCCGCCGGGCTGGGCTTGGCGCGGCTGGTGGAGCAGCTGATGACACGCGGCCAGCGCCTGCAACTGGCCGCACCGCTGATGCACGAGTTGGCGTCGGATTTCGGCGTCACCGTCACGCTGTGGCGGCGCATTGGGGTGGACCGCATTGTGCTGGTGAGCTCCGAATCCAGCCCCACCGACATGCACATCGACATGCCCGCCGGCCAGCGCCTACCGATCTTGATGGGCGCCAGCGGCCGGCTTTTTGTCAGCCGCCTGAACATGGCCGAAGCGGAGTTGCGCGAAGAGTTTGACAAGATCCGCTGGGCGCGCACGCTGAGCTTTGACACCTATGTGCGCGAGGTCAACCGCGCGCGCCGCCGCGGCTGGGCCACCGACGACGGCTACTTCGCCGCCGGCGTGCTGGCCGTGGCCGCGCCCGTCTGCGATGCCTCCGCCAACATCGCCTTCACGGTGTCGGCCGTGATGATTCGCGGCCAGCGCGACGACGCCGCCATCGACAAGCTCGGTGAGGCGCTGCGCGACCTCGGCCACCGCTTGGAATCCGTGTTGTTCTGACCGGCGCCCACGACCCCGGACCCCGGGATAAACCCTGAATCAGCGCCGCCCAGCAGCAAAAGCTGAACACTTTAGTTGAAAGTGTTTATCTTTTGCTCTAGCATGCCAGCACTCGCCTCCGGCCTCAGCACGACGCTTCCCGTCGGCTGCTGCAAATGCTGCTGCGCGCCCCCTTCCATTCAGGAGACCCCATGAAGCTCGACGACCTGATCCTTGTCAGCGTGGACGATCACGCGATCGAACCCCCGAACGCCTTCACCCGCCACATGCCCGCCAAGTACAAAGGCCGCGAACCCCAGGTGGTGAAAAAGAACGGCCGAGACGTGTGGGTGTTCGAAGAACGCGCCACCGGCTACATGGGCTTGAACTCGGTGGTCGGCCGCCCGAAAGAGGAATACGGCATGGAGCCGCTGGGCTACGACCAGATGCGCCGCGGCACCTGGGACGTGAAGGCGCGCGTGGACGACATGAACGCCAATGGCGTGCTCGGGTCGCTGTGCTTCCCCACCTTCCCCGGTTTTGCCGGCCAGCGCTTTCAGGGTTATGAAGACCGCGGCGTGTCGCTCGCCGCCATCCAGGCCTACAACGACTGGCACCTGCACGACTGGGCCAACGCGGCGCCGGGCCGTTTCATCCCCTTGATGATGGTGCCGTGGTGGGACATGCAAGCCGCCGCCGCCGAAGTCGAGCGCATGGCCAAGCTGGGTGTGCACGCGGTGACGCTGTCGGACAACCCGACCGTGCACGGCTACCCCTCCATCCACAACGACCACTGGGACCCACTGTGGAAGGCCTGCGCCGACAACAACGTGGTTGTCTGCTGCCACATCGGCACCGGCGCCAAGTCGCCGCACGCGTCCGACGAGTCGCCGATCGACGCGTGGATCACCTCGATGCCGATCTCCATCGCCAGCTCCGCGGCCGACTGGATCTGGGCCCCCATGTGGAAGAAGTTCCCCAAGCTGCGCATGGCGCTGTCTGAAGGCGGCATCGGCTGGATCCCGTACCTGCTGGAGCGCGCCAACTTCACGCACAGCCACCATCACGAGTGGACGATGTCGAACTTCGGCGGCAAGAAGCCGAGCGAGGTGTTCAATGAACACATCATCACCTGCTTCATCGAAGACGAATTCGGTCTGCACAACCTCGACGCGATGAACGTCGACAAGGTGACCTGGGAGTGCGACTACCCGCACTCCGACTGCACCTGGCCGCACTCGGCCGACACCTTCTGGCGTCAAGCGCAGCACCTGTCTGACGAGGTGATCAACAAGATCACCCACCTCAACACGATGCGCGAGTTCTCGTACGACCCGATCTCGCTGCTCGGCCGCGAGAACTGCACGGTGGGCGCCCTGCGTGCGCAGGCCGGCCACGTGAGCATCGAGCCGGCCCTCGGCCTGGGCGGCGCCGCACCCGTGCGCGACCCGAACAAGCCCGTCACCTCGGGCGACATCAACAAGATGTTCGCTTCGGCCGACGCCGGCACCGCGCTGTAAAGCCGCGCCCTCACCCTCCACGCCACGGCACGCCCACCTCATGTCGGTCGAGACCTTTCGCTACCACCGCATTCCTGCCGAGGCCGAACCGCTGCGCGCGCAGGTGCGCGGCTTTTTGGCCGACACGCTGGCCGACCGCAGCGCGCTGCGCCGCGCCGATTCGTGGATGGGCGCCGATCCGGCGTTCAGCCGCGAGCTCGGCCGCCGCGGCTGGCTCGGCATGACGCTGCCCAAGCGCTATGGCGGCTCCGAGGCCGGGCCGTGGGCGCGCTATGTGGTGATTGAAGAACTGTTGGCGGCTGGCGCACCGGTGTCGGCGCACTGGATCGCCGACCGGCAAAGTGGCCCGCTGATCTCGCGTTACGGCACCGAAGCGCAACGCGAGCAGCACCTGCCAGCCATCTGCCGCGGCGAGAGCTATTTCTGCATCGGCATGAGCGAGCCCAACTCGGGCTCCGATCTGGCGTCGATCCGCACGCGCGCCGTCAAAGAGGGTGAGGGCTGGGTGCTCAACGGCCACAAGCTGTGGACCACCAACGCGCACCACTCGCATTTCATGATCGCGCTGGTGCGGACGGGCGACAAGAGCGCGGCCCGCCATGAAGGCATGTCGCAGTTCATCATCGACCTGAAGGCGCCCGGCGTGCAGGTGCGGCCGATCACCGATCTGGCCGGCGGCAAGCACTTCAACGAGGTGTTTTTTGACAACGTGCAGCTCGGCCCCGACGCCCTCATCGGCGCCGAAGGCCAGGGCTGGGAGCAGGTGACCGCCGAGCTGGCGTTTGAGCGCAGCGGCCCTGAGCGTTTTCTCAGCAGCATCGCGTTGCTGCACACGCTGATCGACGCGGTCGGGCCCAAACCCGATGCCTTCCAGGCGCGCGAGATCGGCCGCCTCACCGCCCGCTTGGTGGCGCTGCGGCAGATGTCGCTCTCGGTCACTGCGCAGCTCGCAGCGGGTGGCAATCCGGCGTGGGCCGCGTCGTGCGTGAAAGACCTGGGCGCCGTGTTCGAGCAAGACATCCCCGAGATCGCCCAACAGCTGCTCGACACCCTGCCCGCCGTGGGCGCCGGCAGCGACCACGCGCAGGTGCTGGCCGCGCTGATGCAGATGGCGCCGTCGTTTTCACTGCGCGGCGGCACGCGCGAGATCCTGCGCGGCATCATCGCCCGCGGGCTCGGCCTGCGATAAGAGAGACGACAGAGAAACGACACCCAGCCATGCGCGAACTCTTCGAATCCACCATCGAGCGCCTGCTCGCCGACCAGGTCACCCCCGAACTGCTGCGTGCTTGCGAAAGCGGCACCTGGCCCGCCACCTTGTGGGCCGCCATCGAGGACTCCGGCTTCGCGGTTGCCGCTGCGCCCGAAGCACTCGGCGGTGCCGACGCCAGCTGGGACGACATCGTCGTGCTGGTGCTCGCCGCCGGCCGACACAGCCTGCCGCTGCCGCTGCCCGAAACCCTGCTCGCCAACGCACTCTTGGGCCGCTGCGGGCTCGAAGCGTTGAACGAGCCGCTGAGCGTGTCGGCCGCCACCGTCACGCTGGCCAGCGATGGCCGCGTCAGCGGCACGCTGACCGATGTGCCGTGGGGACGCCATGTGGGCAAGGTGGTGGCGTTCACCGCTGGCGCTGCGCCGCAACTCGTCTTGCTCGACGCCAAGACCGCCCGCATCACGCCGCGCCTCAACGTGGCCGGCGAGCCGCGTGATGATCTGCAGTTCGACGCCACCCTGCCCTTGGCCACCGCGCCGCTCGCCGAGGGCGTGCACGCCGACAGCCTGCTGCTCGGCGGCGCCATGTTGCGCAGCGCCCAAATGGCCGGTGCACTGCAAACGGTGTTGACGCTGAGCACCCGCTACGCCACCGAGCGCGTGCAGTTTGGCAAGCCGATCAGCGCCTTCCAGGCCATCCAGCACCAGCTCGCGGTGATGGCCGAACAAACCGCCTGCGCGGTGGTGGCGGCCGAAGGCGCGTTTGCCGAATCCGACCTCACGCCGGATCGAGCATGGGCCAGCCTGCCGATTGCCAGCGCCAAGGTGTGTGCCAGCGAAGCGGCCGGTGTGGCCGCCGCCATGGGCCACACCGTGCATGGCGCCATCGGCTTCACCCACGAACACGCGCTGCAACTCTCCACCCGCCGCCTCTGGTCGTGGCGCAGCGAGTTTGGCAACCAAACCTACTGGGCACAGCGCCTGGGCCAAGCGGTGTGCGCCGGCGGCGCCGCAGCCTTTTGGCCCACGGTGACGCGTGGCTCGCTCGACCTGACCACCTTGAACAGCACAGCATCCGCATGACCACTTCATTTCTCGTCATCGAGCGCGAAGGCGCTGTCGTCACCGCCAAGCTCAACAGCCCGCAGACCCGCAACGCGCTGACCGAGCCCTCGCAAATGCAGGAGCTCGAAGACCTGTGCCGCAGCATCCGCGCCGACCGCAGCGTGCATGTGCTGGTGCTCACCGGCGAAGGCAGCGCCTTCTGCGCAGGCGGCAATGTGAAGGACATGCAATCGCGCGGCGGCATTTTTGCCGGCAGCCCGTACGAGGTGCGCGAAAGCTACCGCAACACCATCCAACGCATCCCCCTGGCGCTGTACGAGCTCGACGTGCCGGTGATCGCCGCCGTCAACGGCCACGCGATTGGCGCCGGGCTCGACCTGGCTTGCATGTGCGACATCCGCCTGGCCTCCGACAAGGCGCTGTTTGCCGAGAGCTTCGTCAAGGTCGGCATCGTGCCGGGCGATGGTGGCGCCTGGCTGCTGCCGCGGGTGATTGGCATGCCGCGCGCCAGCATCATGGCCTTCACCGGCGACACCATTGACGCTGCCCAGGCGCTGGCCTGGGGCCTGGTGGCCGAGGTGCTGCCGGCCGACGAGCTGGCCGCCCGCGCACAGGCGCTGGCCCAACGCATCGCCGCCAACCCCGGCCACGCGCTGCGCCTCACCAAACGCTTGCTGCGCGAAGGCCAGCACATGCGGCTCGATTCGCTGCTGGAGTTGTCGGCCGCCTTCCAGGCGCTGTCGCACCACACCGACGACCACCTCGAAGCGGTCAACGCCATGCTGGACAAACGCGCGCCGAACTACGCCGGCCGCTGAACCTCAAAACCACTCCAAGGACATTCCCCCATGCGGCCCGTTTTCCGTGAAGACCACGAGCAGTTTCGCGAGCAGGCGCGGCGTTTCATCGAGAAAGAAATCGCCCCCCATCTGCACGCCTGGGAAGAAGCCGGCATCGTGCCGCGCGACATCTGGCGCCGTGCCGGTGAAGCCGGCCTGCTCTGCTCCACCGTGCCCGAGGAATACGGCGGCTCGGGCGGCGACTTCGGCCACTCGGCCGTGATGATCGAAGAGCTGGCCCGCGTCAACGCCACCGCCATCGGCTTCACCACCCATTCCGAAATCGTCGCGCCCTACCTCGTGGCCTACGGCACCGAGGCGCAGAAGCAGCGCTGGCTGCCCGGCATGGCCAGCGGCGAGATCATCGGCGTGATCGCCATGAGTGAGCCCGGCATCGGCAGCGACCTGCGCTCGATGCGCACCAGCGCCCGGCTGGATGGCGACGACTATGTGGTCAACGGCCAAAAGACCTTCATCACCAACGGCGGCAACGCCGATTTGATGGTGACCGCCACCAAGCTCGACCCGGGCGCCAAAGAACTGACGCTGATCTGCGTGGAGGCCGACCGGCCCGGCTTCTCCAAAGGCCGCCTGCTCGACAAGATCGGCCTCAAGGGCCAAGACACCTCGGAGCTGTTTTTCGACAACGTGCGCGTGCCGGCGGCCAACCGTCTGGGCGACGAGAACCAGGGCTTCAAGTACCTCACCCACCAGTTGGCCTGGGAGCGCACCATCATCGGCATCCGTGCGGCGGCCTCGATCGAGGCGCTGCTGGACGAGACCATTCAGTACACGCGCGACCGCCAGGTGTTTGGCAAAACGGTGTTCGACTTCCAGAACACCAAGTTCAAGCTGGCCGAGTGCAAGGCGCAGGCCACCATGCTGCGCGTGTTTGTGGACGACTGCCTGGGCAAAGCGATGCGCGGCGAACTCAGCGCCGAAGTGGGCGCCATGTGCAAGCTGCTCGGCTCCGAAATGCAGGGCAAGATTTTGGACGAGCTGCTGCAACTGCACGGCGGCTATGGCTTCATGAGCGAGTACAAAATCAGCCGCGCCTGGGTCGACGCCCGCGTGGCGCGCATCTACGGCGGCACCAGCGAGATCATGAAAGAGATCATCAGCCGCTCGCTCTGATCACCCCGCACTGCCCCGCCCCGCCCAAACACACACGACCCAGCCAGGACGCCCCATGCCCCAAGTCAGTTTCATCGCCGCCGACGGCACCCGCACCGACATCGAAGCCGAGGCCGGCATCAGCCTGATGCAAATCGCGCTCGCCCATGGCCTCTCGGGCATCAACGCCGACTGCGGCGGTGCCTGCCAATGCGCCACCTGCCACGTGTATGTGGAAGCCCCCTGGCTCGATCAACTCAGCGCCGTCGACGACACCGAAGACTCGATGCTCGACTGCACTGGCGAGCCCCGCCAAACCAGCAGCCGCCTGTGCTGCCAAGTGATGCTGACGAGCGAACTCGATGGCATGGTGGTGCGGCTGCCTGCGGTGCAGTGACACGGCAGGCCACGCCATCCCTCAACGCCACAGCCGAAGGCACACGATGGACCTCGGACTGAGCGGCAAACAAGCCCTCGTTTGCGCCTCGTCGCGCGGCCTGGGCCGGGCTTGCGCGGCGGCGCTGGCGCGTGAGGGTTGCGAGGTGGTCATCAACGGCCGCGACGCCGCGCAACTGGCCGCCACGGCCGACGAGATTGCGCAGGCCTGCGGTGGCCGCCGGCCGCGCACCGTGCAGGCCGACCTCAACACCACGGCCGGCCGTGCCGCGCTGCTGGCCGCCTGCACCGCGCCCGACATCCTCGTCACCAACAACGCCGGCCCCGCGCCCGGCACCCTGGGCGACTGGGACCACGCCGCTTGGCTGGCCGCGTTGGAGGCCAACCTGCTGATGCCGATCGAGCTGATCTCGGCGGTGGTGGGCGGCATGCGCGAACGCCGCTTTGGGCGCATCGTCAACATCACCTCGGCGGTGGTCAAGTCGCCGCGGCTGGGCATGAGCTTGTCGACCACCGCACGCACCGGCCTCACCGCGTTTTGCAAAGGCCTGCAGCGCGAGGTGGTGGCCGACAACGTCACCATCAACAACCTGCTGCCACAGCACATCGACACCGGCCGCCAACAGCAGATGGCCGAACGCATCATGCGCGAGCGCAAGGTGACTCTCGAACAGGCCCGCGCCCTGCAGGCCAAGATGGTCCGGGCCGGCCGCCTCGGTCGCCCCGAAGAGTTGGCCGACGCCTGCGCCTACTTGTGCTCGGTGCAGGCCTCGTTCATCTCCGGGCAAAACTTGCAGGTCGATGGTGGCTCGTACGACGGACTGATCTGAGAGATCGACGGATACAGACTGGCGTTCAAGGGTACAGGTCTCCACGGCTGGGCAGTTCGGTTCTCGGCCCTGAGAGTCAACGCATGCTGAGGCAGGTGCCAGGAGCACTGTGCTGCATTCGCTGTGCCCCGTGTCCTCCGCCGGCCTGCGCAAAGCGAATGCGGCCCATCGCCGCCCTCGTGCCAATCGTCGAACGGGAAGCCTTCGAACAGACATCAAAATCACGCTGCAACCGAGCCATCCTTCAGTTCCGGCGGCACGCGCTGCGCGGCGTCGAAATCAATCTCCACCTCGGCCCCGTTGGGGTCGTGAAAAAACACCTGCCAAGTGCTCCACGGCCGGGGCAGCCGCAGCAGTCGATAGGCAATGCCGTGTTGCTTCAAGATGCTGAGCGTGGCGCTGATGTCGGCACCCCAAAACGCCATGTGATCGAGCACACCACGCCGCGTCGAAGGCAGCTCATCCACTGCCACCACATGCAACACCGGCTGCGCGCCCGCACAGAGCCACAGCCCGGGCACGGGGAAGTCGGGCCGCGCACCGACGCTCAAACCCAGGCGCTCATAAAACACGCGCGTCTCGTCGAGCCGATCGGTGACCACGGTGAAGTGGTCCATGCGTTGGATGCCCGTCATGCTGTGCTCCGGTGGATGGGTGGATGGGTGGATGGGTGGATGGGACGATGGATGGATGGGCGCCAACAAGGGTTGAACACATTGTCTTATTCTGCCCAACTATTGCAATATGGCGACACCCTCCGCAGCCGCTGCGAACCCCGCCACCCCACTCCACGCCCACCTCTCACACGCCCATGCTGACCCTGTACCACTCCCCCGGCGAGCTCTCCTCGCGCATCGTCTGGCTGCTCGAAGAGCTGAACGCCAACTACGAGCTCGTGATCACGCCGTTTCCGAAGGCCGATGGCAGCGGGGCCGACCCGCGCAACCCGCATCCGCACGGCTACACCCCGGCGCTGGTGCACGACGATTCATGCCACAGCCAACTGGTCACTGAAACCGGCGCCATCGCGCTCTACCTGACCGATCTGTTCCCGCAGTCGCCCGTGGGCGTGCCGGTGGGCGATGCGCGGCGCGGCGCCTACGTGTCGTGGTTGTTTTACCAAGTGGGCATGACCGAGCCGCTGGTCAACATGAAGGCCGCCAAGCTGCTGGACCACTTTGCACCCTACGCGCGCTTGAACGACGCGATGATGGCGCACCTCGAACACACGCTGGCCACCCAGCCCTACATGCTGGGCGAGCGCTTCACGGCGGTCGACATCCTCTACATGGACCTGTTCCTGCGCGTGCGCCCCGTGCTCGGCCCCAGCGCCGCCATCGACGCCTACCTGGCCCGCGCCGACCGGCCAGCCCGCCAACGCGCACTGCGGCGCGGGGGCTGAACGGCGAGGTCTGGGCGACCGCTCAGCGCCGCCCCGCCCATCAGGCGCTCAGAGGCCTTCGCGTTCACAGGCATCCAACTTTCATCAGGCGACAAGGGCCTTTCTTGGCGCTGAGGAGAACCGCTTTCCCAGGCAAGTGCTCGGAGCGCGCTGTGCCGATGTGCAGATGTGCAGATGTGCGGATGTGCGGATGTAAAGGATGAGGGCCCGCGCAGCGGTGTGCTGATCACCGCCTGCATGGACGAGCGCGGCAGGTCGACCATGAGCAGGCCGGGCGCCCTGCTCGGCCAAGCGCCGCGCGCTGGCCGAGCCCATGGCGCCGGCGCCGCCGCTGATGACGGCGACCTGGCCGTCGAGTTCGTTCGCTGACGCGCCCATGCGCGGTCCTCAATCCCAGATCACGTGCAGCTCATGCGGACCGCGCAGTTGCGCGCCGGTGATTTTGGGCGCGGGCTGGCTCGGGTCGAGGCGCACGTTGGGCAGCAGGTCGAGCACGGCGTTGAGTGCCACCGTCAACTCGGTCTTGGCGATGAACTGGCCGATGCACATGTGCGGGCCAAACCCAAAGCCGAACGAGGGCTTGGGCTTGCGGTCGATGTCGAAGGTTTCGCTGTGCTCGAACGCCTCTTCATCGCGGTTGGCCGACGACACAATGCACTGCACCATCGAGCCCTGGGGGATCTGCACGCCGCCGATCTCCACATCTTTGGCAGCCTGGCGCACCTTGAAGGTGGCCACCGGCTCAAAGCGCACCGCCTCGTCAATCGCCTTGGCCACCAGGCTGCGGTCAGCGCGCACACGCGCCAGCACCTCGGGGCGCTCCAGCAGCAGCGTCATCAGCGAGCCGAAGGTGCGGGTGGTGGTTTCGCCGGCCGCGGGCAGCAGCGCGCGCACAAAGGTGGTGACCTGGTGGTCGTCGAGCTTCTGGCCCTCGTACTCGGCGCGCAGCAGGCGGCTGATCAGGTCGTCGCCGGTCTCGAAGCCCTCGGCACGGCGGCGCACCACGGCGATCTTGATCGCGTCATACAGCGACTGGGCCGCGGCCATGGCCGCACCGCGCGCTTGGGCCGCTTTTTCAGGGTCGACCTGCGGGCCGGCCAAGATCGCCAGCGCCCAGGTGGCGTACTGCTCGACCTGCTCGGGTTCGTCATCGGGGAAGCCAATCAGCGCGTAGATCAGCCGAATCGGGAAATGCAGCGCAAAGTCCATCAGGTCGCCCCGGCGCTGCGCCACGATCGGCAGCAGGTACTCCTTGCGCACGATGGCGTCCATCTTGGGCCGCCAGCGGTTCACCACCTCGGGCATGAAGATGGGCTGCAGCAAAGCGCGGGCACGGCGGTGGTCTTCGCCGTCCATGCCGGTCAAGATCAGGCCATCAAAAAACGCGCCCAGCCCTTCGGCGATGAAGCCGCTGGTGTAGTGGGTGGCGTCGCGCAGCACGGCCATCGTGTCGCGGTAGCCAAACACGGTGAAGGTGCGGCGCTGGGCGTCGTGGCCAGCGATGTTGGGCACACCCAGCTTGCCCATGAAGTTGCCCTCGATCACCGGCGTGTCGCGCCGCATCTGGCGGTAGAGCGCGTGCAGATCGACATCGCTGCCACGGTAGTTGTCGGCCACGCCAGCAAAGGCGGATTCGAGCGTGGCGGGGGCGCGATCGGTGCTCATGGGCAGTCTCCAGGGGCGTCGGCACAGCCCACATCGGGCACGCCGACTTTTGAACATAATTCGCGATTGTGATCTGATTAAGCGCACTCGGCAATCCGGGCAAACCGCTTTTGAACTCAGAGTAAACACCAGTGTCATTGTGACACCTGCGTTAATTACAGTGCGTCAATCGCCACCCACCGGGAGCCTCGATTGACCGCCACCGTCACCTCCATCACGCCGCCCTCCACCCCAGCCGCCAGCGACCCGGTGGCCGCTGCCCGCGCGCTGGTGCCGCTGCTGGCGCGCCATGCGGCGGCGGCTGAGCAAGCGCGCCAAGCCAGCGCCGAGGCGATCGAGGCGATCCGCGCAGCGGGCCTGTTTCAAACCATGTTTCCGCGCCGCACCGGCGGCGCCGGCCACCTGCTGATCACGCAGGTCGAAACCATCGCCACGCTGGCGCGCGGCTGCCCCGGCACCGCCTGGGCCTTTGGCCTGTTGATGAGCGTGACGGCCTCGGCCGCGTCGATGGGGGCGGCCGTGCGCGAGCGCGTGTTCCAAACCGGCAACGAGCTGGTGTGCAGCGTGGCCGGGCAAATTGGCACGGCGCGCGCCGTGGAAGGCGGCTACATCGTCAACGGCTCCTGGGCCTACGGCTCGGGCTGCATGCATGCCGACTGGGCGCTCAACGGCGTGCGTTTTGTGGATGAGCAGGGCGCGGTGATCGACGCCGGTTTTGCCTTCTTGCCGCTGGCCGGGCCCGATGTGGAGATCCAAGACACCTGGCACACCGCGGGCCTCAGCGCCTCGGGCAGCCACACCATCGTGGCGCGCAACGCCTGGGTGCCGGCGCCGCTGGGCCTGCGTTTTTCGCAGCTGCGCGCGGCGGCCGCCAACGCCAACACGGCCGCCAACCCTGCCGCCATGGAGCCGCGCGACCGCTGGCCGGTGGAGCCGCTGTTTCCGCTGGGCGTGCTGTCGCCCATGTTGGGCGCGGCCGACGCGATGCTGGAGATCGTCAGCGCCAACCTGCCCAAGCGCCCCACCATCGGCTGGAACTATGCCAACCAGGCCGATTCGCAGACCTTTGTGGGCCAGCTCGGCGAGGCCGCACTCGAGATCGACTCGGCCTGGCTGCACGTGCGCCGTGCCGTCAGCATGATCGACGACACCGCACAGACGCGCCAACTCAGCGGCTTTGAGAAAGCCCGCGTGCAGGCCGACTGCGCCTACGCGATGCGCCAACTGCGCCGCGCGGGCGAGCGCCTGATGGAGATCGCCGGCCCCGGCGCCTTTGCCACCAGCAGCCCGCTGCAGCGCCTGTGGCGCGACCTCAGCGTGGGCTCGCGCCACACCGCGCTCAACACCATGTTGTCGACCGAGTTGTATGGCCGCGCCTTGCTGGGGCAAGCATCCAACCTGGCGCTCCTGCCCCACATCCAAGCCGCCGCTTGAGCCCCACCCAAACCCCATGAACGCCACCCGCCGCACCGCCCCCGAGCCCCCCGATTTGCCCCCCCACACGCCACGGGCCGACGACGCCACCGACACCGCGTCCGGTGCCACGGCCGATGACTTCCGCGTCCGCGTCGCGGCCGAAAAGCGCGAGCGCATGCGCGCCCGTTTGGTCGAGGCCACGATGGACGCCTTCTTGCACGCTGAGTCCGGCCGGGCGCCAGTGATCGACGACGTGATCCGCCTGGCCGAGGTGTCGCGCGGCACCTTCTACAAATACTTCGACTCGCTCGACGAGGTGCTGGCCGAGATTGGCGGCGCCATGGCGGCCGACATGCTGGCCAGTTTTGAGCTGCTGTTTGCCGGCGTGGACGCCACCGTGCGGGTGGCCGCCGGCCCGCTGATGGCGCTGGCGCGTGCGGCCATGGAGCCGCGCCACGGCGCCTTCATCGCGCGGGTCGATTTTGTCGGCCTGCTGGCACAAGAAGACCCGCGCGCCTTGATCGTCAAGCGCAGCCTGCTGGAGGGCCGCGAGGCCGGCAGCCTGCAGTTTGGCTCGGTCGAAGCCGCCATCGATGTGGTGATTGGCGCCAGCGTGGAAGCGGCCAGTCGCATCCTCAAAACCCGCGTGCTCGACGGCGCCTACATCCGCGAAGTGGCGGTGATGGTGATGCTCGGCCTGGGCCTGAGCCGCAAGCAGGCCGAGCGCGCGGTGTCGCACGCCTGGCAGCACCTGCAGCAGCAATCGGCCGCCCTGCACTGGTGGCAGCCGGTGGCGGGTGTGTGAAGCCGCGCTGCACCGGTCTGAGCACGCTCGCAAGACACCTCACATCCCACTCACCCAGGTGCGCCAAGCGCACCTTTTGAACCTCCCCTCAGGACCCTTCGCATGACCCCCAACAACTCCTACGACGTGGCCATCGTCGGCGGCGGCCACAACGGCCTGTCGGCCGCTTGTTACCTGGCCGAATCTGGCAAAAAAGTGGTGGTGATCGAATCGCTCGGCAAGGTCGGCGGCATGTGCTCGTCGGGCCATTTGATCCCGGAAGCGCCGCAACATGTGGTGCACCCGTGCGCGCTCGATTTGATGTCGCTGCGTGTGCACCCGATGATGCCGATCGAGCTGCAACTCGAACGCCACGGCTTCCGCCAGGTGGAGATGACACCGGGTTATGTGTACCTGCACCCCGATGGCCACTCGCTGGTGTTTTGGCGCGACGCGGAGAAAACCGCGGCCGAGATCCGCCGCTTTTCAGCGCACGACGCGACCGAGTTTTTGGCGCTGATGAAGGTGGTGAACGCCTTCATCGACCTGGCCATTCCGATGATGCGGGTCGACCCGGCGCAGAAGAACTACGGCGCCAAGTTCGAAGCACTCAAGGCCTTGCTGCGCAACCGCCACCTCAAGCCCGAGATCATGGGCTTGATCGGCAGCCCGGCCTACACCTCGATCATGGAACGCTTCGAGCACCCGATCACGCAATCGGCGCTGTGCGCGCTGCTGGGCGCGGCCGGCCCCATCACCAACGAAGCCACGGGCGTGTACTTTGCGCTGCTGGGCTTTTTGCACCGCTTTGGCGTCGGCCGAGTGATTGGCGGCATGCAAACGCTGTCGAACGCGATGGCGGCGCGGCTGCGCGAATTGGGCGGCGAAATCTTGCTCGACGCGCCGGTGGCCGAAATCGTCTCGCGCGACGCCCGGGTGCAGGGCGTGAAGCTCAAAGACGGGCGCTTCATCACCGCACGCGCCGTGATTGCCAGCGTGCACCCCAAGGTGGCGCTTGATTTGGTGACGCCCGGCCAAATTGACCGCAAGCTGCTGACCCGCATTGCGCTCGCCCCCGCCAACGCCCACGGCGCCTCGCCGCTCAAGGTGGACGTGGCCTTGCGCGGCCAGATCAACGTGGCGCGCCACGAGGCCCTGCGCAGCGACGGCCTGAGCCTGCGCAAGTGCGTGCTGCTGATCGGCACGCGCGAGGCGGTGCTCGAAAATTTCGCCTCATCAGCGCGTGGCGAGGTGCCCAAGCTGCCCTATATGTGGATCACCGCACCGAGCGCCGTCGACCCGAGCCAGGCACCCGCCGGGCAAGACGTGGCCTACCTCTACCCGGTGGCCATGCCCGTCAACCCGAGCGCGGGCTGGGACGCGATCCGCGACCAAGTGGGGCAGTGGGTGATCGACCAGGCCAGCCAGTACATGAGCGGCCTGAAGGAGCTGGAAATCGCCCGCCGCGTGGAGGCCTCGCCCGACCTGGCCAAGCGCCTGAACGTGCACAACGGCTGCGTGGTCCACATCGACACGGCCACCACCCGCTCGGCCGGCATGCGCCCGGCCTGGGGCTTGGGCGGCGACACGCTGCCGGTGGCGGGCCTCTATTTTGGTGGCGCCGGCATCCACCCGGGCGGCGGCATCAACGGCCTGCCGGGCAAGATCGCCGCGGGCCGCGTGGGCCGCTATCTGGCCCAGTGAGTTGGCCCCACGACGCACACAAAGGAGCCCCCGCCATGAACCGTTTTGACCGCAAGGTTGTGCTCGTCACCGGCGCCGGCCGCGGCATCGGCCGCGCCATCGCCGAAAGTTTTGCCGCCGAAGGGGCGCGGGTCGTGGTGTCGGCCCGCACCCGCGCTCACGGCGAAACCGTGGTCGCTGCCATCCAGGCGCGCGGCGGCGAGGCCGTGCTGGCGGTGGGGGATGTGGGCGTGCGCGCCGACGTCACCGCCATGATTGCGACCGCCACCGACGCCTTCGGCGGGCTCGACGTGCTGGTGCACTGCGCCGCCGACGCAGCACTCGGCAAGGTGGCCGACATGCCCGACGAGGCCTTCGACCGCCAGGTGCACGCCAACATCCACGCACTGTTCTGGATCGCCAAAGACGCCACGCCCGCGCTCTCGCAAGCAGCCGACAAGGGCCGCTTGATCTACATCTCCTCGGGCGCGGCCAACCGCAGTTTCACGCCCGGGCTGATTCCCTATGCCGCCAGCAAGGCCTACATGAACGCCTTCGCCCGCGGGCTGGCCAACGAGATCGGCCACCAGGGCGTGTTGGTCAATGTGGTGGAGCCGGGGCTGATCATGTCGGACCGCATGCGCGAGCACCTGCCAGACAGCTTCAGCCACAAGATCGCGCAGGCGTTCCCGATCCAACGCCCGGGCCTGCCGTCGGAGATTGCGGCGGCCGTGCTGTTCCTGGCGTCCAAGGACGCGAGCTACATCACCGGCACCTCGCTGCTGGTGGACGGCGGCGCCACCATGGCGCCGATCGCAGGCATGGAAGACGCGCTGTGATGCGCAGCGTCATTCACGCATCAGCACGCGCATCAGACAGCACATCGGCCAGCGCATGACCCCGCACACAACAGCCCCGAACAGCGCGGGCGAGTGGGGCGGCGGCTGGCCGGTGGCGCTGATGGCCACCTGCGGTGTGTTCACCAGTGTCGGCGTGCTGCTGCTCTACAGCTTTGGCGCGCTGGTGCTGCCACTCGAACAAGCCTTTGGCTGGAGCCGCGCCGAGATCCAGCTGGCCGCCAGCTTCATTTCCGCCGGCGGCGCCCTCTCGGTCAACGCCGTGGGCTGGCTCAACGCGCGCTTTGGGGCGCGGCGGGTCAGCACCGTGTCGTTGCTCGCGCTCTCGCTCGGGCTGCTCGGCGTCACGCAGATGCCGGGCTCGGTGGGCTGGCTCTACCTGGCCTACTTCGCCTTGCCCTTTCTCGGCATCGGCACCACGCCGGTGACCTGGACGCAGTGGGTCAACCTCTGGTTCGAGCGCCACCGCGGCATGGCCTTGTCATTGGCACTCTGCGGCTCAGGGCTGGCCGCAGCGGTGCTGCCACAGGCCATCACCTGGGCCGTGGGCCGCTGGGATTGGCGCGCGGCCTACGTGCTGCTGGCCGCCTTGCCGCTGCTGCTGACGCTGCCCTGGGCGATGCGCCAGCTACCGGCCAAGCCCACTGCCGCAGCGGCCCATGCGGCGCTGAAAGCGCAGGTCTCGCTGGCCGGCCTGCCGTTTGCGCAAGTGGTGCGCAGCCGCGTGTTCTGGACCTGCAACCTGGCACTCACCTTGGTGGTGGCAGCCGTGGTGGGCCTGGTCACCAACACCGTGCCGATGCTGCGCGGCTTGGGGCTCTCGGCCGAGGCGGCGAGCGCGGTGTTTGGCGTGTTTGGCCTCTCGCTGGTGGCGGGCCGCTTGGTGGTGGGGCTGCTGCTCGACCGCTTTTGGGCGCCCGGTGTGGCGGCACTCACCTTGTTGATGCCGGCGCTGGGCTGCCTGATTTTTCTGCAGTGCGACGCCCACACGCCGCTCGCCCTGCTGATGCTGGCCACCGCGCTGGCCGGCATCGGCTCGGGCGCGGAGTTCGACATCGCCGCCTACATCGTGGCCCGCTACTTCGGCATGCGCGACTACGGAAAAACCTTCGGCGTGCACCTTGGCATGGCCTCCATCGGCTCGGCCTTGGCACCCTTTTTGTTTGCCGCACTGCTGCGCGGCGGCACCGGCTACGCGCCGGTGTTGATGGTCTGCGCCGCCTGTTGTGTGGCCGGGCCGTTGCTGCTGCTCACGCTCGGCCGCTACCCCCACTTCGAGGCCACTGCACGATGACCACAGCCGCCACACACACCACACCCGCCACCCCCGCGCTGGACCCCCGAGCCTTCCGCGCCGCACTCGGCAGCTTTGCCACCGGCGTGACCGTGATCACCGCGCGCGCGCCCGACGGCACACCGGTGGGCCTCACCGCCAACAGCTTCAACGCGGTCTCGCTCGACCCGCCGATGGTGTTGTGGAGCTTGGCCAAAAAGGCGCTGAGCCTGCCGGTGTTCAGCACCGCCACGCATTGGGCGGTGCACGTGCTGGCCGCCGATCAAGAGGCCCTGTCGGGCCGCTTTGCGCGCTCGGGCGGCGACAAGTTCGCGGGCTTGGCGCTGGCGCACGGCGAGGGCGGCGTGCCCTTGCTGGCGGGCTGCGCGGCGCGCTTTCAGTGCCGCACCGCGTTCCAGCAAGAAGGCGGCGACCACATCATCTTGGTGGGCGAGGTGCTGGCGTTTGACCGCGAGGAGCGTGCGCCGCTGGTGTTCCATGCGGGTGGCTATGTGCAGGCGGTGCGCGCCGCGCCCATCGCTCAACTGCAGCAGACATCCAACAGCGCATCCAACAGCGCAGCAGCCAGCGCGCACCCATGAGCCCACCCACGCGCATCGACAAAGATGTGGTCGTGATCGGCTCTGGCGGCGCCGGGCTGACGGCCGCCACCGTGGCGGCACACCACGGCCTCGATGTGCTGCTGGCAGAAAAAACCGCGCACTACGGTGGCACCACCGCGCTGTCGGGCGGCGGCATCTGGGTGCCCTGCAGCCGCTTGGCGCGCGAGGCGCAGCTGGCCGACAGCCACGCCGAGGCGAGTGACTACGTGCATGCCGTGGTCGGTCCCACGCTGCGGGCCGACCTGCTGACGGCGTTTCTCGACGCCGCGCCGCGCATGGTCGATTTTTTGCAAACCCACACCACAGCGCGCTTCGCGCTGATGCGCGGCTTTGGTGACTGGCACCCCGCGGCGCCCGGCCACAAAGCCGATGGCCGGCTGCTCGGTCCGCTCGAATTTGACGGCCGCGAGCTGGGCGCGCACTTTGCGCAACTGCGCCCGCCTTTGCGCGAGTTCAACGCGCCGGGCGGCATGATGTTCGCGTTCGGCGACCTGGCCCACCTCGCGCAGATGCGGCGCTCCTGGCCCGCGTTCAAACACATCACTGGCCTGCTGCTGCGCTTTGCGCGCGACCGGCTCACGCATGCGCGCGGCACGCGGCTGGTGATGGGCAATGCGCTGGCCGCCCGGCTGCTGCGCGCCGCGCTCAACGCTGGCGTTGAGCTCTGGCGGCAAGCGCCCATGCAGCGGCTGATGGTGGAAGACGGCGCCGTGCGCGGCGTGCTGATTGAGCGCGACGGCCAGACCATCGAGGTGCACGCCCGGCGCGGCGTGGTGCTGGCCTGCGGCGGCTTCTCGGCCAATGTGCAGATGCGGCGCGCGCACATTCCGTTTGCCGACCAGCATGTGTCGCTGGTGCCAGAGGGCAACACCGGCGACGGGCTGGGCCAGGCGTTTGCGCTCGGCGCCCGGTTTGACGGCGCCAACCTCAGCAACGCCGGCTGGGTGGTGGTGTCGGTGCTGCGCCGGGCCGACGGCACGGTGAGCAAATTCCCGCATCTGTTTTTGGACCGCGGCAAACCCGGCTGCATCGCCGTCAATGCCCAAGGCCAGCGCTTTGGCAACGAATCGGCCCCCAACCTGGTCGAGCCCATGCACCGCACCGGCTCGGTGCCGGCGCACCTGCTGTGCGACCACCGCTTCATCAAAAAGCATGGCCTCGGCCTGGTGCGGCCGGGCGGCTTCGGGCTCAAGCGGCTCATCCACGCCGGCTACATCTTGACCGCGCCCACGCTGGCCGGCTTGGCCGCGCGCATCGGCGCCGATGCCGCCGCGCTGCAGCACACAGTGGCGCGCTTCAACGCGCATGCCGCCGCCGGCAGCGACCCCGATTTCGGCCGCGGCCGCGACCCGGCCGACGCCGCCATGGGCGACCGCCAGCACCAACCCAATCCCTGCCTGGGCCCGATTGAGCACGGGCCGTTTTACGCGGTGCAAATCTTCCCCGGCGACTCCACCACCACGCTCGGCCTGCGGGTCGACGCCAGCGCGCGCGTGCTGGACGAGCGCGATCAGCCCATCCCCGGTCTCTACGCCGCCGGCACCGACATGAACTCGCTCTGGCGCGGCCGCGCGCCGGGCAACGGCGCCAACAACACGCTCGGGCTGACCTTCGGCTACATCGCCGGCTGTGCGCTCGCCGCAGACCCGCTCCAACGCCCCCATGCCTGAGACCGCCCCCATCGACCCCGCCAGCGCCAGCGCCCCCGCGGTGGTGCAGCAGCCCTCCCTGCTGCAGCCCTTCCAGCGCCCCGGTTTTGCCACGCTGTGGCTGGCCTGGCTGGCCGGCAACATGACGATGTGGATGCTCGACGTCACCGCCTCCTGGCGCATGACCGAGCTCACGGCCGACCCGGCGCTGGTGGCCTGGGTGCAAGCGGCCAGCACGCTGCCGATGTTTGTGCTTGGCCTGGCCAGCGGCGCGCTCGCCGACCTGCTGGAGCGGCGCCGCTTTCTGGCGCTGGCGCAGGGCTGGATCGCGCTGGTGGCCGCCGCGCTGGCGCTGTTGGCGCTCACCGATGCGCTCACCCCCGCGCTGCTCTTGCTGCTGTGCTTGCTCAATGGCGTGGGGCTGGCGCTGCGCTTCCCGGTGTTCTCGGCGCTGGTGCCCGATCTGGTGCCGCGCGAGCAACTCTCGGCCGCGCTCACGCTCAACTCGCTGGCCATGAACCTCACCCGCGTGATCGGCCCGATCGCGGCCGGCGCCGTGCTCGCGGTGTGGGGCACGGCCGCGGTGTTTGCGCTCAACGCGGGGGTCTCGGTGCTGGCCGCCGTGATGGTGCTGCGCACACCCGTGGCGCGTCACGCGCCGCCGCCCGGCGCCAACTTGCTCGGCGCCATCCGCGACGGTGTCCGGCACATGCGGCGCTCGCCACGGCTGCGCGCCATCTTGCTGCGCGCCTTCGTCTTTTTCGGCCAATCGGTGGGCTTGGTGGCGCTGCTGCCGCTGGTGGCCAAGCGCATCGGCGCCGATGCCCACACCTTCACCCTGCTGCTGGCGGCCATGGGTGCGGGCGCCATGATCTCGGCCCTGGCCTCGCAGCGGGTGCAAGCGCTCGCGCGCAGCCAGCGCATCGTCGACATCGGCGTGGCCATGCAAACCGTGGCCACGGTGTGGGCGGTGTACGCGCACGATGTTTGGACGCTGGCGCCCGCACTCGCGCTGCACGGTGCCGCCTGGATCTGGGTGGCCACCACCATGACGATGTCGGCCCAACTGGTGTTGCCCACTGCCATGCGCGCCCGCGGCATGGCGATCTACCAAATGAGCATCATGGGTGGCAGCGCACTCGGCGCCGCGCTCTGGGGCGTGCTCGCCAGCCACAGCGCGGTGGGCACCGCCTTGCTGGTCTCGGCCGCTGCATCAGCGCTGCTGCTGGCATGGACGCAGCGCTTTGACATCGATGCGGCGGCCTGACCCGTGCCTCGCCGTTGACGGCGCCGTCTGCAGGCGTCATGGCCACAGCAACATCCACGGGAACATCCGAATTTGCACGCTTTCTGGTTGCGTGTCTCATTGCCACTGACGCCGCCACCGCGGCACGCCCTTGGAGGCCCCCCATGCAGACCACCGAACTCAAGCCCCTGATGGAGCGGCTCGCGCCGCTCAAGGTGTTTGGTGCGCAGCGTGAGGCGGCGGCCTACCAGGTGGCCATCCAAGACCTTCACTGGTCGGAGCCGGGCGGGGTGCATGTGCGCTCGGGTCGGCATTGCCTGATCGAGCTGGCCGAGCCGCCCGCCCTCCGCCAAGCCGGGCAAGCGCACTACCGCATTCAGATGGACGACGAGCGCGAGTGCACCGTGGGGCAGCTCAACTTTTTGCTGCCCGAGACCGAGCGCACCGTGCGCTGGAGCGCTGGCCACCGGCATGCGGTGGTCTGCCTGATGGACCCGCAGCGCCTGGGTCTGCTGGCCGGCATCGATTGGCGCTGGGCGGCGGTGGCGCCGCGCGCCACGGTCGATGTGCACAACGAGCGGCTGCGCCACGTGATGCAGTGGCTGGCCGAAGAGGCGCTCACGCCCTCGTTTGCCAGCGCGCTGCAGCTCGATTCGCTGATGACCCTGCTCGCGATCGAACTGCACCGGCATTGCGCCGCCGGCCGGCCGCTGGCGTCAGTCACATCGGCGCCAGCGCAGGGGCGGCTGAGCGTTCGGCAATTGCAGGTCATCAACGAGGTGGTGGCGGCCGCTCACCAGCGCGAGCGCGGTGGCGCGGCCCCCACATTGGCCGCGCTGGCGCAGGCTTGCCAGTTGCCCGGGCGCGAGCTGTCGACACGGTTCCGCGCCACCACCGGCCAGACGCTGCGCAGCCACGTCGCGGCCTCGCACATCGAGCAAGCACGGCGGCTGCTGGCCGACCCCGTGTTGCTGATCAAACAGGTGGCCTACCGCAGCGGCTTTCGCAGCGCGGCGGCGTTTGGCGAGGCCTTTCGCCGCGCCACCGGGCTCACGCCGCTGCAGTACCGCCAGCGCATCGGTGTTGGGGCCGTTGACGAGCGCCTGACCCGGCACTGAACCGGGGGGCCTGGGCGGCACGGGAGACCGCGGTATACCTCACTGCGCGGTGAAGAAGTAGCGCACCTGCAGGTCGTCGCCGTCAAAGCGGTAGAGCTCGATGCTGGGCCGCGGCGGCGTGCCGGCGCCGATGGTGGTGTTGTGGTGGTAGCAGGCCGCCTCGTTGCCGGTCACCATCACCTCATGCACATCGATGTGCACCTTGCCGGCCAGGCCATTCCACATGTCCTCCAGCGCCTGCCAGCCTTCCAGCACCGGGCGGCCGATGTACTCGATGGTCAACTTGCCCGGCACGATCTGGTGGTAGAGCGCAAACATCTGCGCTTTCTCCACGGCGTTCCAGTGCTGGACCTGCGCGTGCAGGAAATGGCGGATCTGTTCGGGGGTGCGTTGCATGGTGGATGTTCCAGGGTCGGGAGGGGTGTTGCGGCCGATCATGGCCGGCGGCCGGCGCCCTGGGGCCGCACTCGCTATCGCCGAAACGCGAGATGACATGGCCCAAGCGCGGCGGCCACCGCAAGCACACAGCGCGCTGCCAGACTCGGCGCCACGCCTTCCGGTGAGAGCCTGTCATGCCCGAAACCCTGCACGAATCCAGCGCCAACGCATCGGCCCCGACCACGCTGCACCGCCGCACCTGCCCCTTGTGCGAAGGCATGTGTGGCCTGCTCGTCAACGTGCAGGCCGAGCGGGTGATCAGCATCCGCCCCGATCCGAACAACAGCTTCAGCCGCGGCCACATCTGCCCCAAGGGCACCACGCTGGGCGACGTGCACCACGACCCCGACCGCCTGCGCCAGCCGATGATCCGCGACGGCAGCGTGTGGCGCGAGGCCACCTGGGACGAGGCCTTTGCGCGCATCGAAACGCTGGTGGCAGGCGTGCGCGAGCGCCACGGCCCCGATGCGTTCGCCTGCTACAGCGGCAACATGAACAAAGGTGGCTTCGACACCAGCCGCTACCTGCCGCTGATGGCGCGCCAGGCGCGCTTTGCGCAGCGCTTCTCGTCGTCCTCGGTCGATCAACTGCCCAAGAACGTCAGCACCCACCTGATGTACGGCGACATGTGGAAGGTGCCGATCCCTGACATCGACCACACCGACCTGTTCGTGATCCTGGGCGGCAACCCGGCGGCCTCCAAGGGCAGCATGTTTTCGCACCGCGACGTGATGGGCGCCATCAAGGCGCTGCGCGCACGGGGCGGCCGCGTGATCGTGATCGACCCGGTGCGCACCGGCACCGCGCAGGCCGCCGACCAGTGGATCGGCTTGCGCCCGGGCAGCGACGCGGCGCTGCTGCTGGCGGTGGTGCAGGTGCTGTTTGCCGACGGGCTGGTGAGGCTCGGCCCTCTCGACGGCCTCGTCAATGGCGTCGACCGCATGGAAGCGCTGGCCCGAGATTGGCCGCCCGAGCGGGTGGCCGCGTTTTGCGGTGTGGACGCAGCCACCATCCGCACGCTGGCGCACCAAATCGCTGCCGCGCCGCGCGCCGCCGTGTATGGCCGCATCGGCACCTGCACGCAGGCGTTCGGCACGCTGGCCTCGTGGCTGGTGGATGTGGTGGCCGTGCTCACCGGCAACCTCGACCGCGAGGGCGGCACGATGTGGAGCACGCAGGTGGCGCCGCACCTGAAGCTGACCCCGCCCTACCCTGCCAACGCGCCCCTGCTGGGCGCCCCCAACCGCAGCCGCGGTGTGCGGGCGGTGCTGGGCCAGTACCCGGCGTCTTGTCTGGCCGAAGAGATCGACACGCCCGGCCCGGGCCAGATCCACGGCCTGGTCACCACCGGCTGCAACCCGGTGCTCTCGGCCCCCGGCTCGGCCCGGCTCGAGGCGGCATTGCCACTGCTCGACGCCATGATCTGCGTCGACCTCTACCTCAACGAAACCACCCGCCACGCGCACGTGGTGCTGCCCGCCCTGTCGCCGCTGGAGCAGCCGCACTGGGACGTGTGGTCGTGGCCGTTTTCGCTGACCAGTGGCGGCAACTACGCGAGCGCGCTCTTCTCGCCCACGCACCGGCCCGAGGAATGGCGCGTGCTGGCACGGCTGGGCGCCATCATTGGCGGCGATCCGAAACCGGACCTCGACGCGCTCGACGACGCCTACTTCGCCACGTTGTGCCGCCAGCTCGGCGTCGATGCCGAACGGGCGCTGGCCGAGCACCCGGCGCGCGGTGCCGAACGCATCCTCGACCTGTGCATCCGCAGCGGCCCGTTTGGCGACCGCCATGGCGAACGGCCCGATGGGGTGACGCTGCGGACCTTCAAAGACCAGCCCGATGGCCTGATCTTCGGCCACGCGCAGCCGCAGGGCGCGGCGGCCTACAGCACGCCGTCGGGCCGGCTCGAACTCGCGCCACAGCACATGCTCGACGACCTGCCACGCTTGGAGGCGGCACTGCGCGCGCCCGCGCCCCCCTTCGTGCTGGTGAGCCGGCGCCACATCCGCTCACTCAACTCGTGGATGCACAACCTCGAGACGCTGGTGAAGGGACGCGACCGCTGCACGCTGCAGATCCACGTTGACGACGCAGCGCGGCTGGGCATGGCCCCGGGCGACATCGTGCGCATCGAAAGCGCCAGCGGCGTGCTCGACGTGGCGGCCGAGCCGACGCCCGACATCCGCCCCGGCGTGGTGTCGCTGCCGCACGGTTGGGGCCACGACCGACCGGGCGCGCAGCTGCAGATCGCCCGCCAGCATGCGGGCGTCAACATCAACCGGCTCAGCCCGGGCACCCTGGTCGATGCGGCCTCAGGCAACGCGGTGCTCAACGGCATCGCGGTAACGATCAACCGGCTTGGCCCGGCTGCCCTGGCGACACCCTGAACCTTCAAGCAACCGCCCTCATGACCCCAAACACCCCCGCGCCCACCCCGCCCGATGACGGCCCCGCCGGCGAAGCCCAACTGCGGGCCTTTGTGGAGCGCCTCACCGGCGGCCGCATCACGGCCATGACGCGCCAAGTGCGGTGGCGACCGGCCTGGTTTGTCGATGTGGACGTGAATGGCACCACGCTCAAGCTGCACCTGCGTGGCGACCGGACCGGCGGCGTGGCGATTTTTCCGGACCTGAAGCGCGAGGCCGATGTCATCGAGGTGCTGAGCGAGCAGGGCGTGGCCGTGCCGCGCATTCATGGTTATTGCGAAGACCCGCCTTGCATCGTGATGGACGCGCTGCCCGGCAGCCGCAACATGGCCCATGCCGCCAGCGACGCCACGCGCCAGCGCATCACGCAGCAGTACATCGCGCAGGTGGCGGCCATGCACCGCTTGAGCGTCGAGCCCTTTGTGGCGCGTGGTGTGCACCGGCCGCGAGGCGCCGAGGCGATCGCGCTGGTGGGCCTGGAGGCCTACCTGCCGCACTACCGGCGCACCAAGAGCCGGCCCGAGCCGATGCTCGAATTTGTCATCGGCTGGCTGCGCCGCAACGTGCCCACGCACCGCACGCGGGCCTCGTTCATCCAGTTCGACTGCGGCCAGTTTCTGCATGAAAACGGCGAAATGACCGGCCTGTACGACTTCGAGTTCAGCATGATTGGCGACCCGATGTTTGACCTGGCCACGATGCGCATGCGCCACGACTACGAGCCGCTGGGCGCGCCGATCCACACGCTGTGCAGCCAGTACGAGGCGCTGAGCGGCGAGCCGGTGGACCACGCGGTGATCGAGTTCCACACCCTGCAGTTCGGCACCTTGGGCGCGATGCAGTTCGCTGGCACGGTGGGCCGCGGCAACCCGGGTGACCCGCACGCGACGTACCACGAGTTCGACATCGCGCTGCGCCAGGTCATGCTGAAGTCGATGCACAACCTCACCGGCTGGGCGCTGCCGGTGGAGCCACCGCCGCAGCCCCGCACCGGCGACCACGCCGTGCTGCTGCGCCAACTGAGCGATGTGCTGGGCGCCATCGGCACGGCATCGGCGATGGACGAATCGCAGAAAGAAGCGGCGGCCCGGTTGATCGAGTGGTTGAGCCGCAGTGACGCGCTGGGCGGCGAGATGCGCGCTCGCGACATCGCCGAGGTGTCGGCCTTGGTGGGCGAAGCACACACCGAATGGGCCGACGCAATGGCCGCGCTGGAGCGCCATGTGTTGGCCGCCGGGCCAGCACAAGACCGCGCGCTGTTTGAGTTGTTTGCCCGCATGGAAGCGCGTCGCATGCACTTGTTTGGCGGCACCCGCATCGGCCGCTCGGCCAGCCACGTGACACTGCCGGCCACGCGCGCCTGAACCCTCGCCTCAGGACGCAGAAGGCGGGCCTGCGGTGGGGCCGCCCTGCAGGCGCACGGCCGCGAGTGCGAAGTCAATGGCGTGGTCGCGCCAGCGGTCCATGCCCTCGGGCGCGCTGGTGTCGAAACCGGCCAGTGTCGACACCACATAGCGGCTGTTGAAGCCGCCCGTCACCAACAAGCCGGCGGCGGCCAGAAACATGCGCGGCGCCACCCCCGGCGTGAACTCGCCGCTCGCCACGCCACGCGCCAGGATGCTGCCCGTCAGCCGCAGCAACGTGGGCACCAGGCCGGTGAAGCGGTTGGCGTGGCCGGCGTGGTGCTGGTGCAGCCGAAAGCTCTCTTGCGCCAGCGCACTCAAAGCGGGGTCGGCGCGGTACTGCTCAAACAAATGCGCCAGCAGCAAGCGCAACGCGGGGGTGGGCGGCAAGTGGTCGAGTTCGAGCGTCAGCAGGTCGGCCAGCAGCTCCTGCGTCGACTCGTCGAGCACGCTGGCGAACAGCTGCTCTTTGCTGCCAAAGTAGTGATAAACCAACTGCTTGGTGATGCCGGCAGCACGCGCGATGTCGTCAACACGGGTGTTGGCCAAACCATGCGCAGAGAACGCGCGGCGGGCTTCGCGCAGCAGGCGCGTCAGGGTCTCGCGCTTGCGGGAGGGCGTGGGGACAGGCCCAGGCGCGGGCAAGCCGGTCACCCCAGCGGCCGCATCAGGATCGGGTTCAGCACAGTGCATGGGGCGCCAGTGTGGCGACAGGCGCGCCCGGCCGCAATCGGGACTGTCCATGCAGTGCGCCTCCGAGCCACGCAAGCGTCTTCGCGGTCGAAGGCATGCAAAGTGCTGCATGCGGCAAACGCCGTTCTCGGCACTGCGGCGCACCTCTCCCTGAACCGGTGGTCGCATGCCGCATTGACACTTACCACGGTGGTGGCGGGGCAGCGATGGGCCGGGCCGGTTTGCGCAGGTCAAGGAGGAGGGCCCGCGTCAGCGGGTCCGGGGGACACGGAGCAAACCGGCCCGGCCCATCGCTGCCTTCGCGCCAATCGTCGAACGGGAAGCCTTCGAACAGGACGCGGCCCCCGGTGAGGGCTGCACCGTGTCGAAGCCCGAATTTCCCGGTCACGGAGAACACGTACTTTCTGAACGCCGTACCGCCTCAGCATTCGTTGGACACCACGTCCAACGGTGTTTCGGACAACCGCGCCCCGCATCGTTAGATTGCCGAACATCCCCTCCCCCACCGATGTTCGCGCCAGGAAACCACGACGATGCTCAGCCGCTATGACGAGATGCTTTGCCACCAAACGCCCACCACCTTTGACCACGTGGCCGACAGCGGCGACAACTGGCGCGAGAACGTGTGGATCTGCGCCCACGACCTGAGTGGGCGCCACTTCATCAGCTCGCACTTCGGCGTCTCGCCCAACCGCAATGTGATGGATGCCTCGGGGCTGCTGGCGTTGGAGAACCGCACCCAGGTCAATGTGCGCGCCTCGCGCGAGTTGCGAGGTCGGGTGGACGAGGTGGCCGTCGGGCCGCTGTCGTACCAAGTGATCGAGGGCATGAAAACCATCCACTGGGCGCTGGCCGAGAACGCCCAGGGCATCAGCTGGGAGATCGAGTGGCAGGCCTGCATGGCGCCGCACGAAGAGGCGCCGCAGTTTGCGCGCAGCCGCGGCCGACTGACCGAACACATCGCCCGCTATGCGCAGACCGGCCGCGCCACAGGCTGGTTCAAGATCGACGGTCAGACCCACGACATCCACCCCGACACCTGGATGGCGCACCGCGACCACTCCTGGGGCGTGCGCTGGCAGCACAACCTCTACACCGAGGCCCAGGGCCATCAACCACCGCTGCGGCAACCAGGCTTTTTGGGCGACTGGCACATCTTCCAGTTCAAAGACTGGAGCGTGTGCTCCAGCCTGCGCGAAGACCACAACGCCGAGGTGCTGCACTACACCGGTGGCATCGATTACCCGCTGGGCAGCCAGCGCCCCACGCTGCGCCTGCTCAGCGAAGACCACGATTTCCAACTCGTGCCCGGCACGCGCATCTTGCAAGGCGGGCGCATTGCTTGCGTGGCCGAAGACGGCACCCGGCGCGACATCACCATCCGCCCCATCGCCATCATCTACCTGCAGGCCGCCGGCTACTGGCCTTACAAGGGCTTTCGGCTGGGGCGTTGGATGGGGCCCAACTGGATCGACGGCGAGCGTTTCGACATCAGCGACCCGACCGCCATGACCGAGGTGTCGGAGGCGCCCACGTTCATCGTGGAATGCCGCTGCGGCGACGAGGTGGGTCACGGGATGATCCAGTTCGGCGTCTATGGCAAACACGCCAAGTACGCACCATGAGCGAGGACGGCCCGATGACCACGAACGCCCCCGCCCTCACGCCCAGCGCCCCCATGGACCAGCCCGAGCTGACCCGGCAACGCCTCACGGCCTGGTTCGGCGCGCTGCTGCCCCAGGCACGCGAGCTGCACCTCTCCGAGCTGCGGCGCCCGGGTGCGGGCATCTCCAACGAAACCTATTTCGTCGACCTGCACTGGCGCGAAGGCACGCAGGCGGTCAAGAAGACGCTGGTGCTGCGCTGGCCACCGCAGGGGTTCACCAACTTCCCCCGCCATGCCTACGACATGGGCCGCCAGCACCAGCTGCTGCAGGCGCTGGCGGGCACCGCGGTGCCGGTGGCGCCGGTGGTGGGTGTGGATGCCGAGGGCCGCGTGTTGGGCACGCCGTTTTACGTGATGGAGAAAGTGGATGGCTGGGTGCCGAGCGACTTTCCGCCGTATCACGTCGCCGGCCCGCTGTTTGAGGCGAGCGAGGCCGAGCGCGAACAGGTGTGGTGGAACGCGGTCGACACGATCGCCCGCATTCATGCGGTCGATTGGCGGTCTGCTGGGCTGGGCGTGTTGGGTGTGCCCGGCCCGGGCAGCGACTTCATGCAGCGCCAAATCGCCTGGTACGACGAGGTGTTTGCACAAAACGGCGAGCCCATGCCACCCATCTTGGCGCGCACCCGCGCGTGGTTGCTGGCGCACGCGCCCACGCCCAAAACCCTGGCGCTGTGCTGGGGCGACGCGCGGCTGGGCAACCTGATGCTCCAGGGCCTGGACATCACCGCCGTGCTGGACTGGGAGATGGCCTGCATCGGCGACCCGGAGTCTGACCTGGGTTGGTTCGCCCACATCGATTGGGCGACCAGCGTGGGGCGCGCGCGGGGGGCTTTTCCGCGCATGGCGGGCCTGCCCGACATGGCGCAGACGGTGGCGCGCTACACACAGATCACCGGGCGGCCGGTGGACAACCTTTTCTACTATGAGACCTTTGCCACTTGGCGGCTGGCGATTCTGTTTTCGCGCATGGAGCAGGACCCGAACTACATCGCGCGCTCAGGCAACGCCAAGGGCTTCATCACCGGCACGCACTTTGAGAAACTGGCGCGAAGGCTGGACGAGCGCGCTTGAGGTGATGCGCCATGGGCCTGCTCGGCGGCGCTTCATGGCCGCGGCACGGATGCGGGCTTGCGCTCGAAAGTGCGGTGTTCTGCATGACCGGGAAGTTCGGTTCTCGGCGCTGTTCCGAAGCTCATGCCCAGGCAGGTGCCCGGAGCGCTGTGCGGAGGTCAAGCGGGAATGGCCCGACCGAAGGGCGGTCTGGCCTCGTCAAGCCCCGGCGTTCTGCGGCAAGCGGGCCGACTGCCCGCTGCCCAGCGCCAGCGCCACCGCCATCACCCAAAACACCGGCGACACACCCAGCGCTGCGCCCACCGCGCCAAAGGCCAGCGGCATCAGCAGCGTGGAACCGTGGATGAACAGCGAGCGCAGGCCGAGCGCCTCGCCTTGGCGGTCGGGCGGCGCGATCAGGTGCAGGGTCGACATCACGGCCGGCTGGATCATGCCCAGGCACAGGCCCAGCACCGCGGCGCAAGCCGCCATCGCCCACGCGCTGTGCAGCAGTGGGTAGAGCGCAAACATGCAGGCCGTGGCGGCCAGTGCGCCGGCCATCATCAGCCTCGGCTGCAGACGGTGCGCGAACATCGGAATCAGCAAGCGCACAGCGCCCGATGCCACGGCGTAGGCCGCCAGCACGCTGCCGATGGCCGAGGCGCTGAAGCTGCGCTCGTGGCCCAAGAGGGGCAAGGCAAAACTGTGGGCATCCCAGCTGGCGGCGATCAACCAGTTGACGAACAGCAGGCGGCGGAAGTCGGGCAGCGTGAGCAGGTCCCAGGCCTTGCCGCGCTTCGCCTCACCGGGCTGGGCAGCGGCCTGCGGCGGGGGCGTCGTGGCCTCGCGGGGCACGCGGCGCGAAAACGCCCAGGTCATCAGCGGCAAGGTGGCGAGCGCGGCAAAGGCGGCGCGAAAACCGACATGATCGATCAGCACACCGGCCAGCATGGGGCCCAGAAAATTGGCGATCGCTGGCGCCAGCGCGATCCAGCTGAAGATGCGCAGCCGCTCGGCGCCACTGCCCGCCAGCCGGCCCGCGGTGCGTTGCAGCGCGATCATGCCGATGGACGAACCTGCGCCCACCAGCGCAGCGGCCGCGCACAAGGCGATGAAGTGGCCGCTGACAGCCGCCAGCAGCGAGCCCACCAAACACAGACCCAGTGCCAGATGCACCGGCAGGTGGTAACCGTGGCGGTCGGCCAGGCGCCCGGCGGGCATCGCCAACATCACCGGGAACAATGCAAACAGCGCCATCAGCAAGCCGATGGGCGCGGCCGCGTGGCCCTCGCTCAGCGCCTGCAGCGGCGCGGCCATGCGCGCGCCGTTGAGGCTGCCGTGCAGGCCGACTTGGCAGCCGACCAGCGCGATGACGGTGGTTTTGTCGAGCCGCCGGGTGCTGCCCGCGGGTGTCGCGGTTTCAGCGGGCTGGGCGGGTTCGGCGGCGGCGGCAGATTCAGCCAAGTGCGGCTTCAATCGCCTGCACCAAGGCCACGGCATCGGGCGCCACATCGGGCGCGAAACGCGCCAGCGCTTGGCCATTGCGGCCGACCAGGAACTTCTCAAAATTCCACATCACATCGGTCGCTTCCTTGGGCAGCAGTTTGTGCTGGGCCAGGGTGTCGTGCAGCTTGCTGTCGCCCGAGCCTTGGGTTTGCGGCAGCGCGGCGATGAGCGCGGCATAGAGCGCGTGGCGTGGTGCGCTGTTGATGTTGAGCTTGCCGAACAGCGGAAAACTCACCTGGTAGTTGGTGTCGCAGAAGGTGCGGATTTCATCCTCGCTGCCGGGCTCTTGGCCCGCGAAGTCGTTGCACGGAAAGCCCAGCACCCGCAAGCCGCGGCCCGAGAAGCGCTCATGCAGCGCTTGCAGCGCGGTGTACTGCGGGGTCAGCCCGCATTTGGAGGCCACGTTGACGATCAGCAGCACCTCGCCTTGATACGGCGCGAGTGTGGTGGCTTGGCCGTCGAGTGCCTTCAGGCCGATGTCGTAAAGCGAGGCGGTGGGTGCGGTGGTCATGGTGTGGTTTCCTCAAAAGCGCGCTGGGCTTGGGTCATGCGACCGCCCGCCAGCATCAGGGCACAAAACATATTGAGCTCAACGATCTGGGGCGTGTCGAAACAGGCCTTCAGCGCGTCAAAAACGGTGTCGTCGATCGCCAGCGGATCGGCGGCAAACAGCTCGGCGTAACGCAGCGCGGCTTGCTCGGCGGGGGTGAAGCGCGCATCGTCGGTGCCCAGGCAGGCCACGTCGGCGTCGCTCACCGCATCGCTCTTGCGCGCCACCTGGCAGACGCGGCAGCTGGTGAAGGCGGCGATGCGCAGGCGCACCAGCTCGCGCAGGCGGGCGTCGAGCAGGCCGTGGTTGTGCAGTTGATCGAGCACACCCAACCATGCCACCGCGGCATCTGGGCGATGTGCCCAGACGCGGATCGGCAGGGTCGAGCTCAGCATGCGGGTGGCCACGCCGTGCGCCACCGCCACGGCCAGTGCAGGCGGAAAATCCGCCTGCGCGATCATCGGCAGCAAGGCCACGAGACCGCGCCCCTCAGAGCCGCTCGATGATCGTGGCCGTGCCCATGCCACCGGCGCAGCAGATGGCCATCAGCCCATAGCGGGCGCCGCGGCGTTCCAGCTCGTGCAGCATCGAGGTCATGATGCGCGCGCCGCTGGCACCCAGCGGGTGGCCGAGCGCGATCGCGCCGCCGTTGACGTTGAGGCGCTCGGCGCTCACGCCCACTTCGCGCATCCACACGATGGGCACGGGTGCAAAGGCCTCGTTGATCTCGAAGAGGTCGATGTCGGCCAGCGTGAGCCCGGCCTTGGCGAGCACCTTGTGCGTGGCGGCAATCGGGCCGGTGAGCATCAGCGTCGGGTCGGAGCCCACGGTGCACACGGCGCGCACGCGGGCCCGCGGTGTCACGCCGAGTTGTTGGGCCTTGCCGGCCGACATCAGCAACAAGGCGGCCGCGCCGTCAGAGATTTGCGAGGCGTTGCCGGCCGTCACGCGGCCATCCGTGCGGAAGCTGGTTTTCAGCGTGCCGAGCTTCTCGGCCGCTGTGCCGGGGCGAATGGTTTCGTCGGTGCTGAATACCGGCGCGTCGCCGTCGAGCGCCTTCTCGCGCAGTGCCATCACGGGCACCGGCACGATCTCGCTGTGGAACCAGCCCGCCGCCGACGCCGCGGCGGCACGCCGGTGGCTCTCCACCGCGAACGCATCAAGCTCGGCGCGGCTGAGCTGCCACTGGT
>JBEAOO010000199.1:0-11986 GCA_041164825.1 Pseudomonadota bacterium | reverse complement strand
TGAACCCAGGTTGGATGCGATCTCAGCGGCCATTTTTAAAGCTCCTCTCCAGCTTGCGGCTGGCGGCCGAAACCGGCCAGCACAGGGCGAAATACATCAACGCCACGCAGGCGTAGACGGTGAATGGGCGGAAGGTGGCGTTGGTGATCATGGTGCCGGCCTTGGTGAGCTCGATGAAGCCAATCACCGAGGCCAGCGCCGTGCCCTTGATCACCTGCACCAAAAAGCCCACCGTGGGCGGCACAGCAATGCGCAGCGCCTGCGGGCCAATCACGTGGCGCATCTTTTCGCCAAAGCTCAGCGCCAGGCTGTCGGCCGCCTCCCACTGGCCTTTGGGGATGGCGTTGACGCAGCCGCGCCAGATCTCGGTGAGGAAGGCGCTGGTGTAGAGCGTGAGCGCCAAGCCCGCCGCCACCCAGGCCGACACATTGATGCCAAACAGCGCCAGCCCGAAGTAGGCCAGGAACAGCTGCATCAGCAGCGGCGTGCCCTGAAACAGCTGCACATAGCCGGCCACAAAACGCTGTGCGCCCGGCCACTGGGCCAAGCGTGCCAGCAGCAAACCCAGCCCCACCAAGCCGCCGCCAATGAAGGCCACGAGCGAGAGCAACACCGTCCAGCGCGCGGCCAGCAGCAGGTTGCGAAAGATGTCCCACAGGGAAAAGTCAACCATGATCTGTGTGCTCCTTCTGGTTCAGCGACCGGCTTGCGGCAAGCGGCCAAACACAAAGCGCGGGCCGGCCCAGTTGAGCAGCGCGCGCACACCGATGGAGAGCAGCAGGTACATCACCGTGGCGACGATGGTGGCCTCGAAGGCGCGGAAGTTGCGGCTCTGGATCAGGTTGGCGGTGTAGCTGAGCTCTTGCGCCGAGATCTGCCCACACACGGCCGAGCCGAGCATGACGATCACGATCTGGCTCACCAGCGCCGGCCACACGCGGCCGAGCGCGGGCGGCAGCACCACGCGCAAAAACACCTGCGGCTCGCTCAGGGCCAGGCTGCGCGCGGCTTCAATTTGCCCACGCGGCGTGTTGTCGATGCCGGCGCGCACGATCTCGGCCGCGTAGGCCCCCAGGTTGACCACCATCGCAATGATGGCGGCCACTTCGGGGCTGAGCCGCACCCCCAAACTGGGCAGGCCGAAGTAGATGAAGAACAGCTGCACGATGAAGGGCGTGTTGCGGATGAGTTCGACATACACCGCCACGATGGCCGCCAGCCAGCGCGGCCCATGCGCCCGCGCCCAGCCACAGGCCACGCCCAGGCCCACGCCAAGCACGGCGGCCACGGCGCTCAAGCCGAGCGTGAAGCCGGCCCCACGCAGCAGCGCCGGCCACTCCACCAGCACGGCAGGAAAGTCGAGTTGGATCATGCAAAGGTCTCAGTCTTGAGATTCATCGAAGCTGCCCGCGCAGCGCGCAGCGATCCCTCCAGCACACGCCGTGGAGCCGGCTTTGCCGGTCCACTGGCGTGGCCCCCTTTGAGGGGAGCGCCGAAGGCGCTTCGGGGGTGGGTGTCAGTTAGGCAGATCGCCCATCGGGCGGCCCAGCCACTTGCGGGCGATCTTGTCGAGGTCGCCGCTGGCCTTGGCGCCAGCAATGATCTCGTTGACCTTCAGGCGCAGCTTGTCTTCGCCCTTGCCCACGCCGATGAAGTTGGGCGAGTCTTTGAGCACGAACTTGTATTCGGTGCCGAGCTGCGGGTTGCGCGCGATCATGTTGCCGGCCACCGAGGCGCCGGTGGCAATGGCTTGCACCTGGCCCGACACAAAGGCCGAGACGGTGGCGTTGTTGTCCTCAAAGCGCTTGATGTCGGCCGAGGCCGGGGCGAGCTTGCTGAGTTCCATGTCCTCGATGGCGCCGCGGGTCACGCCCACGGTCTTGTCGGCCAGATCAGCTGCACTCTTGATGGCCACGGTCTTGGCGGCAAACACAGCCTGGAAAAAGGGCGAGTAGGCAATGGTGAAGTCGATCACCTTCTCGCGCTCGGGGTTCTTGCCCAGCGTGCTGATGACGAGGTCAGCCTTTTTGGTTTGCAGGTAGGGGATGCGGTTGGCACTGGTGACCGGCACCAGTTCCACCTTCACACCCAGCTTGGCGCCGATGTAGTTGGCGATGTCGATGTCGAGGCCTTGCGGCTTGAGGTCGGTGCCGACATAGCCGTAGGGTGGGAAGTCGGTCGGGATGGCGATGTTGATCTGCTTTTTGGCCATCACCTCGTCGAGTGCGGTTTGCGCATGGGCGGCGCCGGTGTAGGCGCTGGCGGTGAGCGCGGCCAAGGACAAAGCGATCAGGGACGTGCGTCGTTGCATGGTGTCAAAACTCCGAGCGGGTGGGTGGAACAACGGGGGGAATCAAATCGGTGAACAAGGCGGTGCGGCGCGGGCGGCGCGTCGGTTTGGTGGCGGCTGGGGGGGCCGCATCGGCCACGGCCCGCGCCTTCAGCGGCGTGAGCGCGGCGCGCAACGGCGCCAGCGGGTCGTCGGCGGCGGCGTCTTGGCCCAGGTGCTCGGCCACGGTGCCGATGTGGGCGCGCAGCAGTTGCATGGCGCCGGGCACATCGCCGGCTTCGAGCGCGGCCACGATCTGTGCGTGCTCGGCGCAGCTCTCGCTGGCGGCATGCGTGCTTTGGTACAGCGTGGCGATCAGCGTGGTGCGCGCGGTGAGGTCTTTGAGGATGTCGGCCAGCAGCGAGTTGGCGGCGCACTCGGCCAGGCACACGTGAAAGTCGCCGAGCAGCCAGCTGCGCTCGCCAGCATCGCCGCTGCGGATGGCGGCTTGCTCGCGCGCCACGTGGTCTTTGAGGCGGCGGATGGCGGCCTGGGGCAAGGGCACGGTTTGCAGGCCGTGCAACATGCCGGTCTCCAATGCCAGGCGGGCGCCAAAGGCCTCGCGCGCTTCTTCGCGCGAAGGTTGCACCACAAACCAGCCGCGGCGGGCGTTGACCTCGACCATGCCGCGCGCCGAGAGCCGTGCCATGGCCTCGCGCACCAAGGTGCGGCTGACGCCGAACAAATCGGCCAAGGCTTGCTCGCCCAGACGCTGGCCCGGCGCCAAGCGGCCAGCCAAGATGGCGTCGACGATGCGGTCGGCGATTTGGTCGGGGCGGCCGGCGTCATCGAGCGCGCTGCCGCTGGCCAGCGATTGCGAGCGGGCAGGCGACGGCGTGGCGCGCGCGGCAGAGCGCGGGCGCACGGCCGGGCTGGCTTTGGCGCTCGCTTTGGAACTCGCTTCGAGACCCTTTCGGGGCCCCGCGTTGGCTGTGGCGCCCCGTTTGAGGGACATGGGCTGACTCCTGGTGCACAAACATCACTCAGCGCACATGCAATGTGCATGCGATCCATGATCACCAGTCTTGTATGCAAGCGCAATGCCAGGTTTACCCCGGAGCGGGTGGGACGGCGGCTGGGGCCAGCGTGCGGCCGGCGCGCGCAACAAAAAGGGCCCGGCACATGATGCGTGCGGGCCCTGGGGTGGGGGATGGCGTGGCGCCGGCCAGCGGCGGCTGGCTCAGCGATGTTGCTGAATCAGCCGCGCGCAGCGCCGCCGGGTCACCGTGTCACTTGAATGGGTATGAACCTTCGGCCACGATGTCCGCCAGCGGTAAGCGGTCGTTCGGAAACTCGCGCGCTTGCAGCATCTCGGGCAGCGTGGCCTTGTCGCCCTGCTTGCCCACGGCCACCACAGCCTCAATCGCCACATCGGCCGGGATGCCCAGGCTCGCGCGCAGCGTGTCGGCCACAAAACCGCCCATGCCGTGGGTGACCAGGCCCATCGAATGCGCTTGCAGGGCCAGGCTCATCCAGGCCGAGCCGGCGTCGAACGAGTGCCAGGCGTTGGCTTGCGCCTCGGTTTTGCCGGGGGCCACCGAAGTTTGTTTGGACAGCACCACGATCAGCGCCGAGGCCTTGCCGGCCCAACCTTGGTTGAACGGCACCAAGCCGTCGAGGATGGTTTGGAAGGCCGGCGTGCCGGCGCGGCCGAACAAAAAGCGCCAAGGCTGGATGTTGGACGCCGAGGGCGCCCAGCGGGCGGCTTCAAACAGGCTGTTCAGCTCAGCCTCGCTGAGCGTGGCGGGCGCAAAGGCGCGCGGCGACCAGCGGCTGGTGAATTGATCGGCAACGGGGTGGGTGGCAACACGTGCATTCATGGAGCGGTCCTTTGACGGTGAACGAGGGAAAGTGGGCGGTCGGCAATGACCAAGCCATCAGCAGGGATTCTGACGGCTCGGGGTGACGGCGATGGCGCGACAGCGAACAAAGCCCCGTGTCGCCAGGGTGCATCGGCCCGCCCCTGCGCGCCCCGCAAAAAGCCCACAACAGACATGAAACTTAACCGCTGTTCCCTGGCTCCATGCAAAGGCCGGGTTTTACAATCGGCAGACGTGGTATTTCATTGTTCTCAGGCAGGAAGCGGGTTGCAGATGGGTTCGAAACTCAAAGTCACTGGTTGGATTGCGCTCGGCGCGGTCGCAGGGGCGCTCGCCACGATGCAGTTGCAGGCTGTTGCCCGCAACGGCACGGCCAGCACCTTGCCGCTCGAAGAGATGCAGCAACTCGCCTCGGTGTTCGGCATGATCAAAAGTGATTATGTGGAACCGGTGGACGAGAAAAAATTGATCACCGATGCCATTGGCGGCATGGTGGCGGGGCTGGACCCGCACTCCCAATTCATCGACAAACGCGCGATCAAGGAATTCAACGAATCCCTGACTGGCAAGTTTGTGGGCGTGGGCATCGAGATTGGCATGGAAGAGGGCCTGATCAAGGTGGTCTCGCCCATCGAAGGCGGTCCCGCCTTCCGGGCCGGCATCAAGAGTGGCGATCTGATCACCAAGATCGACGACACCATGGTCAAGGGCCTGACCATCGAGCAGGCGGTGAAACGCATGCGCGGCGAGCCGGCCACCAAGGTGGCGCTCACCATTTATCGCAAGGCCGAGAACCGCGCCTTCCCGGTCACCATCACGCGTGAAGAAATTCGCACCCAGAGCGTGCGCGCCAAGGTGATGGAGCCCGGCTACGCCTGGCTGCGTGTGAGCCAGTTCCAGCCCAACACGGTGGAAGACTTCGTGCGCAAGCTCGAAGAGGTCTACAAACAAGAGCCGCAGCTCAAGGGCTTGGTGCTCGACCTGCGCAACGACCCGGGCGGCATGCTCGAAGCCTCGGTGGCGCTGGCGGCGGCCTTCTTGCCGCGCGATGCGGTGGTGGTGAGCACCAATGGCCAGATCGCTGATTCGAAAGCGGTGTTCAAGGCCACGCCCGACGCCTACCTGCGCCGCGGCGGCGCCGACCCGCTCAAGCGCCTGCCCGAGGCACTGAAGAAGGTGCCGATGGTGGTGCTGGTGAATGAAGGCTCGGCGTCGGCCAGCGAAATCGTGGCCGGCGCGCTGCAAGACCACAAGCGCGCCGTCATCATGGGCGCCCAGACCTTTGGCAAGGGCTCGGTGCAAACCGTGCGCCAGCTCAGCCCCGACACGGCGCTGAAGATCACCACCGCGCGCTACTACACGCCGTCGGGCAAGTCGATTCAGGCCAAGGGCATCGTGCCCGACGTGATGCTTGACGAAACCGCCGAAGGCAATTTGTTTGGCGCGCTGCGCATGCGCGAAGCCGACCTCGAAAAGCACTTGCAAAGCGGCCAAGGCGCCGAGCAAAAAGACGTGGCGCGCGAGAAGGCCCGCGACGAAGCGCGCAAGAAGCTCGAAGACGAAACGGCCAAAAAGGCCGCGGCGCCGATCAAGCCCCTGCCCGAGTACGGCAGCGCCGACGACTTCCAGCTCAGCCAAGCCGTCAACCGCCTGAAGGGCAAGCCGGTGGTGGTCTCCAAGACCATGACCGAGCGCAAGGTCGACGAGCCCGCCACCAACTGATCGCACCGATCTCTCGGGGCGCCATGCAGTGATCACGCTGCGTGTTCCGTCAATGCCAACGCCCGCGCCCATCGCGGGCGTTGTTTTTGGTGGTTGCACGACTCGCTTCTCGCCCACGCTTCGCGTCCGCACTTCTCGTCCGCACTTCTCGTCCGCACTTCTTTGTAGGCTGCCCGCATGAACGACGACCAACTGCTGCGCTACTCGCGCCACATCCTGCTCGACGAGATCGGCGTCGAAGGCCAGCAGGCGCTGCTGAACGCGCACGCGCTGGTGATTGGTGCCGGCGGTTTGGGCTCGCCGGTGGCGCTGTACCTGGCCACGGCCGGCGTGGGAACGCTGACGCTGGTGGACGCCGACATGGTGGACTTGACCAACCTGCAGCGCCAGATCGTGCACCGCCAAGACCGCATCGGCCAGCCCAAAGTGGCGTCAGCCGCGCACACGCTGGCCGAGATCAACGCCGAGGTGCGCGTGGTGGCCCTGCAAGAGCGCGCCGATGCCGCGCGGCTGATGCAGTTGGTGGCCGAGGCCGATGTGGTGGTCGACTGCTGCGACAACTTCGCCACCCGCCACGCGGTGAACGCCGCTTGCTTGGCGCACCGCAAGCCGCTGGTGTCGGGCGCGGCGATTGGCTTTGATGGGCAGATCTCGGTGTATGACCTGCGCAGCGCCAACGCGCCCTGCTACGCCTGCTTGTTCCCGCCCGATGCCACGTTCGAGGAGGTGCGCTGCGCCACCATGGGCGTGTTTGCGCCGCTGGTGGGCATCATTGGCAGCATGCAGGCGGCTGAGGCCCTGAAGCTGTTGGCCGGCGTGGGCACCTCGCTGGCGGGCCGACTGCAGATGCTCGATGCGCGCAGCATGGCTTGGACCGAGATTGGCTTCGACAGGCACGCCGACTGCCCGGTCTGCAGTGCACGCTGAGGCCGGCCTGTTGCCAGGCCCTCGTGCACGCCACGCCACGCCATTTTCCTGTCGTTCGTTGATCCGCCCTCTTCGTCCCTTCACAAGTCACTGCGACACTCCCGACCCAGGCAATTCAGGTATGTTTGTTGCTGGTTACCTGTCAAGAACAAGGCCCTTCGGGCCAGGGAGTTTGTTGTGCTGAGTTTTGAGTCTGAACCGGAGCCACGAGTGCACCGGGATGTCACCCCACTGCCTTGCGTGATCGACGTGGAGGCCTCGGGCTTTGGCCGCGGCAGCTACCCCATTGAGGTCGGCTTTGTGCTGCCCGACGGCACCGCCGTGTGCACGCTGGTGCGCCCACCCGCACACTGGACGCAGTGGGACGAATCTGCGGCCAAGCTGCACGGCCTGACCCGTGCCACGTTGGCACGCTACGGCCGCTCGCCGGTAGAGGTGGCCTCGTTGCTCAACCGCCTGCTCAGCGGCGCCACCGTCTACTGCGACGGCTGGGCCCACGACTACCCCTGGATCGCCGCCTTGTTTGAAGAGGCCGACATGGTGCCGAGCTTTCGCCTGTGCCACGTGCAAGAGCTGCTGGCCGAGGCCGACATCGCGCGCTGGGACCAAGCATGTGCCGACGCCCGAGCCCAGTTGCCCGCCGAGCGCCACCGCGCCAGCAACGATGCCCGGGTGATCCAAACCGCAGTCGCCCGCGTCAAGGGTTGGCCCCTGCCCCACGCAGCCTGAAGGGCTGTATTTGCCCCACTACACTCGACTCATGGACAAGCGCACCGAACTCACCGCTCGCAATTTCCCCACGGCGCAAGAAGAAGCTGAAGCGCTTCAACCTGCCGCGCGTTACCAAGGCCCCGAGAGCGCCTACCGCCTGGCCTTCACCGACAACGCCTTCTTGCTGCGCGAGGACATGCGCTCGGTGCGCATGCAGCTGGAGCTGCTCAAGCCCGAGGCCATTCAACGTGAATTGGGCATCGAGTCCACGGTGGTGATGTTTGGCAGCGCGCGCATCATGCCCGCCGATGTGGCGCAAGCCGGCTTGGCCACGGCCCGCCAAGCGGGCAACGATGGCGCCATCCGCGGCGCCGAGATGCAGGTCACCATGTCGGCCTACTACGAAGAAGCGCGCCGCTTTGCCGCCCTCGTCACGCAACGCTCGGCCCACATGGAGACGCCCATCTATGTGGTCACCGGCGGTGGCCCCGGCATCATGGAAGCGGGCAACCGCGGTGCGTTCGAGGTGGGAGGCAAGAGCATCGGCCTCAACATCGTGCTGCCCCACGAGCAAGAGCCCAACCCCTACATCACGCCCGAGTTGTGCTTCCAGTTTCACTACTTCGCGCTGCGCAAGATGCATTTCTTGATGCGCTCGGTGGCGCTGGTGTGCTTCCCTGGCGGCTTTGGCACGCTCGACGAGTTGTTCGAGGCCATGACGCTGATCCAGACCGGCAAATCGCGCCCGCGCCCGATCCTGCTGTTTGGCAAGGCGTTCTGGACCAAGCTGATCAACTTTGACTGGTTGATCGAGACCGGCATGATCAGCGCCAAGGACAAGAACCTGTTCCACTTCGTCGAGACCGCCGAAGAGGCATGGCAGATCCTCGGCACCGAATACGGCCTCGACCTGCAAGACACCCAGAACGGGCGCTTTGCCGAAGACGTCTGAGCTCGTTGACTGACCTCGTCTACTGAGCTCGTTTACTGCCAACGTCCGCCAGCTCCTGACCTCCCCTCGTTGGCCCACAGAGCGCGCTGATCCATGAACCGCAACATCTCCCTCATCGGCGCGCCCACCGACATTGGTGCCGGCAGCCGCGGCGCCAGCATGGGCCCCGAAGCCATGCGCGTGGCACAACTGGCACCCGTGCTGGAGAGCCATGGCCTCACCGTCAAGGACTGCGGCAACCTGATCGGCCCGAGCAACCCCTGGCTGCCACCGGTCAACGGCTACCGCCACCTTGAAGAAGTGACCACCTGGAACCGCCTGGTGCACGAGGCCATGTACGCCGAGCTCAGCGCCGGCCAGTTGCCGATCCTGCTTGGCGGCGACCACTGCCTGGGCCTGGGCTCGATCAGCGCCGTGGCCCGCCACTGCCGCGACACCGGCAAAAAACTGCGCGTGCTCTGGCTCGACGCGCACGCCGACTTCAACACCAGCGCCCTCACCCCCAGCGGCAACATCCACGGCATGCCTGTGGCTTGTTTGTGCGGCCACGGCCCGCAGCAGCTGATCGAGATTGGCGGTCAGGTGCCGGCCATCAACCCCAAGTGGGTGCGGCAGATCGGCATCCGCAGCGTCGACGCGGGCGAAAAGCGCTTCGTGCACGAGGTGGGCCTGGAGGTGTTCGACATGCGCTACATCGACGAGATGGGCATGCGCCACACGATGGAGCTGGCCCTGGCCACGCTGGACGCCAACACCCACCTGCACGTGAGCTTCGACGTCGATTTTCTCGACCCCGCCATCGCCCCCGGCGTGGGCACCACGGTGCCCGGTGGCCCGACATATCGCGAAGCCCAGCTCTGCATGGAAATGATCGCCGACACGGGGCTGCTGGCCTCACTCGACGTGATGGAGCTCAACCCGGCGCTGGATGTGCGGAATCAAACGGCGTTGTTGGCGGTGGATTTGATTGAGAGCTTGTTTGGGAAGAGCACGTTGATGCGGGCGTGAGGTTTGCCTTGCGCGCTGCGGGTTGGCCCGCCGGGTGTTGGCGGCTCGGTCTGGCTTGACAAGGGCTGTTGCCATGCGTGGCAGCCACCTCAACCCAAGTGCTCAACACGCGGGCCGCGCGCAGCGCAGCAGCACCTCGCCGCAGCAACGGTCACCACGCGCCAACCGCGCCGAGGTCAACGAATCGTCACGCTCTCCCGCAGCGCCCGTGCCGCCCCCTGCCCCAACGAGGCCCCAAACCGCTTGGCCAGCCGCTCCGCCACGTTGTCACGCGGCGTGTAGTCGATGATCTCTTCGGCCTTCACCACCTCGCGGGCCACAAAGTCGAGGTTGCCGAGGTGGTCGATCAGGCCCATGTCCAGCGCCTGTTGGCCGTTCCAGTACAGGCCGCTGAAGGTCTCGGGCGTTTCCTTCAGGCGCTTGCCGCGCCCCTGCTTCACCACGTTGATGAATTGCTGGTGGATCTGGTCGAGCATGGCCTGGGTGTAGGCTTTTTGGGTGTCGCTGACGGGCGAGTAGGGGTCGCCAATGCCTTTGTTGACGCCGGCCGTCATCAAGCGGCGCTCCACGCCCACTTTGGCCATGATCTCGGTGAAACCAAAACCGTCCATCAGCACGCCGATCGAGCCCACGACCGAGGCCTTGTCGGCGTAGATTTCGTCGGCCGCAGCGGCGATGTAATAGGCCCCCGAAGCACAGGTTTCTTCCACCACGGCGTAGACCTTCTTCTTGTGCAGCGCTTTCAGGCGGCGGATCTCGTCGTTGACGATACCGGCCTGCACCGGGCTGCCGCCGGGCGAGTTGATGCGCAGCACCACCGCGCGCGCGCCTTCGTCTTCAAACGCGCTCTTGAGCGCGGCCACCAGCAGCTCGGCGCTGGCCTCGGTGTCGCTGGCGATCTCGCCGCGCACTTCCACCAAAGCGGTGTGCGGGCCGCTGGGCGCGGTGGTGTGCGGGCGCGACTCGAACAGACCCAGGGCCACCAGCAAAAACAAGCCGGCCCACAGCAACCGGAAAAAGATGCGCCAGCGGCGCTCGCTGCGGCGTTCGTTCAGGTAATCCAAAGCGAAGCGCTCCAGCAGCGCATCGCGGCCCGAGGTGGCCGGCGCGGGCGCAGCGGGCGGCGGGGTGCCCTCCGGGAAACTGGCGTAGGCGGACAGATCGTCGTTCGGGGTGCTCATGGCGTGTCGGGGGGCTCATCAAAAGCGCGGGGGCGCGCTGCGGTCCGGCGGGGGTGCCGGTTGGATGTCACGGGAAGGATACCAACAGACTTGGCCATCGCGCTCCTCGACCTGCACGCGCGTCAGGCTGCCCCGGCCACAGGGGCCGCTGGCACAACGGCCTGAGCGCACCTCGTAGGAGGCACCGTGCACCGAGCAGATGATGAATTCCTGCCGGCTGTCGAGAAAGTCGCCCGGCTGCCAGTCCATCTCGGTGGGCACGTGCAGGCAACGGTTCAGGTAGGCCACCACGGCGCCGTCAAAGCGCAAGGCGAAGGCGGTGTGGCGCTGGCCGAGCCACAACACATCGAACACCCGCGCACGGCCTTTTTCAACCAAATCAGCCGAGGCGCACAGCGGCAACGGTTGCGGAGGTGGCGGCGTGGCGAGGATGTCCATGATTCAGGTGCGCGCTCTCGGGATCAGGATCAGGCCGCTCGCTCAAGCGTGGTCGGCCAGCCACTGGTGCAGCTCGACCACCGTGTGCGCAATGTGCAGCGGCTGCAGCGCCGCAAAGCCCGAGGGCTCGTGTGCGCCGTAACTCACGGCCACGCTGGGTGTGCCGGCGTTGAGCGCCAGTTGCAGATCGTGCGTCGTGTCGCCAATCATCAAGGTGCGCTCGGGCGCCACACCCAGCTCGGCCATGAGTTCGAGCAGCATGCGCGGGTGGGGCTTGGAGGCGGTCTCGTCGGCCGTGCGGCTGGCGGCAAACAGGTGCTGCAACTGCACGGTGTGCAGCACCTCGTTGAGGCCGGCGCGCGATTTGCCGGTGGCCACAGCCAGCGTGTGGTTGCGCGCTTGCAGCGCGTGCAGCATGGCGAGCGTGCCGTCGAACAGCACCACCTCGTCCTGCATGGCCAGGTAGTGCTTGCGGTAGCGCAGCACCAGCTCGTTGTAGCGTTCGCGTGGCAGCCCCGGCACGGCGTGCTGCAGCGCCTCGATCAGGCCCATGCCGATCACGTAGCTGGCGTCGCGGTCGCTGGGCACGGGCACGCCGAGGTCGGCACAAGCGCGCTGGATGGCGCGCGTGATCATGGCAGTGGAGTCGTAGAGCGTGCCGTCCCAGTCGAACACGATCAGGTCAAAACGGCGGGTGCGAGCGGTCATCTCAAGAGCTTCTCGTTCAAGGGGCTGTGCCAGCGGCGGAGGCAGGCGGCAAATGGGTCAGCAGTGTCGCGCACTCATCGGGCAGCGGCGCGAGCAGCTCGGTGCGCACCCCGGTGGCGGGGTGGTCAAAAGCCAGCCGGCGGCTGTGCAAAAACATGCGCTCAAAGCGGTGGCCACCCAGCAACTCGCC
>JBEAOO010000198.1:0-3348 GCA_041164825.1 Pseudomonadota bacterium | reverse complement strand
GCGAGGTTCGTGTCGAACTTGGGAAGTCCGTCCTTCATCGCCGCCCCCTGGGTTGATCTATGGAGGCGACAACTATTCTGACGCGGGGGGGGTTTCGTGCTGGGTGGTGGTGACGGTATTCAAGGCACCCGCGTTGGCGCCGTCTCAGTCGGCCTTCGGCGGCAACCCTGCCACCTGAACGTCAACGCCCAGGCCCTGCAATGCTTCAGACAACGAAATCGTCTCGTCGCTGTCTTCGTAATCGGCAGGCTTGTTGTAGTCGTATTCGATGTTGAACTGTCCCGACGGGTACAAGGTGAAGGTCAGACCCCAGATGCGCTGGCCGGTGGTGCGGAGGAGGTCGTCGCGGAGGAATATTGCAGCTTCGTCGACTGCAAGCCCAAGTTGCATTCCAAGTCCGGTGCTGCCACTGACTTCGGCCGACTCGAATCGAGTTGTCATTGAGCTGCAGTTTCCTGACAACAACCGTCCATGGAAAACAATCTTTGACCATTCCAACGGAAGCCCCTGTGCACCCGCCAGGGAGCTCGCCATCTGCGAGTAAGCGTCCTCTACGGTTTTCACAACATTCTCCTCATTGTCTAAACGGGAATTCCTTGAGCACGCCATCAATTCGTGCTGACACAAAAAAGACATTTGGCCTCGCCCCACCACCAGCCGGATACCCCATATCAATCTTCACCGACACACTCTTGCCGCTCTTCATCGCATCGGCAAACTCCCGCTCCATCGCCCGCCAGTCGTTGCGGTTGAGCGTGGCGGCCTGCGGCACGATGTTGATTTTGTCACCCGCGCCACCCAATGCTGAAGCAATCAGGTGTCCGCCCTCGTCACCCGCACTGCCGCACTGCCCTGTGCACAACTGCTGGTAGCCGTTGCGGTCCATCTTGCTCAGACTCAATTCACCTTCCACCTGCTTGACTCGCCCTGCGGTATCGGTGATGTAGCCTTGGCCGTTGCTCAGGACATAAACATATCCCAGGCAATCAATCACCGTCGCGCTGAAACTTCTTCTTTATCCACGCCCACGCTTCGCGCAATAAATCCTCCCCAGGCTCACCCATTCCAAGCATCCTTGCGGTGGAATTGTCGCCAGCAATCACACAAAGCACTCCACCCACCAAGCACATGCTGTAATAGATCCACCTATTAATGTCGACATCAAAGATGACCGGCACAGCGATGAGAGAAGCGCCAACAACCATGCCAATATCAGTCATTTTTATCACGGGAGCACCTTATCGATATAATCTCTGCTCGACTGAAATTTCGGCTTTATTTCTCGCTCAACGACCTCTTGAACCAAGAACATTGGAAGACCAGCTCGATCAGCAAACTTCTTTGCAATGGAGTCTATGAGCATGGCATCCCAAACCACTTTCCCAGCACTCGGATTAAAAGACTGCTCCAATAAGGCAGCCACACCCGCAGCAATTTCGAATGCAACTACAAGCTCTGGCTGACCAGTCGCCACAGCCACATTCGCCGCCCGCTGGTAATCCGTGCTCACTTGCCCAAAATAGTCACCAGCAGCTTTTCGCTGCTCAGGCGTCAGCGGCGCATTCTGCGCCACGCCGACGCCCGATTTGCACGTTATGTCCAGGTTGGCGCATGCTGCCGTCGGCAACGGAAGCGCCGTCGCAGCTGCTGTGCTCGATGTGCTGTTTGGTTTGCTTGGTACGTACGCAGACACGCCTGGGATGTAGTTCGAGCCGTCCTTGGTGCTTTCAACAATGAACTGTTGGATGGCAGCGTCGTATCGCCCTGCCACCTCCACGACCGCTTTGGCGTCATTCACCTTCGGCAAGGCGGGGTCGAGCGTGAGCGCGTTGGAGATCGCGCCCTCCCCGATCAAGACCTCCACCGTGTTCGGCGAAATGCCCGAGGCTCGGTTGCCCATCAAGCGCATTTGCTCCTCAATCTGCGCGGCGGTGTACTTGCCACCACTTCGGCGCGCCAGGTCTTGCGCCAATTGGCGCTCGGAAGGATGCAACAGTCGATTGTTCTCCGCCGCATTCACCCCCGTCTGCACGGCGATGTTGACGCTGCTGGCGCTGCCGTCGCCTTTGGTGATGGCGCCTGCCATGCCGGAGACCAGACCCACAAACTTCAGCGTTTCATCACGCTTGGTTTTGTCACCCGTGGGATTGAACCAGGTTGCTGCCAGCTCGCCCACCACGCCACCCGCGGCCCCGCTTCCGCAATCGCCCACACTGAGTTGGCCCGTCACGCAGCCGAGCAACGCGTGCGCCACAGCCTGGCCGGCGCTGTTGAGCACGGGCGGATTTGATCCGTTGGTGTCAGCCAGGTCACCGATGTAGTTAGCCCCAAACGCACTGCCCGTGGTGATCACGCCGTTGAGCAGCGCGCTCTTGAGCCCGTCTTCCAAACTCGCCCCGGTCAGCACCGTGTTGAGCGTGGCGCTGCTGACTTGGGTGATGAGGTTTTTGCCGAGGTTGGGCAGTGGGCCGTCGGCGAGCGTGATGGCGCTGAGCTTTTTGTCGCCGAAGGCTGCAAAGTCACCCAGCTGGTTCATGGCCCCGGCCGTGACCATGGTGGTGAGCAGGCTCTTGAGGTTGTCGCTGCTGCCCACGTCGCGCAGCGTCTTGGCCAGGTTGCCGCCGTTGTTGATGAAGCTCACTGAGGCGTTGCTGACCAGGCCCGTGAAGCCGGCGTTGATGGCCGCTGCCATGGGGCCGGTGCTGGCCATGCCGAGCAGCTCGGTGCCCAGGGTGCCGCCTGTGGCGTACGCCACCGCCAAGGCCACCAGCGCCGCCCCGGCCCCGGTCAGCCCTTGCTGCTCGTGGTTCCACTCGCGCTGGGCCAACTCCACCTGGCTCCAGTTGATGTCGGGCCGCTTGGCCAGATCGGCCAGATAAGCCAAGCCGGGTTGGCTGCTGAGTGTGGTGAGCTGGGTTGGCAGGTCGCCCGTGGGCGTTTGAACGCGCAGGTTGATGCCGGGAGCAAAGCTCACTTGGCCTTGCAGCTTGGCGAGTTGCAGGCTCTCGGTTTGGCTGCCTTGGTCTTGGGTCTTTTGCCACAGGCCCAGGCTGATGGTTTGGCTCTGGTGGGTTTGGCTGGTGGTGTTGACGTCGCCGCTCAAGATCAACTGGCCTGCGGTGCTGGGGTCGGCACCGGCGGAGCGGATGAACTCGATGCTGGGCGCTTGAAGGTCGGCGCCGCGCAGCTCGGTGGTGGCGCCCACGCCGATCTTGATGGCCTGGTTAGAGATCAGCTGCGAGGCCAGGCTTTGTGTCTTGAGCTGGATGTCGGTGCTGTTGCTCTTGCCGATGCCAATGCCCAGGAAGCTGGACTTGGTTTGGCTCTGGGTTTGGCTGCGCTGGGTGT
>JBEAOO010000197.1:0-10858 GCA_041164825.1 Pseudomonadota bacterium | reverse complement strand
ACGGGAACACCCGGTCGATCACGGGGCGGATGCGCTGCGCTTCAATGAGCTGCCCGATCTGCGCGAGTTGCGCGCCATCGGGCCGCGCGAACAGGAAGCTGTAGGTGACGCCCCGCTTCGCGGCCACACGCTGGATAGGCCAGCCCATCAGCGCAAACACCAGCTTCAGCAGCACATTGACGCCGCGGGCGCGGGCAAACGCGAGGTCCAGCGGGCCGACCAGCGACACGATCTGGCCACCTGGCTTCAAGATGCCGATGGACTTCTCCACCGCGTCGCCGCGCAGCGTGCCCAGCGCCGCGTCGTAGCCGCTCAACACGGTCTCGAAGGCCTGCGTCTTGTAGTCCACCACCTCGTCGGCGCCCAGGCTGGTCACCAGCCCGACATTGCCTGTGCTGGTGGTGGTGCCCACCCGGGCACCCAGGGTCTTGGCCAGCTGGATCGCGAAGGTGCCGATGCCGCCCGCGCCGGCCGGGATGAACACCTTGTGCCCGGCCCGCAACTGGATGCGCTCCTTCAGCGCCTGCCAGGAAGTCAGCCCCACCATCGGGATCGACGCCGCTTGCACGAAGTCCAGGTTGGCCGGCTTCAGCGCGGCCGCATGCTCCGGCACCACGGCGAACTCGGCGATTGAGCCTGTGCCCTGGTCAAAGATGTTGGCGTACACCGCATCACCCACCTTGAAGCGCGTGACGCGGCTGCCCACCTCCACCACCACCCCGGCCAAGTCGCTGCCCAGCGTGGCCGGCAGCTCGAACTTCACCACCGCCTTGAACATCCCGGTCGGGATCATGTTGTCGATCGGGTTCACGCTCGCCGCGTGCACCTGCACCAGCAGTTCATCGGGCTTCAGCGTCGGGCGCGGCAGGTCTGAGAACCCGATCCCGGGCGTCTTGCCATAGCGTTGGAAGGTGAGTGCTTTCATGGGGGTCGCAGAGTTCAGAAGGGGCTGCCCGCCAAAGGTCTGGCGAGTGCGAAGGCCTCAATGATGACGATCGTCATCTTAAAAGTCAACGCTTTGATGATGATCGTCATCAAAGTAGAATGCGCCCAGCCCGCTGCCATGGCGAGCGCACCCACCGGATCCCCCATGAAAGTCAGCAAAGCCCAGGCCGAAGCCAACCGCGCACGCGTCGTCGAAACGGCGTCACAGCTGTTCCGCGAACGCGGCTTTGACGGGGTGGGCGTGGCCGACCTGATGGCCGCCGCCGGCTTCACGCACGGCGGCTTCTACAAAAACTTCGGCTCCAAGGCCGACCTGATGGCCGAAGCCACCGCCTGCGGCATCGCGCAGACCACGGCGCTGTCCACCGGGGTGGACCTGCCCACCTTCGTCAACCACTACCTCTCACGCACGCACCGCGACCAACGCGGCACCGGCTGCACCATGGCCGCCCTCGGCGGCGAAGCCGCCCGCCAACCCGACGCGGTGCGGTCCACGTTTGCCCAAGGCGTGGAAAACCTGCTGGCCGCGCTGGGCCCGCATGACGAGACAACCAGCGCCGCAGACGCCGCCGAGGCCCGCGCCCGCATCCTCAATGCCTTGACCCACGCCGTCGGCGCCCTCGTCATGTCCCGCGCCTGCCCGGACGATGCGCCGCTGGCAGAGGAGCTCCTGGCGGTGAGTCGGGAGGGGATCTTGGGGGCGTTGCGGGGGCAGGTGCAGCCAGATGGCGCGACCAAGGCCTCGGGTCGACGCCGAAGCAAGAGCTGAAGCTGTATTCCCGCGCTCGATCGGGCTTTGATCGAGCCATGCTCGGAAAATATGAATCAAGGGGCCGACAGATGCCCCCTCGTTGCAGGCATCAACCGCCCTGAATTGGCGCCGGTGGCGCTTCGTCGTCATCGTCCAAGCACTCCGTCAGCACCGCCATCGCCTTGTCGATGATCGCCGTCGGATGGCCTTTGGCGATCAACCGCCTGCGCCGGTTGTTCGACAGCACGCCACCGTTTTGCAGGACGCTGCGGATCATGAGCACCAGATCGTCGTTGTTCATGTCCACGGCATCGTTCACCGCGCGGTAAGCCTGGTCGAAGCGCTGCAGGAAGGCGCTCTCGTTCTGAAGATCGCGGTCCAACGCCTCTTGGGCCATGCGCAGGCCGAACTCAACGCACTCGGTCCCGTCCCAGTAGCGATAGATCTCTGGCGCGCCGGTGAATTCGGCCTCTACCAACTCGTCGATCACGGTCACCTTCCAAAATTGGCGTGTCTTCTTCGAGAAAGATTCCAGAGCCTTCAGATAGTCGCCCTCGTTGCGCTTCATGGCGACGGACACGGGCAGCACCAGACCGTTGGTCAGCCGCGGGTCCTGGCAGGCTGCCTTGTGGAACAGGAAGCGCGACAGCCGGCCGTTACCGTCCATGAACGGGTGGGAGAAGACGAAGGCGAAGCTAATGACAGCACCACGCACCAGGGCATCCACGCCAGTGCCCGGGTTGTTCGCGAAGCTCATGATCTCTTCCATGACCTCCAGATTCAGGCTGGGCGTGGGTGGCACGTAAGTCACGCCCAGCGCGCCTGGCAGATCCCTGCGAAGCCAGTTTTGCTTTGACCTGAATTCGACAGCCTTGTCCAGCGGGCTGGTGATCGTCAGGTTCTGCAGGGCAACGAGGTAGTCTTCCGCGAGCTGCTCGGCCTCATGCGCGCGTGCCAGCAGTGAAGCGAAGGCCTCGCGCTTGTCGTTGGGCGCACTCTCCCGCTCGATCGCGTAGGAGTTGTCCGTCTCGCTCAGGTAGGCCCAGCGAACGGCCCGGTCGAGTAGCGCCGGATCGATCCCGTCCACGAACGCCTTCACCTGGTCGAGGATGCTTCTTTCAACCAGGATGTCGATCGCCGGCGTGCGCCGCACGGTGATGCAGTACCGTGGCGACCCGATGCCGTTGAAGTCGACGCGCCACCGGCTCGATCGGACGCTTGCTGCGGTCAGGAATTTGTCAGGTGCGAACAACACACCGTAGGCCCCGCGGGCGGGCGGTAGACCGGTCAAAGTTGTCCCGTTGGCCAGCTCCCACAGGTAGCAGGCCAGCCTGGCGTACCAACTCGTGGGCTTGGCCATGAACTCCCGCGCCACCGAATCAGCGGGAATCTTCTGGAGCGCCAGGATGGCAATCTGCAGGTTCAACTGTTCGTGCTTCAGCGCGAACAGGAGGTGCTCCAGCGGGTCGTCGGACGCGGGGGCCACATGGACAGGGACGGCCAGGATGCTGTCACCAAAGGTGTGCTTTCGGGTGACCCCGCCAGCACGGGTCGTCACCTCCGGAGCAAACGCCGAGAGGCTCAGGGCGTGCCGCAGAAATTCGTACCCAACGATCCGGTCGGCCATGTTTTTTTCCGGTGACCACAGAAAATCTTACGAAAGAGGATTTTCCCACCGTTTTTCTTCTGCTGGTGCCATCTGCGGCGCCCCGGACATGCCGATCACATTTCCGACAAGATTGCGAAGACGGTTGACCGGCGGCAGCGGGTCGAAAGCCCCCCACCGCTCAACGGACGCACAAAGCAAAAAATCCCCGGCGCCAAGCACACGGGGATTTTTTATTGAGAGCGCAGCTGAATCGAACTTCAGCAAGCAGGCGTCAGAACGGGATGTCGTCATCCATGTTGTCAAACCCCGTGCTCGACTTGGGCGCCGGGGCAGGACGTGGCGCGGGGGCTGCGCGCGGGGCTGCGGCCGGGCGCTCGCTGCGGGCTTCGTAGCGGGGCTCGCCGCGGTCGTCACCGCCGCCACCACCACCACCCGCACCACGGCCACCGCCGTAGCCGCCACCGCCGCCTTCGTCACCACCACCGCCGCCTTCACGGCCGCCGAGCAGTTGCATCTGCTCGGCGATGACTTCGGTGGTGTATTGGTCTTTGCCGTCCTTGTCTTGCCACTTGCGGGTCTTGAGGCGGCCTTCGACGTAGACGGGGCGGCCCTTTTTCAGGTACTCGCCGGCGATTTCGGCCAAACGGTCGTAGAAGACGACGCGGTGCCATTCGGTTTCTTCAACCTTGTCGCCGGACTCTTTGCTCTTCCAGTTGCGGGTGGTGGCCACGCTGATGTTGCACACGGCGTTGCCGTTGGGGGTGTAGCGCACCTCGGGGTCGCGGCCCAAGTTGCCAATGAGAATGACTTTGTTGATCGAGGCCATGGTGCCCGCTCCTGCGCGAAAATCGGTATCCCTCGATTGTGCCGCATGGGCTCGCGTGCGCCCGCCCTCACAATCCCCCACCTGCTGCCGCCCACCTGAACGAACGCCCCCGCCTGTGTCCACCCTCACCGCCCACGACCCCCAACACATCCTGCACGAGGTCTTTGGCTACTCGGCGTTTCGCGGCCACCAGGGCGACATCGTCGACCACGTGACGCGCGGCGGCGATGCGCTGGTGCTGATGCCCACGGGGGGCGGCAAGAGCTTGTGTTACCAGGTGCCGGCGATTGCGCGCCACCGCCGCGAGCAGGGCGTGGCGATTGTGGTGAGCCCGCTGATTGCGCTGATGCACGACCAGGTGGGTGCGCTGGAAGAAGCCGGCGTGCACGCGGCGTTTTTGAACTCCACGCTGAGCAGCGACGAGGCCCAGCGCATTGAGCGCGAGATGATGGCCGGGCGGCTGGTGATGCTGTACGCCGCGCCCGAGCGCGTGACCAACCCGCGCTTTTTGGCGCAGCTGGATTCGCTGCACGAGCGCGGGCTGCTGAGCCTGTTTGCCATTGACGAGGCCCACTGCGTGAGCCAGTGGGGGCACGATTTTCGCGAGGACTACCTGGCGCTCAATGTGCTGCACGAGCGTTATGCCGATGTGCCGCGCGTGGCGCTCACGGCCACGGCCGACGACCTCACCCGGGCCGACATCATCAGCCGGTTGCAGCTGGAAGACGCGCGTGTTTTCATCAGCAGCTTTGATCGCCCCAACATCCGCTACAGCATTGTCGAAAAGGACAACGCCCGGGCGCAGCTGCTGCGCTTCATTCAAGACGAGCACGAGGGCGATGCCGGCATCGTTTACTGCCAGAGCCGCAAGAAGGTGGACGAAACCGCCGAGTGGCTGCGCGGCGAGGGGCTGACGGCCCTGGCCTACCACGCAGGCATGGACGCCGATGTGCGGCGCCGCCACCAAGACCGCTTCTTGCGCGAAGACGGCATCGTGATGGTGGCCACGGTGGCATTTGGCATGGGCATCGACAAACCCGATGTGCGCTTTGTGGCGCACCTGGATTTGCCCAAGAACATCGAAGGTTATTACCAGGAGACTGGCCGCGGTGGCCGCGATGGCTTGCCCGCCGACGCCTGGATGGCCTACGGCCTGGCCGATGTGGTGAACCAGCGCCGCATGATTGACGAGAGCCCGGCGGGCGAAGAATTCAAGCGCGCGCAGGTGGGCAAGCTCGAAGCCCTGCTGGCCCTGGCCGAGGCGCACGACTGCCGCCGTGTGCGGCTGCTGGCCTACTTTGGTGAAACCTACGGTCAGCACGCGCCCGCCGCCGGGCCGCCCCAAGGCGGGCAGCGCCCCCTTGGGGGGCCGCGAGCGGCCGAAGGCCCGAGCTTGGGGGTCCGATGCGGCAACTGCGACAACTGCCTGCAGCCGCCCGCCACCTGGGACGCGACCGAGGCCGCGCGCAAGGCGCTGAGCTGCATCTACCGCTTTCACCAAAACGGCGGCCAGCGCTTTGGCGCCGGGCACCTGATTGACGTGCTGCGCGGCAAGGGCACCGACAAGGTGACGCAGTACAACCACCAAAGCCTGAGCACCTACGGCATTGGCGCCGAGACCAGCGAGGCGCAGTGGCGCGCGGTGCTGCGACAGCTGATGGCGCTGGGCCATGTGCGCAGCGAGGGCGACTACAACACGCTGGCGCTCACGGCCAGCGCGCGCGAGGTATTGCGCGGCGAGGTGCAGATGCTGCTGCGCGTGCCCACCGACACGCCCAAGCGCAAGCGCGGCAGCGCGTCGTCGTCGAGCCGAGGCGGCAGCAGCAGCAGCGCGGGCAAAGAGAAAGCCCCGCCGGTGCCGCTGGACGCCGAGGCCACCACGCGCTTCACCGCACTCAAGGCCTGGCGGGCCGAGGTGGCGCGCGAGCACAACCTGCCGGCGTATGTGGTGTTTCACGACGCCACGCTGGCCGAGATGGCGCGGCTCAAGCCCGGCTCGCTCGGCTCGCTGGGCGAGATCAGCGGCGTGGGCGCCAAGAAGCTGGACGCCTATGGCGCAGATATTTTGCGGGTGTTGGACGCGGGCGAGGAGGGCTGAGCCCCACCTGGCTGGTTCAGCACTCTTCTTTGAGCGCAGCCAGCAAGGCATCCATGTTGAGCCGCGCGTGGCGCGGGTCCACCAGCTCAACGATGCCCTCTTTGCGCAGGGCCGAAATCAGCCGGCTGGCAGTCTCGAAGGTCATGTTGAGCATGGCGCCCATGTCGTGGCGCGAGGGCAGCCACACCAGGCCGCCGTCTTGCTGCGCATCGCTGTATTCGCTGAGCTTGAGCCACAGGCGCAGCATGCGGTGGCGCGCGGTGCCGGTGGAGAGCTCGGTGAGCCACTCGTCGGCGTCGTCAAGCGCGCGTTGCCAGCGCTTCATCAAATCGTGGGTGAGGCCGCGGTGTTGGGCGCTGAGCTCTTCCACCATCGCGCGCGGCAGGCGGCAGGCTTGCACCACCGTGCAGGCGATCGCGTCGGCCGCGTAGCTCTGGCCCAGCACGGTCTCCATGCCCAGCAAATCGGCCCGGCCAGCCAAGCGCAAGATGCGCCGCTCGCCCTGCTCGCTGCTGCGCTCCAGGCGCACCACGCCGCTGCGCAGCGTGATCAGGTCGTGCCCCATTTCGCCCGCGCGAAACAGCGCCTCGCCGGGCTGCACGGTGATGCTGTCGATGCGGTCGTGAATGTGGATCAGCGCGGCTTCGTCGAGCGCGCCCAGCAGCGCAAACTGCCGCACCCCACAATCGCGGCAGGCCAGCGCCTGCGGGTTGAACACCGACACCGCGGCCACGCGCAAGGGCACCACATTGCCGTGTTCGGTGCGGGGCGCGTGCGGCATCAGCGGTGTGGCGGGGGGCGAAGTCACAGGACAAACCTTTCACAAACGGAGCGCATGCCGCACTGTAGCGGCAACGGTGCACCAGACCCAGCGCGATCCGCCCATCGCTTCGGGCGGGGCGCACTCACGGCAGCGCTCTGTGAAAATCAGGCATGGCAAATTACTTTCTGGCGTGGGAATTGGGCGGTGGCCTGGGGCATGTAGGCAGGCTACAACCGCTGGCCGCAGGCCTCCATGCGCTAGGCCACACAGTGACGCTGGGCCTGCGCGACCTGACCCACACCTACGCGCTGCTCCAGCCCTTGCCCGTGCCCCGGCTGCAAGCACCCGTGTGGCTGCACGAGACACGTGGCGTGCCCACGCCCATGGTGTCGCTGGCCGAGATTTTGTTGTGCGCCGGCTACCTGCGCAGCAGCGATTTGGCGGCGCTGGTGCAGGGCTGGATGACGCTGCTCCAGCAGGTGCGGGCCGAGGTGGTGGTGGCCGATTACGCGCCCACGGCGCTGCTGGCGGCGCGCATTTTGGGCCTGCCCTCGGCCAGCCTGGGCACTGGTTTTTGGATGCCCCCGAAGCGCCAGCCCATGCCGCCGTTTCGCGATTGGGAGCCTGTGCAGCCCGGCCGGGTGGAGCGTGCCGAAGCGCAGGTGCTGGCCAGCGTGAACGCGGTGCTGGCCATGCACCAGGCGCCGCCACTGGCCCGGCTGTGCGACTTGCTGCATGGCGACATGCCGCTGCTCTGCAGTTGGCCCGAGATTGACCACTTCGAGCGCGCACCTGATGAACACAACGAGTGGCTGGGCCCCAATTTTTTGCCCGAAGCGGGCACCGCGCCCCACTGGCCCGAGGGCGATGGGCCGCGCGTGTTTGCCTACTTGAAGGCCGGGCACCCCGACCACCCCGCGGTGCTGGATGCGCTGGTCGCCCAGGGCTGCCGCGTGGCGTGTTACGTGCCGGAGGTGTGCGCCGGCATGCCGCCGCCGCGGGTGTCGCCGCGCATCCACTACGCGCCGGGCCCGCTGGACCTGGCCACCACCTGCGCAGAGGCCGATCTGGTGGTGTGCCACGCCGGCCAGGCCACGCTGGTGCAAGCGCTGCTGCGTGGCGTGCCGCTGCTGCTGCTGCCGATGCAGCCCGAGCAGTTTGTGATGGCGCGGCAGGTGGAGCGCAGTGGCGCGGCCATCAATGCGGCGGCGCGGCGCCGACCGACAGATTTCAAGGCGCTGCTGAACGAGTTGCTGGCCGACGGGCCGCGGCGCGATGCGGCCCGGGCCTTTGCCCAAAAATACGCCGGCTTCAGCCATGCGGGGCAGGTGGCTGATTTGCTGCAGCGGCTGCAGCAACTGCCGGCGTTGGCCACCGGCCGTTGACGCGGCGGCCCGGGCGGCCGGGCGACAACGCAGAGCCACAAAAAGGCGCCTCGCGGCGCCTGTTGTTGTTGCGTCCATGGCGCCCTTCAGCGCGCCAGGAGTGCGACGGGGTGCGGCCGAGCTCAACCGAGCTCAGCCACCCGCTCCACCCAGATCAGACTGCCGAGCTGCGGCGGCGGCGCGCCACGGCGCCGAGGCCCGCCAAACCGAGCAGCATGAGCGCGTAGGTGCCGGGCTCGGGCACGGCGCTGACGACCGGCGTGAAGTCGACGGCGAAGGGCGACGCGGCCGGCTGTTGCCCCGTTTCGTAGACCTGTTGGCCCTGATAGGCGTAGACATCAAACGGGTCGCCCGAGCTGGCGCCCGAGCCACCGGTGTCGCCGGTGTCGAAACCCGGCACGTCAATGGTGTGCGCAGGAATCAGCACATCCAAGCAGCTGCCGGAGGAGATGTCCTCCACACCACGCGCCGCATAGGCGGGGCCGCCGTCGCACTGCACCACCCACTGGTCAGGCACCTCCACGGTGTAACCCGGCACAAAAGTGGTCACGCCCACCGCGTCGCCCTTGGCGAACGAGCCCAGCTCATAGGTCAGGCTGATGGACTCGCCCGCGTTCAACACACCCAGATCAATGCGCTTGTTGGTGCCGTTGACGGCGCGGAAGGTGTCGGCACCGCTGTAGAGCGTGGTGTCGCCTTGGGCGTTGAAGGTGGTGCCTGCCATGTCGCTGCGCAGCAGGGCCGAGCTGGCGTACAAGGTGCTGCCACCGGAAACGAGCTTGAAGCTGGCGCCCGACTCGACGTATTGACCCACATCGAAGCCCGTCACGGCGTTGTTCAGGTAGCCGGGCGTGATGTAGAACGAGAAGTCAACGTTCTGCGCGGCGCTGGTGTCGTTGGTGATGGTCAGCGAGATGCTGAAACCCCCCGTCACGTCGTAAACGCCACGGCCCGACGAGCGCGAGCCGAAGTTGCCGTTGGTGCTGCCGTAGCTGTGCAGGCCTGCATCGCTGATGCCCGTGCCCGGAAACTCCAGCACGTCCACCGAGCCAAAACCGGTGCCTGGGCTGTAGAGGCTCTGCAGCAGCACCTTGGGGTCGGTTCCCAATTGATAGCTGCCTGTGGCGGACATGGCCGTCACCGTGGTCAGGGCCTGAGCCGGCGCCTGGCAAATGAACAGCAGTGCAGCAGCGGCCGCCAAAGGCTGAAGGCGGGCAACGCGGAATGACGAAACCGACATGAACTACTCCCTGGGTGATGAAATATGTGTTGGGGAAGTCTAGCCACGCACACCCCCCCAATCGCCCCCCGGATCATGGGGAGGAGCAACCCCAGGCGAGAAACTCTTGCACGCCACCTCGCACGCACCAGACCCGCGCGCCAAAGCCTGCCCGGAACCCCCGCACAGACCCGCCGCAGCCCCCGCGGCTATCATGGTCGGTTCCGTTGACTGTTTCCTGCCCATGTCCTCAGCCCTCACCGACACCCCCGACCCCGCCGACCGCTTGCTTGCCGAGCTGAACGGCCGGCGCGCTCACGAGGCGCCGATGATTCGGGTGCGTGGGGCGCGCACGCACAACCTGAAGAACATCGACCTCGACATCCCGCGCAACCAGCTGGTGGTGATCACCGGGCTGTCGGGCTCGGGCAAATCGAGCCTCGCGTTTGACACGCTGTATGCCGAGGGCCAGCGCCGCTATGTGGAGAGCCTCTCGGCCTACGCGCGGCAGTTTTTGCAGCTGATGGACAAGCCCGATGTGGACGTGATCGAGGGCCTGTCGCCTGCGATCTCCATCGAGCAAAAGGCCACCAGCCACAACCCGCGCTCCACCGTGGGCACGGTCACCGAAATCCACGACTACCTGCGCCTGCTGTTTGCTAGAGCAGGCACGCCGTTCTGTCCCGAGCATGGCCAGCCGCTGCGGGCCCAGAGCGTGAGCCAGATGGTTGATGCTGTGCTGGCCTTGCCCGAAGACACCAAGGTGATGGTGCTGGCCCCCGTGGTGTGTGATCGCAAGGGTGAGCATGCCGACCTGTTTGCGCAGATGCAGTCGCAAGGCTATGTGCGCTTTCGGGTCGATGGTCAAACGGTGGACGTGACCGATCTGCCGGCCCTGACCAAGACCGAGAAGCACAGCATTGACGTGGTGCTCGACCGCCTGAAGGTCAAGAACGAGGGCGATCAGGATGTGGGTCAACGCCTGGCCGAAAGCCTGGAAGCGGCCTTGCGCCTGGCCGATGGCCGCGTGATCGTGCAGGAGATGGACACCGGTGTGGAGCACCTGTTCTCGGCCAAGTTTGCCTGCCCCATCTGCAGCTACTCGCTGGCCGAGCTGGAGCCGCGTCTGTTCTCCTTCAACTCGCCGGTGGGCGCTTGCACCACCTGTGACGGTCTGGGCCAGGTCATCGCATTTGACCCCCACCGCGTGGTGGCCTTCCCCAGCCTGAGCCTGGGCAGTGGCGCCGTGAAGGGCTGGGACC
>JBEAOO010000196.1:0-26945 GCA_041164825.1 Pseudomonadota bacterium | reverse complement strand
TGCGCACCAAGGAAGACGCGCACGACTACCGCTACTTCCCCGACCCCGACCTGCCGCCGCTGGTGATCGCGCCCGAGTGGATCGAGCGCGTGCGCGGCGAGATGCCCGAGCTGCCGCGCGCCTTGGCCCAGCGCTTCCAGGCCGACTACGGCCTGCCCGCGTATGACGCGGCCGCGATGACGCAGAACAAAGCGCAAGCGGCCTACTTTGAAGCCGCGGCCCAGGCCTGCGGCCAGCCCAAGCTGGTGGCCAACTGGCTGATGGGCGAGCTCTCGCGCCGCCTGAATGCGCAGGGCAAGGAGATTGACGACAGCCCGGTTTCGGCAATCGTGTTGGCTGCGTTGATCCGCCGAATCAGCGACGGCACCTTGTCCAACAACGGCGCCCGTCAAGTTTTTGAGTTGATCTGGACAGGTCAAACCCCGCCGACAATTGTTGCGGGCTCATTCGAGGAGGCCGACCAAATGGTGATGGCGCTCATCGAGGCCCAAGGCCTCAAGCAGATGAGCGACACCGGCGAGCTCGAGCGCCTGCTCGACGAGGTGCTGGCCGCCAACGCCAAGTCGGTGGAGGAGTTCCGCGCCGGCAAGGAGAAGGCCTTCAACGCGCTCGTGGGCCAGGCCATGAAAGCCACCAAGGGCAAGGCCAATCCGGCGGTGGTCAACGAGCTGCTGAAGAAAAAACTCGGCGGCTGACCGCCCGCGGTGGGCTGCGCCGCTGCCATCTCGGCAGCGCAGCCCACCCCCCCAAAAAAGGGCCTCGCGCTGCTGCACGAGGCCCTTTTCGCATCTGCCCGGACACGGCGAGCGCAGGAATATCCGGTCAGGGCTTGGCCGAGGCCGAACTGCGCGCCGGCGTGCTGGCACTCACCAGCGGGGCGCCCACCGTGCCATAGGAGGCGCCTGCCCAGAGCCTGCGCAGCCGCCCCAACTCGTCGTCGTACAGCGCGTTGATGCGCACCTGCTCAGCGCGGTGGTTCTGGATCAGTGTTTGCACACCGGCCCGCGACGCGTCGTTGGCCTCGATCTTCATCTTCAGGTTCGCCGGCATCTGGCGGCCCAGGTAGAACTCGGCCTCGTCATTGAGCGGCTTGCGCTCCACCACCAGTTCGGCCAAGCGCTTGTCAGCGCGCTGGATGGCTTTTTCCACGTCGTCGAGCGCCGCAGCGCGTGCCTTTTGGTGCGCCCTGGCATCGGGGTAACGCAGCACCAAGTTGCGGTCACGCCGCACCGCGTCGCGCTGCGCCACGTCGGCCTGCGCGCGCTCTCGCTGGCGCGCCTCGTAGTCGGCCCGCTCTTCGGCCGACATCGACGGTGGCACCACCTGCCGCACCGAGCCATCGCGGTTCAGCAGCTTTTGCTCGCGCGTGCTGCACTCGGGAATCGGCCGGTCGGAGGTGATGCGTTTGCCGCTCGAATCGACGCAGCTGTAAATGCCCGCGGCCACCGCACTGCCGCTGGCGACCGCCCACAGCACAGCACTGAAGCCGAAGCACCAGGACAGGCGAGCGTGGGTCATCCAGCACATGGCGGCATCACACCCCGTAGCGCTGCCGGTAGGCCGAGACACGCTCCACATGCGCACCGAGCGTGGGGTCATCGGTGCTGCGCAGCGTGTGCAGCAAATCAGCCAGCGTGGCAATGGCGGCCACCTGCAGGCCGTACTCGCGCTGCACGAACTGCACCGCCGACCAGCTGGCGTCTTGGCCGTTGGCGTCGGTGGCTTTTTCTTGGCGGTCGAGCGCAATCACCACCGCGGCGGGCGTGCCGCCGGCGGCCTGGATCATCTGGATCGACTCGCGCACCGAGGTGCCGGCCGAGATCACGTCGTCGATGATGAGCACGCGGCCCTGCACCTTGGCGCCGACCAGCGTGCCGCCCTCGCCATGGTCTTTGGCTTCTTTGCGGTTGTAGGCAAACGGCACGTTGCGGCCCAGGCGGGCGAGCTCGATGGAGACGGCCGCGGCCAGCGTGATGCCCTTGTAGGCGGGGCCAAACAGCAGGTCGAACTCGATGCCCGAGTCGAGCAAGCGGCGGGCATAAAATTCGGCCAGGCGGCCCAGCTTGGCGCCGTCGTCAAACAACCCGGCGTTGAAGAAGTACGGGCTCAATCGCCCGGCTTTGGTCTTGAATTCGCCAAAGCGCAGCACCCCGGCTTCAACCGAAAATTTCACAAAGTCCTGCGCCAGCGTATCGGTGGCTGCGGTGGGCGTCATAGCGGGAGATCCTGTGTTCCGACTGGTATCGTTGAACTTGAACGGCATCCGTTCTGCCCACACCAAGGGCTGGGCCGAATGGACGGCGGAAGTCACGCCCGATTGTATGGGGGTGCAGGAGGTGAAAGCCCAGGCCGCAGATGTGACCGGGCGTTTCGAATCGATCGCCGGCCTGACAGGGCACTTCCACTTTGCCGAGAAGAAAGGCTATTCCGGTGTGGGCTTGTACACCCGACACACGCCGAGCGACGTCATCGTTGGCCTGGGCCATGAGGAATTCGACGCGGAAGGTCGCTGGGTGGAGACACGTTTCGACCGCCCCGGCCGCAAACTCAGCCTCATCAGTTGTTACTTCCCGAGCGGATCAAGCGGCGACGAGCGACAACAAATGAAGTTTCGCTTTCTCGACTGGATGCTGCCGCACCTGGCCGAGCTCAAGGCCGATCGCGAGTTCATTTTGGTCGGCGACATCAACATCGCCCACCACGAGGCCGACCTCAAAAACTGGAAGGGCAACCTCAAGAACAGCGGCTTCCTGCCTGCCGAGCGCGCCTGGATGACCGCGCTGCTCGACCCCACCGGCCCGGCCGGCCTGGTGGACGTGTACCGCCAACTGCACCCCGACACCACCGACGCTTGTTACACCTGGTGGAGCAACCGCGGCCAAGCCCGCGCCAAAAACGTCGGCTGGCGCATCGACTACCAGCTCGCCACGCCCGGCATGGCGGCGCTGGCCCGCAGCGCCAGCGTCTACAAAGACAAATGGTTCAGCGACCATGCGCCGCTGACGGTGGATTACGACTTCAGCTTGTGAGGGTTGCGCCATGCGCGAGCACCTGCCCCGCCTCGCCCCACCGTTCCCCGCCGCGGCTGAGCTGAGGCGCTACCGGGGTGAGCATGGCGCACACGACCATGCCCATGCGCAGGTGCTGTTCGGGGTCAGCGGCTGCCTGGAGGTCGAGGTGAACGGGCAACTGATGTGTGTGGATGCCTCGGCCGGCTTGATCGTGCCGGCGGGCGCGTCACATGGCTCGGCCTCGCGCCATGGCGCCGATGTGTGGGTGATCGATGCGCCGCCCGAGCCAGCCCTCGACCGGGTGCGCCCGTTTGCCCTCGGCGCCACCGGCGCGCAGGGCCTGCCAGTGGCCGCCGGGCTGGCCTGGGCACGGGAAGCGCCGCGCACCTTGCCCCGCCGCCGCATCGACGGCAGCTCGCTGGAACGCACGGTGGCCGCGGCCCTGCACGAAGGCTGGCCCACCTCCCGCCTGGCTGCGCACTTCGCGCTGTCGGTGCCGCAGTTCCACGCCCGCTGGGTGGCGCTGACGGGCCGTACACCGCAAGCGTGGCTGCGCGACCAGCGCCTCGACGCCGCCGAGCGCCTGCTGCGCGCGGGCTGGTCGGGCGACGCCGCAGCGGCTCAGGTGGGCTATGCCAGCGCCAGTGCGCTGCTGTATGCGCTGCGCCGTGAGCGGCAACTGGGAGCGCGCGAGTTGCGGCACCACTGAAGGACCAGCGACAGACCTGTGACCGGCCGAAGATCGGCCCGAGCAGGACAAGCGTTGCTCGACATCGCCCGGTGGCCGCGCCGCGACGATGGCTGCATGAACGCACAACCGATACGCGGCATGGCCCTGGTGCTGGCCGCCGCCCTGCTCTGGGGCACCACCGGCACCGCGCAAAGCTTTGCGCCGCCGCAACTCTCGTCCTACTGGGTGGGCGCGCTGCGGCTGGTGGTGGCCGCCCTCTTCTTTGCACCCATGTTGTGGCTCACCGAGCGCAGCGCGCTCACCCCCATGGCGGTGCGTCGCCTGCCCTGGCACGCCGTCGCGCTGGCCGCCGTGTGCATGTGTGCCTACAACCTGGCGTTTTTTGCCGGCGTGCGCAGCTGCGGCGTGGCTGTGGGCACTGCGCTGGCCTTGGGCAGCGGGCCGGTGTGGGCCGGTGCGCTGCAAGCGCTCATCACCCGCGCCCTGCCACCACGCGCTTGGTGGTGGGGCACGGGCCTGGCCGTGGCGGGGGTGGTGACCCTGGCCACGAGCGGCGGCGTGGCCACGAGCGTGACGCTGGGCGGTGTGTTGCTGTGCCTGTTGGCCGGCCTGGCCTACGCCAGCTATGCGCTGCTCAACCAGGGCTTGGTCGCGCAGGCCTCACCCGCCGCCATCACCGCCACCGTGTTCACCGTGGCCGCAGTGCTCGCCGTGCCAAGCGCGCTGGGCTTGGCGGGACTGCCATCGATCCATGCGCCCGACGCGCCTTTGCTGCTGTGGCTGGGCGTGGTCAGCACCGGCATCGCTTACTTGCTGTTCAGCCATGCGCTGCGCCATGTGGCCGCCGCCACCGCCGTGGTGCTGGCGCTGGCCGAGCCGGTGATGGCGTTTGTGCTGGCCATCGTGGTGGTGGGTGAACGCCCGGGCTGGCTCGGCGCGTTGGGGCTGGCGGCGGTGCTGGCCGGGCTGTGGGGCGTGGTGCGCAGCGAGCTGGCTGGTGCGCCCAAGCCGGGTGGCTCGCTACGCGATTGAGGGTGCCGCAACCGGCAAAGCGCCTGGGCATGGGCGCACGGCCGTGACACAGCACCCGCGAAGACACGCAGTCCCTCGACACCCTGGGCTTCAGCGTGGGCTGGGGCCTGGTGCTGGATCAGCTGGTGGCGCAGGTGAAGTCGCCGCCGATGGCGTGAGAGGCGACAGGCCCTGGGCGGGCCCACTCACTGCCGCGACAGCACGATGTGCGTGGCGCGCGGCGTGGCGACGTGCTGGGTGCAGGCGTAGCCCAAGGCCGGCAAGTTCACGCCCTCGAACAGACGCTCCCCCGCACCCAGCAGCACGGGCGAGATGGCGACGTGCATTTCGTCAATCAAGCGCTGGCGCAGGTACTGCTGGATGACGCTGGCGCCGCCGCCCACCCGCACATCTTTGCTCCCAGCGGCATGGCGGGCTCGGTCCAGCGCGGCCTCGATGCCGTCGGTCACGAAGTGGAAGGTGGTACCCCCTTCCATCACCAACGGTGCGCGCGCATGGTGGGTGAGCACGAACACAGGCACGTGGTAGACCGGGTTGTCGCCCCACCAGCCGCGCCAACGCTCGTCGGGCCAGGGGCCGCGCACTGGGCCAAACATGTTGCGGCCCAAGATCCAGGCGCCGATGTTGTCGAAGCCGCGGGCGGCGAACGCATCGTCCACGCCCGTCTCGCCCCCCTCGTTGCCGAACAACTGCTTCTGAAACGTTCGCGTTGGTATCGCCCAGCCATGCAGCGCCGTGCCACCCACGCCCAGCGGGTTGTTGAGGTCTTGATCCGGCCCGGCGCCGTAGCCGTCCAGCGAGATCGTGAAGCTTTCTACTCGGAGCTTGGCCATGGGGTTCCTCGGCGGCAAAGGTGACGATGACGATGACGGTGGCTGCGACTACGCCAGGGCACGACAGCACCCGCGCTCGCTCACTCATCCCGCCATGCCAGCGGGATGCGCCATCGTCATTCTGACCGGCGCCATGCCTCTCGCCAAGCCAGCCTGGGTGACGCGTCGGGTGGCCCTCGCGGTTCCGGCACGCCCCCTGCTTGTGCTCAGCGCATGACCCCCGACCGCCCCGCGCCCACCTCTTTGCTCCACACCTGGCTCGACGATGGCCATGCGCTGGTCGCCGGGGCCTTGTTCGTGGCGCTGGGCTTGACGATGTTCGCGCACGCGGGCTTGCTCACCGGGGGCGTCGCCGGGCTGGCGTTTTTGCTGAGCTACGCCACCGGCTGGGGGCTGGGGCTGTGCTTTTTTGGGCTCAGCCTGCCGTTTTTCGGGCTCTCGTGGCGGCGGCTGGGGCCGGAGTTCACGCTCAAGAGTTTTGTGGCGGTGACGCTGGTTTCCTTGTGCACCAGCTGGGCGCCCAAGGTGGTGCGCTTTGAGCTGTTGAACCCGTGGCTGGCCTCGGTGCTGGGCGGCTTCCTGATCGGCTTCGGGCTGCTGGCCTTGTTGCGCCACCGGGCCAGCGTGGGCGGGGTCAACATCGTGGCGCAGTGGCTGCAGCAGACGCGCGGCATCAGCGCCGGGCGCATCCAGATGAGCGTGGACGTGCTGGTGGTGCTGGCAGCGCTGTGGGTGGTGCCGGCAGAGCGGGTGCTGCAGTCGGTGGTGGGCGCAGTGGCCATTGGCGCCATCTTGACGCTCAACCACCGGCCGGGGCGCTACCTCGGGGTGTGACGGCGCCTCAGTGCGCGGCTGCTGCGGCGGGCTCGGGCCAGCGGTGAATCTCGATGGTGGCGTGCACGATCTCTTCGTGCACGGCCAAGCGCTCGCGCACCACATCGGCGGTCAGCGTGGGGTCTTGCGTCACCACGGTGACGGCACACGAATACACCTGCTTGCCCACGCGCCAGACGTGCAGGTCGGTGATGCGGGTGTCGCCGTTGCCGGGGGTATCGCCATCGGGCTGACGCTGCTCCACCACCTCGCGGATCTCGTCGACCACGGGGTGGTCCATCTCGCGGTCGAGCAGCACCTTGCCGGTCTCGGCGATCAGGCCCTTGGCCCACACGGCCACCAGCACCGCGCCCACCACACCCATCACCGGGTCGAGCCAGGCCCAGCCGAAAAACCAGCCGCCCAGCAGCGCTGCGATCGCCAGCACCGAGGTGGCGGCATCGGCCAGCACGTGCACATAGGCCGACTTGAGGTTGAGGTCGTGCCCATGGGTGTCGTGGGCATCACCGTGCGCGTGGTGGTCATGGCCGTGCCCGTGCTCGTGCCCGTGGTGATCGTGGTCGTGCACCCCACCCAAGATCAGCGCGCACACCAGGTTCACCACCAGCCCCAGCACGGCCACCACGATGGCTTCGCGGTAGTGGATGGGCTGCGGCGACATCAGCCGCTCGACCGAGCCGACCACCATGAAGGCCGCCACGCCGAGCAAGAAGATGGCGCTGGCAAACCCGCCCAGCACCTCGATCTTCCAGGTGCCAAAGGCAAACCGCGGGTCGCTGGCATAGCGGCGCGCGGCACTGTAGGCCATGGCCGACAGGCCGATGGCCACCGCGTGGGAGCTCATGTGCCAGCCATCGGCCAGCAGCGCCATGGAGTTGAACCACCAGCCCGCCGCAATCTCCACCAGCATGGTCACCGCAGTGATCCACATCACCTGGCGCGTGCCACGCTCGGCGGCGTGGCTGCTGTCGTCAAAGACGTGATCGTGGATCCAGCGGGACAGGGACTCGGTGTGCATGGCGGCTCGGGCAAAGGCAGTGCGGCGCAGAACGGCCCGGGGGCGCTGCGGCGTGGTGCTTCAGTGTAGGGGCCGAGCCCCGCCCAGCGGCCTGTTGGGCTTGGGCTTGGGCTTGGGCTTGGGCTTGGGCTTGGGATCGGGCTTGGGCGCTCGGACGAGCTGCAGACCGAGTCAGCCCAGGCGCCTCATTTGCTGCCCACCACCGTCAACGGCGGCCGCGTCGGCGCCGTGCTCACACCGCCGCGGCCACCGGCCTTGGCCGCGTAGCAAGCGGCATCGGCCGTTCGCACCCAGGCGCCGATGTTGGGAACGTCGGCGGTCAATGGGGCCAGGCCCAGGCTGGCGCCCACGCGCAGCACGCGCTGCTCCCAGTGCAGCTCGATGCCCATCACCGCTTGGCGGATGGCCTCGGCGATGCGCAGCGCGGTGTCGGGCGTGCAGCGCTCCAGCAGCACCGCAAACTCGTCGCCGCCCACGCGCACCACCAGATCGCTGGCCCGCACGCGCGAGGTGATGGCGCTGGCCACGGCCTTGAGCATGGCGTCGCCCGCAGCGTGGCCCGCGGTGTCGTTGACCGGCTTGAAGTGATCGAGGTCGAGCATCAACAAGGCGGCCGGCATGGAGCGCGGCAGCGCCTCGAACACCCGCCCCAGCCGCAGCTCAAAGGCCTTGCGGTTGGCCAGGCCGGTGAGCGCATCGTGCGTGGCCGACCACTCCAGCTGTTCGCGCGCCAGCACCTGCTCGGTGATGTCGTTGATGGTCCAGATGGTGCCTTCTTCGTGGTGCAACGGGTCCACCGGCCGGCCGCGCAGGCCCGCCCAGAAGCGGTGCCCATCGGGCCGCAGCAACTGCCATTCGCCCACATAGGGGTCGCCCAACGCAAAGGCCATGCGCACATCGGGGGCCAGCGCTTCGTAGTCTTCGTTGGACGCAAAGATCATGCGCGTGGGTTGTCCCAACATGGCCGATTCGTCACGGCCACAGAGGCGGCAAAACTCGGCGCTCACCAGCTCAAACCGGGCCTTGCGGGTGAAGGCAATGCCCACCGGCGCCGCGGCCATCACCGAGCCCAGCTTTTGCAGCACCTGCGCATTGAAACTCTCCAACTGCGCGCGCTCGGCCGCCACATGGCGCAGCACACCCGCCAGGCTGCCGATTTCGCCCTGCACATCTGGCCAGCCGGCGTGCACGTCGATGGAGCCGTCGAACAGGTGGTGGGCGCGGTGCTCCAGTGCGCTCAGCGGCCGCAGTTGCCAGCCCACCAGGGGCAACAGCACCAGGCCCATCAACAGCGCCAGGCCCGCGGCACCGGCCAAGGCTTGGTGGCGCGCGGCGCGCAGTGGCGCCAGCAATTCGGCCTCGGGCAGCGCCCGCCACACCATCCAGTCGGCGCCGGCCACGCCGGCCGCCGTCACCACCTCGGCCGATTGGCTCAGGTGCAGCCCAGCAGGCTCGACCGAGCTGCCACTGGCCACCCATTGCGCATAGGCCTCGGCCAGCCGCGGCTCGGACGCCACCGAACCCATCAGCCGGGCGCGCGAGGGATGGGCCAGGATGCGCCCGTGAGCATCGGACACGACCACCAGCGCCTCCATGGCGGCGGCCACCTCGGGCGCATCCACCATGTCGCTCAACAAATCGCGGCTGGCCAGGCGCAGCGAGCCGCCCACCACGCCGTACACGCCCTGGGCATTGCGCAAGGGCATGGTGAACACAATCACCGGCTCGCTGGACACCCGCCCGGCCACCGGCTCGGACACCAAGGCGCGCTGCTCGCTCAGCGTGCGACGGAAGTAGTCGCGGTCGGCGATGTTGACGCTCGGAATGCGCACGCCGGTGGCATCGGCCAGGGCGCGCATGCGGCCATCGGCGTCCGCCGCAAAGACGGTGGAAAACAGCCCACGCAGCACCTGCTTGTCGCCAATGAAGGCGCTCAGCCTGGCGTCGCTGGCCCAGTCCTCCGGTTTGACTTGGGCGCCCACCGCACTCAGCGCGCGCTGCAACTCCACCACCCGGCGCGACAGCACACCGGCCGTGCGCGCCGCCTCAAACAGCTCGCGCTCGTGCTGGCTCACCAGCGTGGCTTCTTCGGCTTGGCGCACCAGCACCATGGTGCTCAGGCCGATGCCCAGCAACAGCACAGCCATCACGCTCAGCGTGATGCGCAGTTTCAAAGAATGGAGCGCGGCCAACAGTCGCGCTGAGATGAAGTTCACGGCCAGGACAATCGCCAGTGGGAGGTTCCATGCTTATCGGTGCCCCCAGCGGCGGCTTGAGCACCACGGCATGTGACGTGGCGCAACCAGCCTGCGCTCCCCCCATCAAAACGACACAGCGCCGCCCGGCTCAGCCCGGGCGCTCAGGGCGCGAAGCGGTCGACCGCGTCGGTGATGAGGCCATCGATGTCCAGCGCCAGCAGGCGCTGGGCATCGGCCGGCTCGTTCACGGTGTAGACCAATGCGCGCATCCCGGCGCCGTGCAACAGGTGAATCACCGCCGCGTCCATCAGCCTGTGGTCGGTCACCACGGCCACGCAGCCCAGGCGCTGAGCGGTCTCAAACCACCCCGCCCACAGCGCGTCGAGCAACAAGGCGCGTGGCAGCTCGGGCGCAGCGGCTTGCGCGCCTTCCAACGATTCGACGCTGAAGGAGCTCAGCAGCGGCGGCACCGGCTGCCCGGCCCACAGCCGCTCGGCCTCGCGCGCCACTTGGTCGCCGGTGTGGGCATCGGTGCCAGGGCTGGGTTTGATTTCCACATTCAGCGCGTGGCCGTTGCGCTGGCAGTAGCGGGCAATGGCCTCAAAGCGCGGCAGCGGCTCGCCCACATAAGCGCGGCTGTGCCAGCCGCCTGCATCCAACACCGCCAGCGCCTCCCAGGGCTGGTCGCCGGCCACGCCTTGGCCGGTGGAGGTGCGGTCGAGCGTGTCGTCATGCAGCAAAAAGCCCACGCCATCGGCGCTCAATTTCACATCGCACTCGAAGGCGCGGTAGCCGTGGCTGGCGCCCACGCGAAACGCGGCCAGTGTGTTTTCGGGCGCGAGCTTGCCGGCGCCGCGGTGGGCAATCCACAAGGGGTAGGGCCAGGGGCGGGTCGTCGGCATGGGGCGGTCTCCACATCACACAGGGTTGAGTGCTTCAGTGTGGCACCGGCGCGTGACGCTGGCATCCGGGGTGGTGCGCAGGCCAAAGCGCATGGGCAGGAGCAGGCGCTGATGCGAGCGCGCTCGCCTGGCCGCCTGGCCGCCTGGCCTCGACAGACAATGCGCTGAATCTGGCGCCACACCCTGGCGCCGCCCGCGCCCTCACTTTTTTTGGAATCACCCCGTGGACCCGACCCTCGTCATGGCCCTGCGCTCGCCCGTGGCCTCACTGCTGCTTGTTGTCACCGTGGCGGTCAGCCTGCTCGGCCTCTACAAACTGCCGCAGCTGATCGAGCGCAACCTGTTTCGCCCCTATTGGCTGACGCGCCGCCAGCAGTGGGCCACGCTGGTCACCAGCGGCTTCATCCACGCCGATGTGCCGCACCTGCTGTTCAACGGCTTCACGTTTTATGCCTTTGCGTTTGGCTTGGAGCGCGCCATCGGCTCGAGCAGTTTCTTGGTGCTCTACACCTTCGGCCTGCTGGCCAGCAGTGCGGGCACCTGGCTGCAGCACCGCAGCGAACCGGGCTACGCGAGCCTCGGCGCCTCGGGCGCGATCTCGGCCGTGCTTTTCGCGTCCATCGTCTATTTCCCCAGCGCCTCGCTGTTCATCATGCCGATCCCGGTGCCGATCCCCGCACCGATCTTTGCCGTGGCCTACCTGGCCTACAGCCACTGGGCAGCGCGCCACCAACCGGGCGGCATCAACCACGACGCCCACCTCTGGGGCGCGCTCAGCGGGCTGGCCTATGTGGCACTCACGGATGCGAGCGCGTACGGGCGCGCGATTCAGCAGTTCATGGGTTGAGGGTTTTCGGGCGTTCCAGTGCCTTGACGTTCGAAGATCGGCGCGAGGGCGGTGATGGGCCGGGCCGATTTGCTACGTGCCCGGGCCAGAGGCCCGTGCCTTCGCCAGGCACAAACAGTCCTCAGGACTGTTTATGTCCGGGCTCAGTCCCCCGGACCCGCTGCGCGGGCCCTCATCCTTTACCTCCGCAAATCGCCCCGGCCCATCGCCGCCCCTGCACACACCGCGGCCTGCGTCGGCTTGGCATGCCACCACCGGTTGGGGGAGCGCTGTGCCGCATTCGCTTTGCGCAGGTCAAGGGGGAGCCGGCCGCAGGCCGGCGGAGGACACGGAGCAAAGCGAATGCGGCACAGCGATCCGGGCACCCGCCTCGGCATGCGGTTCGCCAAAGTACCTAGAACCAAGCTTCCCGACCTGAAAAACGGGTGCTGATGACCCGCCAGCCCGCGTCAAAGCTCATGCAGCGCGTCGTAGCTGTTCTCAATGGCAGTGAGGCGCTCGCGAGCCTGCGGGCCAGCCAGCGCCAACACGCGTGAGGCCAGCAGGTGGCACACGCCCATCACGGCCGTGTGGTCGTCGAGCGGGCTGTCGGAGGCGCAGCGGCAGTGGATGTGCCAGGCCACGGCGCTGTGCGCGGCGAGCTGCTCGTCGGTGATGTAGATCACCTTCGCGCCCGAGGCCACGATCTGCGTCACCACCTCGCGCAACCAGGCCGGGCGACGGCGCAGGCCAAACACCACCACCACGTCCTCGGGCCGCATGCTGGCGGCATATTGGCCCAGCGTGTCACCGGCAGGCGGCACCACGTGGATGTCTTCCTTGACCTGGAAGATCTGCCAGCGGAAGTAGGTGGCAAAGGATTGGCTGCTGCGAAAACCCGTGACCCACACGCGGCGCGCGGCCAGCAGCGCACGCGCCATCGCATCGACCTCGGCCGGGTCCAGGCGCGCCAGCGTCTGTTGCCAATTGTGGGTGCTGGGCGCAGACACATCGGCCGTGGCCTCGCCGCTGCGGCTGGCGCGGTAGAGCGGTGAGCCGTTTTCTTTTTCCTCACGCACTTGGCGGCGTGCGTCGTCGTAGTGCTGGTAGCCCAGGCGCTTGATGAAGCGGGTGACGGTGGCGTTGCTCACGCCCGCGAGTGCGGCCAGCTCGGTGGCCGAGTAGCTCGACAACTCGCCGGGAAAGTCGATCACGAAGTCGGCCAGCCGCCGCTCCATCGGGTGGAAGCTGGCCAGGTGCTGGCGCACCCGGGACAGGAAAGACGGCGTGGCGGCAGGGGCGGTCATGGCGTGCAGCGGCAAAGGGGACGGTGGCTGTGGGCGATGGGTCGGTGCGGGCCGCATCTTCACACGGCGTGCGCGGGCGGCCTGCACATCACACCGCCGTGATGCCCGGCAGCCACATCGCGATCGCGGGGAAAAACCAAATCAGCGCCACCAGCAGCAGCATGATCAGCAAGAAGGGCATCACGCCCTGGATCACGTCGATGATGTTGCCCTCGCCGCGCACGCCCTGCACCACGTACAGGTTCATGCCCACCGGCGGGGTGATCAGCGCCAGCTCGGCCATGATGACCAGGAAGATGCCGAACCACACCGGGTCGATGCCGAGCGCGGTGACGATGGGAAAGACGATCGGGATCGTGCCCACCACCATCGCCAGCGCGTCCAGAAAGCAACCCAAGATCAGGTACAGCACGGTCAAGATCAGGATGATCTGGCCCGGGCTGGCGTGCAGGTCGACGACGAACTTCGTCAACATATTGGGCACGCCCAGCATGCCCAGCACGAAGTTCAAGTAGAACGCGGCCGCGGCGATCAGCATGATCATCGCCGTGATGGAGAGCGTGGTGACGAAGCTCTCGTGCAGCATCTTCACGCTCAGCCGGCCGTGGCCCGCACACAGCAGTGCCGACACCACCACGCCGATGGCGGCCGACTCGGTGGGCGTGGCCCAGCCGGCGTAGATGCTGCCCATCACCAGCACGATCACCAGCAGCGGCGGCACCAGATCGAGCAGGCGGCGCAGCTTGTCGCGCAGCGGCGCGGGCGCATCGGGCGTGCCGGCGAGTGAGGGGTTCCACAAGCAAGCCACCACCACCACGGCCATGAACAAGGCGGTGAGCAGCAGGCCCGGCACCACGCCCGCGGCGTAGAGCTTGCCGACCGAGGTGTTGGTCATCGCGCCGTAGATGATCATGTTGATCGACGGCGGGATCAGGATGCCGAGCGTGGCGCCGGCCGCGATGGTGCCCAGCACCAGGCGCGCGTTGTAGCCGCGCTGCTTGAAGGCGGGCAGCGCCACCGTGCCGATGGTGGCGGCCGTGGCCACCGAGGAGCCCGACACCGCCGCAAACAGCGCCGAGGCACCGATGTTGGAGTGCAGCAGCCCACCCGGCAGCGGGCTCAACCAATCGGACAGCGAGCGGTACATCTTGTCAGTGAAACCCCCACGCACCAGCAGCTCACCGAGCAAGATGAACAGCGGCACCGAGACCAGCACGAAGTTGTTGTTGGCGCTCCAGTACTGCGTGCCGTACGCCAGCGCCGCCGGCCACCCCAGGTAGGCCACGGCGCCCAGCAGGCTGAGGCCGAACATCACGAAGGCCACATGCAGGCCCAGGCTCATCAGCCCGATCAAGAGCGCAAATCCGGCGCCCACGGCGAGCAAAGAAATATCGGACATGGTGGCGGCCCTTCAGCGTGGCAACGGGGCGCTGGCCGCGCCCAAGGTGTCGTCGGCCGTCACGCCGCGTGAGGCGATCTCGGCCAGCTCGGCGTCCAGCTCCTCCTGGGCGCTGGCCGGGCCGTACCAGGCGTTCAGCTCGGGCCGGCCGGTGAGCAGCAGGTACAGCGCGTGGGCCGCGTACACCAGCGTCACCAGCGCCAGCAGCACGAGGCCCGCCACCCACATCGCCTGCGGCACCCACAGCGGCTGCTCCAGGTTGGTGGCGGTGCTGCCGAACTCCAGCGTGTCGCGCAACACCGCCACCCCGCGCCAGGCGGCGAAGGTGGCGAAGCCCGCAAAGCACAGCATGGCCAGCGTGTTGAGCAGCCGCTGCAGCAGCCGCGGAAAGCGCACCAGAAACACATCCACCCGCGTGTGGCTGCGCTGCGCCATCGCGTGCGCCGCGCCAATGGCCGCACCGATGGCCAGCACGAAGCCGCCCAGCTCGTCGATGCCCTTGAAGGAGGTGGCGAAGAACTTGCGCCCCAGCACCTCCAGCGTCAAGCCGATGGCATAAGCAAACAGCGCCCAGCCGCACACCAAGGTGGCGCTTCGGGTGACGGGGGCGATCTTCTCGCTGAGGGGGTTGGCGTGGGCCATGGTGGGCGTCCTGCGGGTGGGGTGAACGTGGCTTATTGAATCGTCATGCCGCGGGCCTTGCCCACGGTGGCGTTCCAGGTCTCGCTGCACTTGGCATCGACCTTGTTGCACACGCCCTTCCACATCGGCAGCACGGTGGCGGCCGAGGCGGCCTTGACCTTGGCTTCGTCATCGGCCGTCACCGGCACCAAGGTCATCTTGTAGGGCGTGCCGCTCTTGCAGGCCTTGCCGGTGTTGCAGTTGATGGAGTCGGCCGTGCCTTCTTCGGCCAGGTCCCACATCTGGTCTTCCATCTTCTTGAACTCGGCCTGCAGCTTGGTCTGTTGCGCCGGGCTGAGCTTTTTCCAGAAGTCGAGGTTGACGAAGTGGCCCTGCACCGAACCGGCCACGGCCAGCGGGTAGAAGTACTGCGTCACCTCGGGCCACTTGCCGGAGTTGCCCGAGTTGGCCGAGGTCACGCCGCAATCGACCACGCCATTGCCCAGCGCCGAGTACACCTCGGAGAACGACAGCGTCACCGGCGTGGCGCCCAGGTTTTGCAGCATGGCCGACATGCTGGGCGTGAAGCTGCGCACCTTCAAGCCCTTGAAGTCGGCGATCGACTTGATCGGCTTGTTGCAGAAGAACACCTGCGGGCCGAACGGCCACAGCGTCAGCGCCTTGGCCTTGAATTTCTCTTGCAGGCGTGCGTCAAACGCGGGCTTGTAGGCCTCCATGGCCTTGCGCAGCTGGCCCATGTTGGTGGAGACGCCAGCGAGGTCGATGCCCTCAAAGAACGGGTCGTCGCGCGCCACGCTGCCGATCTGCACCGACATCACGTCAAAGATGTTGGAGCGCAGCAGGCGCAGCGCGTCATCGGGCTTCACGTTGACCACGTCCATGGGGTTGAACTTCACATCCATGTCGATGCCCGTGGCCTTGGGCAGGCCGAGGAAGAAGGGTTTCTCGATGCCATCGGAGTGGCGCACATTGGCCGAGGAATTACCGGCCACGCGCATTTGCAGATCGGCCGCCTGGGCCGGGGCCAGCGCCATCAGCGCCGGTGCGGCCGCGAGGGCCAAACAGCTCAACGGGTGACGCAAAAAAGTGGTGAGACGGGACATGGCAAAACCTCCGGGTGATGAGGGGACGACGAGGAACGGGGGGATTCGAAAAAGGGCAGGACACGCTGCGTCAGGCACACACGCCACCGCGTTGACACGCCAGGCGCACGGCCGCAGCCACTGGGTCGATCACCGGAACGCGCAGCCTCGCGGCAAGCGCCTGCGCGGCCTGCGCCAAGGGGCCACCACCGATGACGATGGCATCGGCATGGTCGATGTCCACCGCTTTGCGGCAGGCGGCGTGCAGCGCGTCTTCCAGGCTTTGTGGCGTGTGCAGCACCTCACCCAGCGGGCCGCTGGTGTAGCGGATGGCCACCAGCGGCGCCGCCGGTGCCCAGGTGTGGGCGGCGGCCCGCAAGCTGCTGTGGAGCTCGGGCGTGACGGTGACGATGGCGTAAGGGCGTCCGCCTTGGGCGGCCTCCAGAATGGCCGCTTCGCCCAGACCGGTGACGGGCACGTCGAGCTGCGCGCGCAAGGCCATCAGGCCCGGGTCGCCAAAACCGGCCACGATCAGCGCGTCAAAACCTTCGCCCTGCACCGCCGCCAGCGCGGGGCCGACGATGCCCTCGGCGGCCTCGGCCAGCGCCGCCGGTGTGCTGATGAAGGCATGGCCGTGCGGCACCGTGCGGCCCTCCACCCGCACCATCGGCGGCAGGCCGCGGCGCGCGCTGCGCAGCATCAGCTCGGTCGAGATCACGCTGGTATTGGGGTTGAGCAGGGCGATGCGATAGGGGCGGCTCACAGCACGGCCTCCGTCTCTGCGGTCAAGCGCCAACACGCGGCTTGCTGGCCCGCTGCGTTCACCGCGTGCAAGGCGGGCACACGGGCCGCGCAGGTCGCATCAGCACGTGGGCAGCGCTCGGCAAACGCACAGCCCGCCGGCAGGTCCACGAGGTCCGGCGGCGCGCCGGGGATGCCTTCCAAGCGGCTGCCGCGCGAGGCGCCGTGCAGCGTGCTGGCCAGCAGCGCTTGCGTGTAGGGGTGTTGCGGCGCCAGCAGCACCTGCTCGGCGCTGCCGATCTCGACGATGCGGCCGGCGTACATCACCGCAATGCGGTCGCAGATCTCGGCCGCCACGCCCAGGTCGTGGGTGACGAACACCGCGCTCATGCCCAGCCGCTGCTGCAGCTCGCGCAGGATCAGCAGCACCTGGATCTGCACCGTCGCATCAAGCGCAGTGGTGGGCTCGTCGGCCAGCACCAGCTTCGGCCCGCACGACAAGGCCAGCGCGATCATCACCCGCTGGCGCATGCCGCCTGAGAGCTCGTGCGGGTAGTTGTCGAGCCGCGAGGCGGCCGAGGGCACCTTCACCTGCTCCAGCAGATCGAGCGCCCGTTGCCGCGCTTCGGCGGGGCTGACGCCGAGGTGGCGCCTCACCGCCTCGCCGATCTGCTGGCCCACGGTGTAGACCGGATCGAGCGCCAGCGACGGGTCCTGGAACACCATGGCCGTGGTGCCGCCGCGGTAGGCGCTGAGCGCGCGTGGGTTCAGCGCCAACACGTCTTGGCCGTCCACGCGCACGCTGCCCGTCACTTGGCTGCGCGCGGCGGGCAGCAGGCGCATCAAGGCGCGCAGGGTCACGCTCTTGCCGCAGCCCGATTCGCCGATCAGGCCCAGCACCTCGCCGGGCATCACGTCAAAACTCACGCCGCTCACGGCCTGCACGGTGCCGCGCGGGCTGGCAAAGCGCACCTGCAGATCGCGCACGGCGGCCAAGGGGGTGGCGCGGGTGACGGGAACGGCGCTCATGCAAACACCTCGGGCGAACGGATCATGTGGCAGGCCGTGCGGTGCGCCTGCACGCTGGCGCCACCGGCCGCATCGAGCAGCGGCATCTGCGCGGCGCAGAGCGCGCGGGCGTGTGGGCAGCGGCTGCGAAAGCGGCAGCCCGAGGGTGGATCGATGGGGCTGGGCGGGTCGCCCACCAGCGGTGCCACGGTGGTGCGCTGGCGCGGGTCCATGCTCGGCATGGAGGCCAGCAGCGCGCGGGTGTAGGGGTGGGCGGGGCGCTCGAACACGTCTTGCACCGGGCCGATCTCGACGATCTGGCCGAGGTACATCACCAGCACCTGGTCGCTGATGTACTGCACCACATTCAGGTCGTGCGAGATGAAGAGGTAGGTCAGGCCCAGCTCGGCCTTCAATTCCTGCAACAGGTTCAGCACCTGCAGCTCCACCGATTTGTCGAGCGCCGACACGGCCTCGTCAAAGATCACCACCTCGGGTTGCAGTGCCAAAGCGCGCGCGATGTTGACGCGCTGGCGCTGGCCGCCCGACACCTCGTGCGGGTAGCGCGATGCAAAGCGTGCGGGCGCCAGGCCCACGCGATCGAGCAGCGCATGGGCGCGGGCGCGCGCTTCATCGCGCGGCACGCCGTGCACCAGCGGGCCAAACATCAGCGCCGCTTCGATGCTCAGGCGCGGGTTCAGCGACGCGAACGAATCCTGGAACACCATCTGCACCTTGCGGCGCAGCGCCTTGAGCTGCGCGGGCTGCGGGCCCAGGCGCTGGCCGGCGATCTGCACTTGGCCGTCGTCCGCCTCGATCAGGCCCATCAGCAACCGCGCCAACGTCGACTTGCCGCAGCCCGACTCGCCGACGATGCCCAGCGTCTGCCCGGCCGCCACGCGGAAGGAGATGTCCGACACCGCGTGCACCACCTTCTTCGGTGCGCCCCAGCGCGCGCCGCGCACCGTGAACTGCTTGCGCAGGCCGGCCACATCGACCAGTGCTGGCGCCGTGAGTGGCGTGTCCATCACTTCACCTCCATCGCACTGCGCAGGCCATCGGCCAGCAGGTTGAAGCCCAGCGACACCGCAAAGATCAGCACACCCGGCAGGGCGGCGAGCAGCGGCTGGGTGTAGATGGCGTTGCGCAAGGTGTTGAGCATCAGCCCCCACTCGGCCGTGGGCGGCTTGGCACCCAGGCCAATGAACGACAGTCCCGCGGCCATGATGATGGCCACCGAGAGCAGGCTGGTGGCATACACCAGCACCGGCCCGATCACATTGCTCAGCACCTGCTGGCGCAGGATCACCGCATCACCCGCGCCGCTGGCGCGCGCCGCATCAATGAACTCGCTGCTGCGCAACTGGGTGGTGGCGCTCTCGGTGACGCGCACCAGCGGCGGGATCAGCACGATGGTGAGCGCCAGCAGCGTATTGCCCACACCCGCGCCCAGCGCGCCGGCAATGGCCACCGCCAGCAGCACCGACGGGAAGGCAAACACCACATCAACGCTGCGCATGATCAGCGTGCCCAGCCAGCCGCCGCGAAAGCCCGCCACCATGCCCAGCGTGCCGCCGATCAGCAGCGCCAGCCCCACCGGCGCCAAACCCATCAGCAGCGAGACGCGGCCGCCGTAGAGCAAGCGGGTGAGCATGTCGCGGCCCAGCTCGTCGGTGCCCAGCAGGTGGCCGGGTGTGCCCACGGGTTTGAGGCGTTTGAGGACGCTGCCCAGCGTGGGGTCGGCCGGCGCGATCCAGGGTGCGAGCAACGCGCCGCCGACGATCAACGTCAGCACCACGATGCACAGCACCGACACGCGGTCGCGCAACAAGCGGCGCAGCACGCCGGCCCAATAACCTTGCGGTGCGTGGCGGGGTGGGGTGGCCACGGCGGTGGCCGGCAACACGGCGGTGTTCATGGTGATCACGTCCCGTTCATTGGCGCTTCATGCGCGGGTCGAACAGCGGTTGCAGCAGGTCCACCAGCAGGTTGACCGCCACGAACATCATGGCCAGCACGAAGATCGTGCCCTGCAGCAGCGGGATGTCGCGCTGCAAGATGGCGGTGTTGAGCAGCAGGCCGGTGCCCGGCCAGGCGAACACGGTTTCCACCAAGATCGAGCCGGCCATCAGGTAGCCCAGTTGCACGCCCATCACCGCCAACGTGGTGGGCGCGATGTTCTTGGCCAGGTGGGCAAAGATGGCGCCCGGGCCCATGCCCTTGGCGAGCAGGCCGGTGATGAAGTCCTTGTTGAGGGTGTCGGCCACCAGTGCGCGCACCGAGCGCATCACGATGCCGGCCGGCATGGCCGCGAGCGTGAGCGTGGGCAAGATCAGGTGCTGCAAGCGCTCGGCGCTCCAACGGGCCTCGTCACCGCCCGCGCCCATGGCCGGCAACCAGTTCAGCCGCGCCGAAAAAATCGCCACCAGCACGATGCCCAGCCAGTAGTGCGGCAGCGACACGCCAGCAATCGCCAGCGACGACAACAGGCGGTCGAGCGCCGTGCCTTGGCGGTACCCCGCGGCCAGGCCGAGCAGCCCGCCCACCGTGAAGGCGAGCGTGGCGGCCAGACCGGCCAGTGCCAGCGAGTAGCCAATGGCCTTGCCGATCTCTTCGCTCACCGGCCGGCCGCTGCTGATGGAGCGCCCGAGGTCGCCCGAGAGTGCGCGCTGCAACCAGCGCAGGTACTGCACCGGCACGGGCTGATCGAGCCCGTACTCGGCCTTGACGGCGTCCACCACCTCTTGCGAGGCGTCAGACGGCAGCACGGCCGAGAGCGGGTCGCCGGGCGCCAGGTGCACCAGCGAAAAACACAGCACCGTCACCGCCAACGCGATGGGCAGCGCGGCGAGCAGGCGCTTGAGCAGGTAGGTCAGCATGGTGCGGTCCCGGGACTCGGCAGGTCGTCACACGACGTCACACGTCGTCAAAGAAAGCAGCAGGCAGCGGTGCCGCTCACTTGTCGACCGAGATGGCCGAGAAGTCGAGGAACCAGTTCTGCGGCTGCACGAAGCCCTTGACCTTCTTGGTCATGGCGCGTGGCGACACGTCGTGCGCGACGAACAGGAACAGCGCCTCGTTGACGTACTTCTCGTGCGATTTCTGGATCAGCGCCAGCTGCGCCTTGGGGTCGAACTCGGTGCGCACGCCGTCAAACAGCTTGTCCATCTCGGGGTCGCTGTAGTAGCCCCAGTTGGTGCCCTTGGGCGGCATCAGCGCGCTGTCCACGTGGCGGATCAGCGCGGTGAACGGGTCCTGGCTGAAGTAGGAGCTGTTGGTGGTGGTGGCACCCTTGGTGCCCGGGTCTTTGGCGCCGGCGCGCCAGTTGGCCAGCAGCGCGTTCCAGTCGCGCACATCAAACTCGACCTGGATGCCGATCTCGGCCAAGTTTTGCTGGATGAACTCGTTCATCAGCTGCGGCTGCATCTGGCCCGAGCCCGAGGGCGAGATGATCGATTTGATCTTCAGCGGCTTGTCTTTGCTGTAGCCCGCCTGGGCCATCAGCGCACGGGCCGCGGCCACGTCGTACTTGACCTCAAAGCTGGGCTTGCCAAACCAGGGGCTGTTCGGCGGCACCATGCCTTTGGCCGACACCATCATGCCGCCCAGCAACTGCTTCATGCCCTCGCGGTCGATGGCGAGGTTGGCGGCTTTGCGGATGCGGATGTCGTTCCACGGCGAGCCCTCCAGGCGCGAGAAATGCCAGGGCCAGACGTGCGGGTAGACGTTGCTGGTGATGGCGAAACCCGCACCCTTGAGGCTGTCGATGGCGTCCGGCGGCGGCGCCTCGATCCAGTCCACCTGGCCCGAGCGCAGGGCAGCCACGCGGGCCGAGGCATCGGGCACGGGCAGCAGCACGAGTTTGTCGAGCTTGGGCAAGTGGGCGGTGTTCCAGTGCGCGGGGTTGCGCGCCAGCACCGCGCGTTCACGCGGCACATAACTCTCGAGCTTGAACGGGCCGGTGCCCGACGGTGCCTTCAAAAACGCGTCCCAGCTCTTGCCCACCGTGGCCCACTGCGCGGGGCTGGACATCACGATCCAGGCCATCTGGTAGGGCAACAAGGCGTTGACCTCGCTGGTGGTGATCTCCACCGTCAGGTCATTGATGACCTTGTAGCTCGCCACCGTGGGGATGCGGCCACGGCCTTGAGCGGCCTGCTTGGGGTCGAACTGCTCGGCCTTGGCGTTCAAGATCTTGTCGAGGTTCCACACCACAGCCTGCGCCGTGAAGTCCGAGCCGTCATGGAACTTCACGCCCGGGCGCAGCTTGAAGGTCCAACGCAGTTTGTCGGCCGGGTCCACCTGCCACGACAGCGCCAGGCCCGGCACCAGCGAGGTGGCCTTGTCGGCCGACGACATGTCGTAGCCCACCAGCGCTTCAAACACCGTGTAGCCCATGAAGCGCATGCCTTCGGCGCCTTGGTCGGTTTGGCCATTGGGCAGCGGGATGTCGGAGGCCGTCATGGCCACACGCAGCGTGCCAGCGGCCAGGGCCGAAGCGGCTGAGGCACACAGCGTCAGGGCCAGCAGCAGGCCGCGGGCGGTGCGCACGGCCGGGGCAGCAAAAATGGGCGTGGGGGTCAGCGCGGTGAAACGGAAAGCCATGGTTCAGTCCTTAGCAGCCAGCAGCCGGGAAGAAAGTCCGGCTCGCCCACCAAGGTAAGCCATTTTCATGCCAACGCTTTCGCGCAAAAATGCTTTCATATGGTGCAGCGGTGGGCCGGCTTGGGGCGTGGCGCGGCGGGCCGGCGGTCGGCCGCGCACAGCGCCGGGGCAGCGCAACACGTCACACCCGGTGTCACAGGGGGGTGTGACACGCAAGTGCTTGATCGCAAAGGGAAAGTGCCTGCGGGTGTCACATCGGCCCTGTGACACGGCCCGATCGGCACATCGCCAAGCCCTTGATTTCAAACAACTTTTCGACGCTGGTGGGTTGGCACGCCGCATGCGATGGACAGCCCCATGCGCATGCACCTGGTCCACCCCCTGCACGCCACCGCCGCGGTGACCCCCGCAGAATCGCGCGCCTACGACTACGCCAACCACTTTGAAGTGGGCGTCAGCGCCGACGAGGTGCTGCTGCGGTTTGCCCAGGCCTACGACGGCGTAGCGCCGCAGGCCGAGCGCGCCTGCATCGTGATGACCCCCGCCTACGCCAAGGCCTTGCTCGAACTGCTGGGCGAGGCCGTGGCCGACTTCGAGGCCGAGCACGGCCCGCTGCGCGCCGCCGGCGGGCGCATCGTGGCGCAACGGCCGCCCCCCCCCCAACAGGGCGAGGGCTGAGGACTGCGCCATGGCCAATCCCTTTGCCCTGCTCTCGCTGGCCGAATCGCTGGCCAAACGGCTGGACAACGCCTACCCGGCCGACCTGCGCGCAGCGCACAGCTGCGCCTTCAACGCCATCGGCAGCGGCGGCCTGCTCGACGACGTCACCAGCGATGGCCAACAAGCCACGCTCACCGTCTGGCCGCACCGCATCACCGTCAACCAACAACTGCGCAACACCCAGGCCCCCGCCAGCCCCGGCAAGCGCAACCGCCCGCTGATGCTCGATGTGCACCTGCTGCTGAGCGTGTGGAGCAGCGTCACCGGCGCCGAGCTGACCGTGTTTGGCTGGATGCTGCGCGAGCTGCACCGCGAGCCACTGCTCGATGCCTCCACCCTGTCGAGCAGCGGCGGCTGGCGCGCCGACGACGTGGTGCAACTCATCCCCGCCGAGATGAGCGTGGAAGACATGGCCCGGCTCTGGGACTCCATCAAACCCAGCTACCGCCTGAGCGCACCCTATGTGGCGCGCATCGTCACGCTCGATGTCGAAGACGACGAGGCCGCGCCCGTGCTGGTGCGCCGCTTCGACTACGGCCGGCCCGATGGACTCGGGAGCGCGCAGCCATGAGCCGCAGCGCCTTCGCCCTGCTGGAGCCCGATGTGCGGCGCGTGTGGGCCGCCGTGCGCTTTGTCGATGCCGCCACGCGCCGGCCCGTCACCAGCGCGCTCGACGTGCAAGCGCCCGGCGTCACTTGGCTGCGCAAGCCCGATGGCGTGCAGGTGGTGGTGGCGCTCCAGCCACCGGCCGTGCCGCTGGCCGATGGCCCGGCCATCACCGCGTTTGAAGCCGCGTTCGACCCCCTGCCCGCCGTGCCCGCGCTCAGCCTCACCGGCCGTGTCAGCGACCCGAGCGGGCGCACGCTGCCGCGCTTGTTCACGCTGGCCCTGCCCCGCGCCACCGCGCCCGCCGGCCCGCTGGCCGAGCGCTTCACACCCATCGACGTGGTGCTCGACCCGAGTGCTGCCGCGCCGCTGCTCTCCACCTGGGCGGTGCTGCGCGTGTCGCTGCAGCGCGCGGGCCAACCGGTGGGCAACGCCGTGCTGCGGGTGCACCGCAGTGCGGGCGGTGCGCTGATTGGGCGCGGCCTGAGCGACGCGCGCGGCGAGGCGCTGGTGATCGTGGCCGGCCTGGCGCAAGTGACGGCCGGCCTCGACGACCTGGTGGTGGAGCGCGAGGTGGCGGCCGAGTTGCGCATCAGCACCGACCCCGCCCCGCCGTTGAATGAGCCCTTCATCAACCCCGACACGCTGGCCGAGCGCGCCGATGTGCCCCGCCACACCCAGGCCGTCACGCTCGCCAGCGGCCGCACCCAACACCTGGCGATCAGCCTGCCCTAACCCACGCCCTGGAGCCCACCATGCCCGAATACCTTGCCCCCGGTGTTTATGTTGAAGAAACCAGCTTCCGCGCCAAGTCGATCGAAGGCGTGGGCACCAGCACCACGGCCTTTGCCGGGCCCACGCGCAAAGGCCCCATCGCCGGCCCCGAGCTGCTGCCCGAGATCCTGACCAGCGCGGCCGACTTTGAGCGCATCTACGGCGGCTTTGCCGACCTGGACCTGAGCGTGCCCACCAACTACCTGGCCCACGCAGTGCGCGCCTACTTCAACGAGGGTGGCTCGCGGCTCTACGTGGCCCGCGTGTTCATGGAGGGCGCCACCCACGGCCGCGCCAGCACCGCCGACTTGCGGCGCCTGCCGGCCGTGAACCCGCCCGCCGAGGACGAGAGCAACCGCATCCGCTTCATCGCGCGCTTTCCGGGCCGCAGCGGCAACGGCGCGGTGCCCAGCAACGAAGCGCCCGCGCTGCGCGGCATCCAGACGCGCGAGATCGTCGCCCCCGCACCGCAGCGCGTGCTCGACACCGCACCCGAAGGCAGCTTGGTGCGCGCCGGTGTGGCCGCGGCCAGCCTGAGCTACTTCGTCAAACGGGCCGGCACGTGGCTGGCCCTGGCCGACACCGGTGCCGATGGCGCAGCCACCTTGCCCGATGCCGCCGGCCAAACCGCCCTCACCGCCGCGCTCGCCGCCCAAGCCGCCTTGCCGGCTGGGGCCGATGCGGCCGCGCGTGCCGCCGCCCAAGCCGCGGTGGATGCGGGGCGCGCCCTGGTCGCCTCGGTGGTGCTGGTGACGCTGGCCGTCATCACCACCGATGCCGATGGCGGCAGCCTCGCCATTGACGACCTCGGCCTCGACCGCAGCCACCCGCGCTGGCTCGGCACCGTGCTGGCGCCGCAACCCAACCGCCGCGCCGACCAGATCGAAAACCTCTACGCCGCGCAACTCGGCTCGGCCGTCAACGCGCTGCAGTTGCTGAACGCGCTGTTTGCCAGCAGCGAGCTCACCGGCCGGCGCGGCTCGTTTGCGCTCACGGGCGGCAACGACGGTGTGCTGCCCACCGCCGCGGCCTATGGCAACGCCTTCAGCGCGCTGGCCAAGATCGACGACGTGGCCATCGTCGCCGCGCCGGGCAGCAGCGCCTTCGCCGAGCGCGACGCCATCCGCAACGCCCTCATCAGCCACGCCGAAGGCCGGCGCAGCTACCGCATCGCCGTGCTCGACACCGACCGCGGCCTGAACGCCGGTGACGCCCGCATCGCCCGCGCCACCATCGACAGCAAATACGCCGCGCTCTACTACCCCTGGGTGGTGATCGCCAACCCCAACGCCCGCCCGGGCCGCGACGACATCCCGCGCGAGCTGGCCCTGCCGCCCTCGGGTTTCCTCTGCGGCATCTACGCGCGCAACGACATCGAGCGCGGTGTGTTCAAGGCACCCGCCAACGAGGTGGTGCGTGGCGCGCTGCGCTTTGAGCGCGAGGTCAGCATGGGCGAGCAGGAAATGCTCAACCCGTTGGGCATCAACTGCCTGCGCTACTTCCCCGGGCGCGGCATGCGCGTGTGGGGCGCGCGCACCGCCAGCAGCGACCCGGAATGGAAATACGTGAACATCCGGCGCTACTTCAACTACCTCGAAGCGTCGATCGACCGCAGCACGCAGTGGGCCGTGTTCGAGCCCAACGGCGAGCGCCTGTGGGCCAACATCCGCGACACCATCGGCTCGTTCCTCTACAACGAGTGGCGCAGCGGCGCGCTGCTCGGCAGCAAGGCCGACGACGCCTACTTCGTGCGCTGCGACCGCTCGACCATGACGCAGAACGACCTCGACAACGGCCGCCTGGTGTGCCAGATCGGCGTGGCGGCGGTGAAGCCGGCCGAGTTCGTGATCTTCCGCATCGGCCAGAAGACGGCGGACGCGCGCGACTGATCGCCGCGCCGCACGACCCGCCCCCTCACAGTTCGCAAGGAGCCCCACCATGGCACGCCAAGTCCCCTACGGTGCATTCAATTTCATCGTCAACTTTGCCGGCGCGGAGGCCTTTGGCGGCTTCTCCGATGTGTCGGGCCTGAGCAGCGACATCACCATCGCCGAGTACCGCTACGGCAACGACCGCGAGAACCACGTGCGCAAGGTGCCCGGCCTGCACAAGGTGGCCGACGTGACGCTCAAGCGCGGCGTCATCAACTCGGCCGACATCTGGGCCTGGATCACTGAAGCGCGCAGCACCGGCGTGGCCGCGCAGCGCGATGTCTCCATCACCTTGCTCGACGAAGCCCGCACCCCAGTGCAGGTCTGGAAGCTGCGCAATGTGATCCCGATGAAATACAGCGGCCCGACGCTGGCCGCCAAAGGCGGCGGCGACGTGGCGATGGAAGAGCTGGTGCTCAGCGCCGAAGCGCTGGAGTTCGAGGCAGCGTGAGGCGCGCTGCATCTCAGCACAACAACTCCTGACATCACCCACCGGCACCCCCCATGTTCGGCCTGCGCTTCACCGACACGCCAGCGATCGAGCCCTCGCACCCTGCGCGGGCCGACATCGCTTTGTTCGTCGGCTGGACCACACGCCGCGCCGGCAGCGCCGTGCCACCGGCCGTGCGCCGCTGGCTGCGCGAGCGGCGCCATCTGGCCGACTGGGCCGGCCCCACGCCCACGCTGCCCACCGACCCGGCCGCCGACGACACGCTGCAGGATGTGCCCGTGCCCATCGACCAGTGGCCCACGTTTGACGCGCTGTTTGATTGGCATGCCCGGCC